>NZ_JBVFTR010000004.1:978333-1304444 GCF_055693285.1 Roseobacter sp. S87
TTGCTCACAAGGCCGGTCTGCACGCCAGCGCGATCCTAAAAGACCCCACTACCTATGAACATATTGACCCCTCGGACGTGGGCAACGCCCGCATCATTCCGATGTCCAACCAGGCGGGGCAATCCAATCTGCGCGAACGTCTGGAGGGCGCGGGGCTGCAGGTGGCCAAGGGCGATCCGGCGCTGGGCCTTATACTCGATACGATCAAGGCGCGCGAGGCCGAGGGCTATTCCTATGACACCGCCCAGGCCAGCTTCGAGTTGTTGGCGCGCTCGGCGCTTGGGCAGATGCCGGACTTTTTTGAGGTCAAACGCTATCGGGTCACCGTTGAGCGGCGCAAGAACAAGTACAACCAGATGGTCAGCCTGTCAGAGGCCGTGGTGGTGGTGAAAGTGGATGGCGAAAAGAAGCTGTCCGTGAGCGAAAGCATGGACGAGGTGGGGTCGGACCGCGGTCCTGTCAACGCGCTGGCCAAGGCGCTCGCCAAGGACCTCGGGCGCTACCAGGACATCATCGACGACATGCGGCTTGTGGACTTCAAGGTGCGGATCACCCAGGGCGGGACCGAAGCCGTAACACGCGTCATTATTGACAGTGAGGACGGGCAGGGGCGCCGCTGGTCCACGGTCGGTGTGTCGCCGAACATAGTGGACGCCTCCTTTGAAGCGCTGCTGGACGCGATCTCGCTGGAAAATCCTTCGGGACAGGGCGCAGATCGCATGAGTGACAGCTATTGGGACGCGTTTTTCACCCTGCACAACGACCTGCCCCGAGAAGGGCCGGGGAGTCTGCGGATGTTGCCTGGGCAACGCAATTGGCAGGTGTCCCGGCGGATGCGCGGATCTGTGACGCGGCCTGTGGTCCGGGCGCGGATATTCCCGCTCTGCTGGCGGCTGCACCAGACGGGCATGTCACCGCGCTCGACAAAGCTGAAGGGTTCGTGAAGCAGGCGCAGGCAGCCCATGGGTCCGATCCCCGCACCACCATTTTCGCGGGCGATATGGCGGCGGTCACCGGCCCGTTTGATCTGATCTGGTGCGCGGGCGCAGTCTACTTCCTGGGGGTCCGGCAGGCGCTTGATGCCTGGAAAAACGCACTTGCACCAGGCGGCGCCGTGGCGTTCTCTCAGGTCTGCTGGTTCATGGATGCGCCGTCTCAAACGGCACAGGAGGGCTGGGCGGAATACGCGGATATGACGGATGAACCCGGTGTTCTGTCTGCTATCGACGCCGCAGGATACGATGTCCTTGGCACACGTCGTCTGAGTGATGCCGCCTGGGAAGCCTACTACGGGCCGATGGATGCACGGATCGCGCAGCTGACACCGGAGGCCGGTCCGGCCCTTGCTGCCGTGTTACAGGAAGGGCGGGACGAGGCCGCGCTCTGGCGCAATCACCGTACTGAATTCGGCTACACGCTCTTTGTTGTAAGGCCGCGATGACCTTCGATGATGACCTGAACGCCTGCGCGGCTCTCGTGCAGAAAGGCGATCCGGACCGCTTTGCCGCCGTGATGGCCGCACCAGTTTCTGCACGCGCGGTGCTCTTTCCGCTCTATGCGTTCAACGTCGAAGTGTCCCGCGCACCATGGGTCACCAAAGAACCGATCATAGCCGAAATGCGGCTGCAGTGGTGGCGGGACGCCCTTCAGGAAATCGCATCCCGCGGCATCGTGCGCCGGCACGAAGTGGTGACATCGCTTGCTCTGGTTCTGAAGCCGGAACAGGCACAGATGCTGGACGCTCTGATCGAGGCGCGCCGCTGGGATATCGGCACAACGGCGTTCGACGACGAAGCCGCACTCTGGCACTACCTGGAGAGCACAACCGGCACGCTGCTCCGGGTGGCCGCTGCGGCATTGGGTGCTCCGGATGCCGATGACCCCGGACTGATGCACGCGGCTCGGGGCATCGCGATGGCCAACTGGATGCGCGCCCTGCCTGCTCTTGAGGCAATGGGCAAACGCCCCCTGCATGACGGCCGCCCGGAAACCCTCGCTGATCTGGCGCAGAAAGCGCTGAATGATCTGGATGCGCCCAAAAAACTCAGTGCCCCGTCCCGGACCGTTCTGCTCTCCGGATGGGCCGCCCGCCGCACGCTCCGCGCAGTCACAAAACACCCTTTGCGCGTCGCCGCGGGAGACCTTGAACCCGCACCCCTGACACGCAGTCTTAGCCTGACCCGGGCACGCCTGGCAGGCCGCATCTGAAACTTTCTTCTGGCCGGAAATATCCCGGGTGAGGCGCGGGACGCGCCGAGGGCAGCGCCCTTATGCGGCGCTCGTCCTGGGGCGCATCATCAGCCAGATCAGCGCGGCACCAGCCAGAACCAGGAACGGCACCATCGCGATGTTGACGGCGGCCCAGCCCTCCTGTGGTGTGCCGCCGGAGCAGTTCATCAGCCCGCCTGACGACAGCGACGCCACGGTCACCCCTCCGAATACCAGCAGATCGTTGATCCCCTGCATCCTGCCACGTTCCTGCGGTGTGTGGGCTCCGGCCAGCATGGTGGTGGCCCCGATAAACCCAAAGTTCCAGCCCAGCCCCAGCAGGATCAGGGCGACAAAGAAATGGCCAAGCTCGACACCTGACAGCGCAACAGCGCCTGCGGCGCCGAGGATCAGAAGTCCCAGCCCCATGATCCGTTCGACGCCGAACCGCACAATCAGATGCCCGGTGAAAAAGGACGGTGCAAACATCGCCAGCACATGGCCGGTGACGACGTTTGAGGCATCGGCCACGGCAAAGCCACAGCCCACGACCGCCAGCGGCGTTGAGGTCATCACGAGGTTCATCAGCGCATAGGAGACCATCGCGCAGATCACGGCGACGGCAATGCGCGGGGTGCGCAGAAGCTCACCGATGCTGCGGCCACGGTCCGTCGTTTCCGCGGACCGGGCAGGGCGGGGAATGTCGAGGAACGCAAAAAGCATCATGCCCATGACGTTCAGGGCAATGGCCGCGATATAGATTGGAAAGAACCGCATGACAGTGGCATCGGGCGTATTGCCGCTCAGATATCCCACCAGCTGCGGCCCGATGATCGCCGACAGCAGACCGCCCGCCATGACGTAGGAAATCGCCTTGGGGCGGAAGGTGTCAGATGCTGTGTCAGCTGCGGCGAACCGGTAAAAACCCTGTGCGGACATGTAGATGCCGGTCAGATAACTGCCGAGCAGAAAGAGCGTGAAGCTTTCAAGGGTCAGCGCCCAGGCGCAGATCGCGGCCCCGATCAGACCGCCGGTCGACCCCACAAGAAACCCTGTCCGGCGGCCGAAACGCTGCATGATGCCGGACAGCCAGGGCGCTGTGGTCATGGAGCCGAAAACAATCATCGAGATCGGCAGCGTCGCAAGACAGACGTTGGATGCCAGCTGCTGACCGGCAAGTCCGCCGATCACAAAGATCATCGTGATCTGACTGCCGAGAAAGGCCTGAGCGAGGACCAGAACGGCGACATTGCGCCTGGCGCGGCTGTCATCTGCGTATTCCATAGTCCTGTCAGTAGTCGCCACGCTTTTGCAGAGCAAGACCTCTTGTCTGCCCGGCTGCGTGATATAATGATGACCACATGAAGAACGGTGGAAAGACCCTGGTCCTGGCTGGCGCCAGGGAAGCGCATGGCATGATTATCGGCCTCGTCGCGCGGGGCCGGGATGTGATCGCCAGTCTGCCGGAACCTGAACGCGGGATGGAACCTCTGCCGGTGCCGACGCGGGTGGGCACATTCGCGAATGCCGGTGCACTGCAGGACTGGGCGCTGGAGCAGAAAGTCACCACGGTTCTCGATGCCAGCCACCCGTTTGACAACGACATCAGCAATCAGGCGAGCCTGTTCTGCAGCCACCACCAGGTGCGCTACCTGAGGGTGTTGCGCAGCAGCTGGCAGCCGACAGGGCAGGATCAGTGGACCAGTTATCCCACAACCCGCGCTGCGGTTGCGGCTGTGCCGGAAGAGGCCCGCGTGTTCTCCAATACCGGCTGGGCCAGCCTGCCTGATTACGCTGATTTCGGGGGCCACGTCGTGTATCTGCGCCAGACCCGTATGCCGTCGGCACCACCACCTTACCCCTTCCTGAAATTTATTGAGGGCAAACCACCTTTCTCGCAGCGCCAGGAAAAAGCACTGTTTGAATCGCTCCGGATCACCCGGCTGATCTGCCGTAACGTCGGCGGGGTGGCCAGCATGTCCAAGCTGCTGGCCGCGCGCCAGCTTGGCATCCGGGTTCTGATGGTGGACCGGCCTGCGACACCGGTCGGTGCCATGGTGGTCGAGAGCGTCGCCGAGGCTCTGGCCTGGGAAGCTGATACCTGACGTGGACGATATCATCGAGACGGACGCCCATGTGGCCGAAGGCGCCGCGTGGCTCAGCCGCCAGGATCCGCGTCTCGCACAGGCGCTGGAGGCGACAGGGCCACTGCCGCTCAGGCGGCGGCCGGACGGGTTTTCCGAACTGCTCAGCGCAATCATCAGCCAGCAGGTCAGCGTCGCGTCAGCGCGCGCTATTCAGACCCGTCTGCTGGACGCGGGCATGACCACAGAGGCCGCCGTGCGCGCCGCCCGCGAAGAGGACCTGCGCGGGCTCGGCCTGAGCCGCCAGAAGGCACGTTATGCCCATGCGCTGGCCTCTGCCGAGATTGATTACCCCGCATTGCGAAACGTATCCGACAGGGAGGTGATACGCACGCTGACGGCCGTGCCGGGCATCGGGGTCTGGACGGCAGAGATCTATGCGATGTTCAGCCTTGGCCGCCCGGATGTCTTTGCCGCAGGTGATCTGGCGCTTCAGGAGGCCGCTCGCATCCTGTTTGATCTGCCGGAGCGCCCCAAAGAACGTGCGCTGCGCCAGATGGCCGCCGACTGGTCGCCCTGGCGCTCTGTTGCAGCGCGACTGCTCTTTGCGTACTACCGGGTGGCAAAACAGAGGGACGGGATCACATGACCAGAGTACTGAATGCAGAACGGCGCGCGCCGGTATCCGGGGACACGCGGTCGGTGGTCGTTTTCCTGCATGGCTACGGTGCCAATGGCGCGGACCTGCTGGGCCTTGCCGATCCGCTGGGTGAGCACCTGCCGGATACGCTCTTTGTGGCGCCCGATGCGCCCGAAGCCTGCGCCGGCGCACCGATGGGGTTCCAGTGGTTTCCGATCCCGTGGATTGACGGCTCCTCTGAGGAGGAATCCATGCGCGGCATGGCCCAGGCGGTTGATGATCTCAATGCGTTCCTGGACGCGCTGATGGTGGACGAAGATGTGCTGCCGGAACAGGTCGTGCTCTTTGGGTTTTCGCAGGGAACCATGATGTCGCTGCATGTGGCCCCCCGGCGCGAGGATGAGATCGCGGGCATCGTCGCCTTTTCCGGCCGCCTGCTGAGCCCCGAGACGCTGGCTGACGAGGTTGTCGTGCGTCCGCCGGTCCTTCTGGTGCACGGGGATCAGGATGATGTGGTCCCGCCCCAGTCGCTGCCTCAGGCCGCCGAAGCCCTGCAGGAAGCGGGCTGGCAGGATGTCTACGCACACATCATGAAACGCACCGGCCACGGCATCGCCCCTGACGGCCTGTCCGTGGCTCTGGCGTTTATGCGGGATAAGCTCAGCCTTTAAGGACTGCGGTTCAGGGGGGCGGATGTTCGCTCTGCGGCCAAAGCGGCCTTGTACGACATCAGCTATTGCTAAAGCAGTATCTCTTCGCAATTGCAGCGACTGTTTCGTTGCTTTGCAGTCAGTCTTTTCGAAGCAGCCGTGCCGGAGAGTGCAGATCGTCGAGACCCAAACACCCGTTTTGCCACGGCCCGCTTCGATAAATCAGTCGCTTTGGCGTTTCCCTGTATGAGGGTGGAGGTAATCCGGGCTCTTTTCGTTTGCCCGAATTCTGAGTGGCAGTGTGGATGCCGCAGGGGACACAAGCGCTGCCCCGGCTCGGCGGTTTTCATCAGCAACGACGACAAGGACAGATATCTGCACGCGTGGTGTGTTCTTGATTTGGTCAATACTCAAAGCAACATGAGGGAGGCGGGAACGATATCGCCGGAGCCATCATCGTTATCAGTCTCAGTACGGCCATCTCAGAAACTCTTGCCGTGAGATACCAGCGGCGTCGTCCAAAAACTGGGCGTGCACGTTGATCGTTGAATGGTAAAACCTTTGCAGATCAGCATCCCAACGGCATCAGTATCCCGATTTTTTCACTTTCAAAGTGACCCAAAATATAGTTCCGGTAGTACCAGTCAAAGCTCTCTGCCTGCATAAGAGCGTCATACGTCTCAGCCGGAACCTCATCGACACGGTATAGGTGCCCATTACTGAATTCGACCTGAAGCGCCCGCCGGACCGGATCAAACCCAACGGATGAAATCATACTCGAACAGACATGCGCCCGTTCTATTTCCGGCTCGGTCAAAGGCGGGCACCAAAGGTCGTAACAAGCCTTCATAGATCGCTTCAAACTCTGAAGGACAACCGAGCGTGGCATTACCTCACCCTTCTTTTGCATACCGCTCAACTCTAGAACCTAAACAGGGGTACGCGCCCCTGGATTTGTGACATCCCTGTTCCGACGTCACCGGATTGCTCAATAAGTAATACGCAACGCGTCAAATGCTGCAGAATCTTGGCGTTCCCAAAATTTGAAGCCCCGCGCTGCTGCGCAAAAAAGGGAGACGCGACCGGAATCCTCTAAAGTCTTCTTGCAAGGGTCATGAGCCATCTTGCCAGATAAGATGCAGGGATAAATCGAATGATGCCTTTGGGTTTTGTAAGGGTTGGCACAGTTTGGCGTAAGGGGTTTCTTCGGAGGGTGGCTGCCGTTTCAGCGGGAGCACTGATGCTTTCTCTCCAATCGGCTGCGGCTGACATGACTGACCAGGAATTTGAGGAGCGGGTGCGGACTTATCTCCTGGCGCACCCCGAGATAATTCTCGAAGCGATGGAGGCGCTGTCAAAGCGCGAGGCGCGCACGGCGCAAACTGCACAAATCGCGAAGTATGCGGAGATGTTCGCCGAACCCGCCGTTCTGGGCATTGGACCGACAGACGCCGCGCTCACTGTCATTGAATTCTTCGACTACCGATGTGCGCCCTGCAAAGCGCTGCATCCAAAGTTGCAGGCGGCATTAGAAGATTACCCAGACATCCGGGTGGAAATGCGGCATTTGCCCATTCTCTCCCCCGGGTCTGAACGGGGCGCGCGTTTCGCGCTGGCGGTAAAGAACCTTGGCAGCCCAGAGCAGTACCGCGCGGTCCATGAAGCCTTGTGGTCCATCAAAGGCCCATTGCGCGCGGTCACATTTGAAGACATCGCCCGCGCGCAGGGGCTGGATTGGACCGCAGTCGAGGCGGAAATGAAAAGCAACGCTGTATCGGACCGGATCTCCACCAACCGGGACATGGCTGTTGCTCTGCAGGTCCTCGGCACACCCGCTTTTGTGACACCAACGTCCGTCAGTTTTGGTTCAACGGATGCCGAAGAACTCGTTGCCGATTGGGTCAGTCAATAAACGCCTTCTCAACAACGAAGTGTTTAGGGTCCGAATTGGCCCCTTCAGCCAAACCGTGTTCTTCGCAGATCGACATGATGTCTTTGTTCAACGCCAGATTGCCGCAGACCATAACCCGGTCATCATTGCTGTTCCATGCCGACAATCCCAGCGCTTCGAATACGCGCCCATCACGCAGGTGATCGCTGATCCGGCCTTCGATGCCGGAATGCTCCCGTGTGGTGGTCGGGTAATACGTCAGTTTATCGCCCACGAGTTCACCAATCAGCGGGTCATCCGGCAAGGCTTCAACCAGCCTGCGCCCATAAGCCAGTTCGTCCCTTGTGCGGCAGGTGTGGGCCAGGATCACCTGGTCGTATTGCTCATAGGTTTCCGGGTCGCGCAGGAGTGAGGCGAAAGGGGCAACGCCAGTGCCTGTACAAATCATCCAGAGTCGTTTCCCGGGCAAGAGCGCGTCCAGCACCAGCGTGCCCACGGGCTTTGGGCGTAGGATAATCTCATCACCCGGCACGATCTTTTGCAGGCGTGAGGTCAAGGGCCCGTCGGGCACTTTAATAGAGTAGAACTCTAACTCTTCATCCCAACTTGGTGACGCAATGGAATAGGCGCGCAGCAAGGGCTTGCCGTCATCTTTCAGCAATCCGATCATCACAAATTCGCCGGACCGAAAGCGCAGCGAGGGGGGCGCGATACCCGAAAGGAAAACAGCGTGTCAGTCCAGTGTTCCACAGACTTCACGGTCTGCGCATCCGGCAAGACCTTGGCACCGGTCGTCGTCTGAATATTCATGATAGCGTCCTCTAAGCCGCTTCGGCGGCGGGTTTCTCTGAGAAATGGCTCTCAAGTTTGCCTGTCTGCCCGTCGAGTTCTTCGGCTGTGGGCAAGGGATCCTTGGCCTCGGTGATGACGGGCCAGATCTTCGCGTACTTTTCGTTGAAGATGACCCACTGTTTCATGCCTTCTTCGGTATCGGCACGAATCGCATCGGCGGGACATTCGGGTTCGCACACACCGCAGTCGATGCATTCCACCGGATCGATGACGAGCATGTTCTCGCCTTCATAGAAGCAGTCTACGGGGCAGACAGACACACAGTCTGTGTATTTGCAGGCGATACAATTGTCGGTGACTACGAAAGTCATGGCGCGCTCTCTTCGTTGTTTTTCTTCATGGTGCCGCGGCGCAGAAAACGTGTCCGTAAACAAATTGCTATTGAGCGATTCTGCATTGCGGCAATTCTGGACGGAATAAAGGAGATACGAATGATCGACTGCCTTTCCGCCACTCCGGACTGCCGTAACCTGATCGTTGAATGGAAGGATGGTGCCACATCCGAACTGTCTGCCGCAGTGCTGCGTCGTGAGGCGCGGGATGCCTATTCCACAAGGGCACGAATCGATCATGGTGAGATTGCGGTGGCAGAGGGTCTGACCATAACCAACCTCGTGCAGGTGGGACCAGCCGGCGTAAACGTCCATTTTTCAGACGGTCATGACCGCGCAGTCTATCCATTTGTCTATTTGCGCGAGCTTTCTGACAAATACGGAAACTAGTTGACATTTGCCGCGCCGCAGCAGCGCGCAGGCTGAGAACACCACATGACGACGGGAGCTTTTCATGGACGAAATACTGGATGGAACGACGCAGATTGAATGCGACATCCTGATCATTGGCGGCGGCACCGCAGGCCCAATGGCCGCGATCAAGGCCAAGCGCAAGAACCCGGAAGCCAATGTCGTTTTGCTCGACAAAGCCAATGTAAAACGCTCTGGTGCAATATCCATGGGTATGGACGGCCTGAACAACTCGGTTATTCCCGGTTACGCCACGCCTGAGCAGTACACCAAGGAGATTACCATCGCGAACGACGGGATCGTCGATCAAAAAGCGGTCTACCGGTATGCTGAGGAATGCTACAGCATCATCGAAGAGCTTGATCAGTTTGGCATCCGGTTCCAAAAGGACCAGAACGGCGAGTACGACGTAAAGAAAGTACACCACATAGGCACCTACGTTCTCCCGATGCCCAATGGTGATACCGTCAAAAAAGCGCTTTACCGTCAGTTGCGCAAGGCGCGCATCAATATCGTAAATCGCTACATGGCGACGCGCTTGCTCACAGGCGAGGGTCGCATCGCGGGTGCGGTATGTGTAAACACCCGCACAGCGGAGTTCCTCGTGGTGCGTGCGAAGGCCGTGATTATGTCTCTGGGAGCCGCCGGGCGTCTGGGGCTCCCTTCCTCCGGTTACCTCTATGGCACGTATGAGAACGCCTCAAACTCGGGCGAAGGCTATTCTATGGCCTATCACGCTGGTGCCGGTCTCGCGAATCTTGAGTGTTTTCAGATCAATCCGCTGATCAAGGACTACAATGGACCGGCTTGCGCGTATGTTGCAGGCCCGATGGGGGGCTACACGGCGAACGCAAGCGGCGAACGCTTCATCGAATGTGACTATTGGTCCGGCCAGATGATGCAGGAGTTCTATGACGAGCTGCAGGGGGGCAAAGGGCCCGTGTATCTCAAGCTGAACCATCTGGCCGAAGAAACCGTGGCTGAAATCGAACGTGTGTTGCACATCGTGGAGCGCCCCACCCGCGGCCACTTCCACAAAGGGCGCGGCACAGATTACCGCACAGATATGATCGAGATGCACATCTCAGAGATCGGGTTCTGCTCCGGTCACTCAGCCAGCGGAGTCTTTGTTGATGAACGGGCGCGCACCACCATTGATGGCCTCTATGCTGCCGGCGATATGGCGAACGTGCCGCATAACTACATGCTGGGCGCCTTCACCAATGGGGCGTTTGCGGGACTGGATGCGGTCGACTTCGTGAAAGATGTCGACTTCGCCGACTTTGATATGGGCGAAGTAGATGCCGAGCGTGAACGCGTTCTGGCACCAACCAGGCGTGATGATGGCATCCCACCGAACCAGATCGAGTACAAGACGCGCCGCTTTGTGAATGATTATCTTCAGCCCCCGAAGGTAACTGCAAAGATGGAGCTGGCACAGCGCCGCTTTGCGGAAGTGCGCCATGACATGGAAAACGAGATGTATGTGCGCGACAGCCACGAGCTGATGCGGTCGCTTGAGGCTTCCGCGATCATGGATTGCGCGGACATGGCTGCAGCGGCATCGCTTTACCGTACGGAAAGCCGGTGGGGCCTCTATCACAACCGTGTTGAATATGACCGCGATGATGAGAACTGGTTTTGCCATACCATCCTGACCAAAGGCGACGATGGCAAGCCGGCGCACAGCAAGAAGGCGGTTGATCCGTATATTGTCGACATCGATGACGATGAAAAAGACGCCTACAACAATCAGCGCGTTACCAGCACTGTCGCAGCAGAATAAGGAACGAAATCATGCCTTTGGCCCAAACCTCCACCGTTGTTCCTGTTGTTGTTGATGACGCGCTGTGCATCGCGGACAAAGGTTGCACTGTCTGCGTCGATGTCTGCCCCTTGGATGTCTTGCGGATTGTCGAAGCGCCCGATGGTAGCCCCGTCACTGCGCATATGAAATATGACGAATGCTGGTATTGCATGCCGTGCGAGGCCGATTGCCCCACGGGAGCCGTGACTGTGAACCTGCCGTTCCTGTTGAAGTGAGGCTGCTATGACCGCGCTCTTTGAAGACTTTGACGAAATTGGTGAACTCGCCGAGGCGCTGGATGACCCGTCCCCTGGCGGGCGTATTATGGCAGTGATTGAACTGGCTGACAGTGCAGATCCCGCTGCGATCCCGCATCTGGCGCGCGCTATTGCGGATGACGCGCCGGGTGTGCGGAAACAAGCGGCGCAGGCGCTGACCGATTTCGATGGGCCAGAGACGGCTGCGGCCCTGGTCACTGCGCTGACTGACGGCGATCCGACGGTTGTGCAAGCGGCGGCAATAAGCCTGACAGAACTGAAGGATCCCGCCTCCGGTGACGCGATCCTGCCACATCTGGGCGCGACTGATACAGTGAAGCTACGGGCCTGCCTCGCCGGAATCAAAGAGTTGCGGCGGCCAGAGGCCATGGGACCAGCGATCAAAGCTTTACAGCACGCCGATGCGGGGGTGCGTATCGAAGCAGTTGGCGTGATTGGCTGGCTTCAGGACGAAGGATCCTTGCCCGCTTTACGGGACGCTGCCAGGGACGGCGACACGCAGGTGCGCCGAACCGCACTGGCCGCTTTGGGTTTTTCCAGATCAGAACATGCTGAGGCGACGTTGATCAAGGGTCTGGAAGACCCTGAATGGATCGTCCGGGAAGCCGCAGCCGAGACGTTGGCAAAGGCTGGGGATGAAACCTGTGTGCCGATGCTACGCGCTGCACTTGGCGATGAGTATTGGCAGGTTCGGGTCAAGGCCGTTCGGTCCCTTGGGAAGTTGAACGCCACGGAAGCTGCAATTGAAATTGCGCCGATGATGGATGTACCGGTGCCAAACCTGCGCAAGGAATGTGCGGCGGTTTTGGGCGAAATGGCCGTGTCGGAGACGCTGCCTTTCCTTGAGAAATACAAAGACGATCCTGATCCGGACGTGCGCAAAAATGTGCGTTGGGCCTTGGGTAAATTGGGTGTGCAATAACCCTTTTTGATCGGTCAAACTGAGCTTTTGTCTTACACCCCGCGGTTCCGGCCACGGGGTGCTTACTGCACTTAAAAAACCTATTAAGATATTGTTTTTAAATTATAAAACTTGCGCGCGATTCTTAATCATATTTTTGAATTCCAACTTTTTTGCGCCTAATTCTAACCATCCTCGCCAGGTTTCCCGCTCATATTTTGTGCTTCGCGCGAATTCGGCCAAATCACCCCCTAAAACGCTGCGCAATCCCGCGATCCGGCTGTTTACTGATGGCGACAAACAAAAAAGACCCAGCAACGGAGAACGACATGGAATACAGAACACGTTTGAAAACTGCACTGCTGGCTGCGACCATGATACCGCTTGGCTATGCAGCGCAGGCAGAGGAGATTGCGATTGCCGTCGGTCACCAGTCGATGTGCACTGACACCTACACGGCCGGCATCGTGATCAAAGAGCTTGGCCTCCTGGAAAAGCACCTGCCGACGGATGGCAAGTATGCCGACGCCGAATATGATATCAGTTGGGCTGACTACAGCTCAGGCGGACCAATCACCAACCAGATGCTGGCGAACAAACTGAACTTTGGCGTGATGGGTGACTATCCGCTGATCGTAAATGGCGCGAAGTTTCAGGAAACCGACAGCCTGCGCACCGTCTATGTCGCCGGCACGGGCTACAACCTCAAGGGGTCAGGCAACGCAATCGTCGTTCCCGTGGACAGCGATCTATACTCCATTGACCAGTTAAAAGGTAAAGAGGTCTCGACACCCGTCGGGTCCGCTGCGTGGGGCATGTTGCTGAAGGCCATGCAGGACAATGGGATCCCCACGTCCGAGTATGTGCTGAAGAACCAAAGCCCTGCAGTTGGTGCCGCCAATATTGCGGCGGGAAAGATCGACGCGCATTCCGACTTCTGCCCATGGTCAGAAATCATGGAGTATCGTGGCACAGGCCGCAAAATCTATGATGGGTCAGAGACGGGCGTGCCGTACCTGCACGGCGTTGTGGTGCGTCAGGATTTTGCAGAAGAGTATCCGGAGGTTGTTCAGGCCTTCATCAAGGCGGTCTACGAGGCCGGCGAGTGGATCCGCGAAGACCCCATGCGCGCTGTGACCGAAATGGAAAGCTGGACCGGAGTCGAAAAAGAAGTTCTGTACCTTTATTTCTCCGAAGGCGGACACCTGACGCTTGAGCCGTCGATCAAAACCGAATGGGTTGACGCGCTGAAGTTCAACCACAGTGTGCTGGTCAAGGAAAAGGCGATCCCACCACTCGATTTCGATGCGTGGATCACCGAGGACTATCTTAAGGCGGCATATGCCGACATGGGTGTCGATTACGAAGCGGACAAAGCCACGATGGTTGACCCGGAGGTTGCGAACAAAGGGCTGCCGATGGAAATCTGGCACTCCCGCGATGGCGTGAGCACTTATGCCAATGCAGCGGACTTCCTGAAAGGCATGGCAGACATCCGGGCAACGGCTGCACTGGTAAACGCCACATATGTTTATGACGTGGAAACGGGTCTGAAGCTTTTTGGCAAGACTGCGTTCTGGGTCAAAGCTGGTGATGACTACGCAACTTTCCTGCGCAAAGGCGAGGCAGAGGCCTATGCCAACGCGAACGCAGGGGCGCTCATTTCTTTCGATGATGCTATCGCGGACTTCGCATCTGAAAGCTGAGCCACAACCGACGCAGATCTCGGGCGGGCATCTGCCCGAGTTTCTTTCGGGCCTGCAAGCACCAACCCAGATGGAAGGCAATTTCATGCAGCCATTGGCAAAAAGCGAGGAGACCGTCACTGCTCCAGCAGGGGGCGCCGCTGCAAAAGCCGTGCCTGCTGCGGCTGTTTCCAGTGTTCTCCCGCATCTCACCGGACCTTTTGCAGAACGCCGGGATCGCTTTGGTCTCGCTCAGCATTGGGGTGGTCTTATGGCACATTGCTACAGCCACAAACCTCGACTTTTACATCAACTTCTCGAATGTGCCGGCGCCGCTCAAGGTGTTCACCGCTTTCATCGCCCACATTCAGACCGAAATTTTCTGGACCCACATCGGCGTTTCCATGCGCCGCATCCTGATCAGCTATTCCTTCGCTGTTGTGCTGGGCATTGGGATCGGCCTGATCATGGGGCGTTCGCGGATCGCCCGCGCCTTTGTGATGCCATATATTGAAGTGATCCGCCCCATTCCTGCGGTGGCATGGATCCCTCTGGCCATCCTGATGTGGCCGACCGAGGAAAGCTCGATCATCTACATCACCTTCCTTGGGGCGCTCTTCCCGATTGTGCTGAACACCTTGCACGGGGTCGAACAAACCCCTGAGGTTCTGGTGCGTGCGGTGCAATCCCTCGGGGCCTCGCGCATGGATGTGTTCCGCCATGTCGTGATCCCGGCTGCGCTGCCCTCCATTGCAGCGGGGCTCGCAATTGGCATGGGTGTGAGCTGGTTCTCCCTGCTCGCCGGAGAGATCATCTCGGGTCAGTACGGGATCGGCTACTTCACCTGGAATGCCTACAGCCTGATCAACTATCAGGACATCGTCGTGGGAATGCTGGTGATCGGTGGATTGGGCACGGCGTCGACTGCTGCTGTGAAACTTGCCACAGCGCCAATGCTCAAATGGCAAAAAAGGGCACGCTGATGAATGTTCTGACAACAATTGGTCGCGCCATGCGCCAGGACTGGCGGCGCATGATCGTCATGGGGCTGATGTTTGCTCTGCTGATGCAGGTGTTAATGATGATTGCCCTGATGGTGCGGTTTCAGGCTTTGCCAAACTACGTGGTTGGATATGACTGGATTGGCAATGTCATCCACATCATCAAATCAACGCCGTCGTGGTCTGACATCATGCCCATCGTCAATCAGGAATGGCTGATAGAAATTGGCAAGATGAACTATGACTACGGCACGGGCATTTCGGAATGGAGCCTGAACGTGGTGCCTGTCCGCATGATGGTTCTGTTCGTGCTGGGTGCCCTGGTCGCCCTTTGCCTCAGCCTGCTGCGGCGCGACCAATGTGACACCGTGACCGGTACAACGCTGAGGGCGGCAACTGGTCTGGGCACAATTCTGATTGCCATGACCAACGCCACGATGAGCTGGGTGGTGTGTTGCGCAGCCCCGTCCTGGGTCGTTGGCCTTGCAATGCTGGGTCTGGGTGTCTCGACGTCGCTGGCGCTTGAATCCATGGGGCCTGTGCTGAACCTTGCCGGGTTTGGCCTGCTGTTTTGCACCATCGTTTTTCTGGCATGGCGAAAAGCACGCCAGCCTCGGATCGTAAGTGGGAGCCTGAAGCATGCTTGATGTTCTGAAGTTCAAACGGCCAGAGGGCACGGCGCAGGCCCAATCCGATAAGGGTGAGATCAAGATCAACGAGGTTTCGATCACCTTTGGACGCGGGGCGACAGCGCATAGAGCGGTTGAGACGACATCAATCGATATCGCCGCCGGAGAGTTTGTGTGCATCCTCGGGCCGTCCGGCTGTGGAAAATCCACGCTGCTCAATGCGATTGCAGGATATGTTGAGCCAACCACCGGCAGCGTCGCCGTTGATGATTCTGAGGTGAAGGGCCCCGGTCCGGACCGCGGCATGGTCTTTCAGCAGTATTCCCTTCTCCCCTGGAAAACGGTCTACGAAAACGTCGCCTTTGGCCCCAAAATGGCTGGCGCGTCGCGGACCGAGGCGGGGTCTGTTGCGAATACCTTCCTGGGGCTTGTCGGTCTGAAAAAATTCGGGGACCGTTATCCGGCGGAGTTATCGGGCGGCATGCAACAACGCGTTGGTATCGCCCGCGCGCTGGCCAATTATCCCAGCGTCTTGCTGATGGATGAACCCTTTGGCGCGCTTGACGCTCAGACGCGGCTGATGATGCAGGAAAGCTTGCTTGATATCTGGCGGAAGTTCGGCACCACAGTTGTTTTTGTAACCCATGATGTGGATGAAGCGGTTTTCCTGGCCGACCGCGTGCTGATCATGAGCGCCGCCCCCGGCCGGATCATCGAGGACGTGCGGATCAGGCTATCACGCCCGAGATCCACCGATATGGCCGCTACACCGGAATACATGGAAGCACGGCAATTCTGTCTGGACACAATCAAGTCTGAAAGCCGCAAGGCGTTTGCGGAGCAGAACCAATGACCCGATATGCCGTCCTTCTGTTTGCCTTGGTCCTTGGTACCAGTGTTAAGGCGCAGGTGCAGGGTGTCATGCTGGACGAACCTGTCGCCCTGCCAACGCTCTCATTTTACGACGAAAATGGCCAAACCTATCAAAGCAGCGATCTGAAAGATCAGTGGACGCTTGTGATGATTGGTTTTCTGACCTGTCCGGATGTTTGTCCGTTTACGCTGGGCAACCTGGAAGCTGCCGTGGCTGAAACCGGTATGCGTGTGCGGCCCGATAACGTGCCAAAGGTCTGGTTTCTATCCGTCGATCCTGAACGCGATGCTGGGTACATCAGCGAGTATGGACCTTTCTTTCATCCGGACTTTCGCAGCATGACGGGCACCCGCGAAAACATCGACGCCTTTGTTGAGATATCCGATGGCTATTACCGCTTGATGCCCCCTGACGCAGACGGCGCTTATGACGTGCAGCATACATCGGCTGTATCCGTCATCGCGCCGGATGGCACACTCAGGGCCAAACTACAGCCGCCGTTCGATTCTGGACTGACCGCAGAATTCCTTGCGCGTCTTCAGATCACCTACCGCAAGGAGCTTTCCAAATGATCCGATCGATTGCAACAGCATCTCTTTTGATGACCGCAACCATGGCCATGGCGCAGGATATCAAAGCCACCAACGCCTATGTGCCCCAATCGCCGCCAGGCTCGATGGCGCAGGCGGCTTATATGAAGCTGGAGAACACCACAAACAGACTGCGCAGCGTGATCGGCGTTGAGGCTGTCGGCTATGGAATGGCGCATTTGCACATGAGCGAGTCAAAGGACGGTATCGCCACCATGAGCATGGTGCATCAGTTGGATCTGGCACCGGGGCAAAGTGTGGTACTGCAACCTGGTAGTCTGCACATCATGCTGATGCGACCCGAAACGCCCGCAAAGGTCGGTGACGTCGTCGACCTTAAACTCCTGTTCGCTGATGGTGAAACCCTGAATGTCGCCGCCGAGGTCAAGACCCGGCAGAGCGGTTCGTGAACTATCTGGCTGTATCCTCAGCGCTGCTCTTGGCCGGACCTGCGGCCGCTGATTTCGATGCGGCCAGCTATCCGCCCTATGAGACATGCGCACTCTGCCACGGATTGTTCGGGCAGTCCCGGACAGCCAAGTTTCCACACCTGGCCGGACAAAAACCAGCCTATGTGCAGTCGCAGCTGGAGGCGTTCCTTTCGGGTGCGCGTACAAATGACGGCGGCCAAATGGCGAGCATCGTCACAGAACTCAAGCCAGAGGATTTTGCCGTCGTGGTTGAATGGTTCTCCGATCAGGAACCGCCAGAGCCCTCACCACCTCCAGCAGACAACGTCGGCATGCAGTTGACCGAATATGCTGGTTGCCTCACCTGCCACGGAGAGAATGGCGCGGAAAATGTACCGCACCTGTCAGCCCAGCACGCAGGATATCTGGCGAAACAAATGCGCGATTTTCGCGATGGTGCGCGATCCCACAGTGATGCCGCTGAGTTGCACCGAAAGGCATTTGTGTCATTCGGCGACGAAATTGATCAGGTCGCGGGCTACCTGGCATCGTTAGAACGGTCACCATGACTGAGCTCAATCCCATTTCCGAGACGGATCCAAGCGCAATTTTTCTGTCGGAGTATCTGCTTGAGATCAACACAGGCGCTGGTTTTCTCTCTTCCCTTTCCTCTGACGATCAGAAAAAGGTGCGGAGACAGGGAACAAGGTGCAAAGTCTCAAAGGGCGAGGGTGTCTTTTTCCAGGGCGATCCGCACACAGGTGTCTGGGTCGTGGAAAAGGGCCGCATCCGCACGTTCTATGCAGGGCCATCCGGGCGAGAGATCACCCTGGCCTATTGGAGCGTTGGCCATTTCATCGGTGGTCCGGAAGTTTTCGGCATGGGACGCCATGTCTGGTCAGCGGATGCCCTTGAGGATTGCGAATTGCTTTTCGTGTCTGGCGCAAGTCTGTTGCGCTTGGTCCGCGAGATCCCGGATGTGGCGGTCGCTGTGATCAACGGGCTGGTGAACAAAGGGAAATGCTACTCAGCGCTGATCCAGATGCTGGGCACGCGGACGGTCTCTGAACGGTTGCGACAGTTGCTGGTCATCCTGGCTGAAACCTATGGCCGCCATGAAGAAGGGCAAATCGTCGTCGACCGCGATATCACATACGATCAGATTGCTACGATTGTTGGGGCCACACGCCAGTGGGTGACCCAATCGCTGGACCGACTGCAGAGCGAAGGCGTCCTGCAAGTCAGTCGGAAAGAGATCACAATAGTGAATATGGACGAGCTATATTCCTGAGGCAGAGCTTGCATGCACCCTCACTCCGGAAAATTTGTCTTCTCCTGTCTGGGCTTTCCGCGCCATCTACTCAACACGCTTCGATCACATGAGTGTGCCAGCAAGCAAAGAGGTTGGCTCTTCTGACTTTAGTGAAAAGCAGTTGCCGTGCGTGCTTTCGGCCCCACAGTGCTCCGCTATACCGATGCTGCAGGAAAGGGATCACAGCTTGTTACCCTGAACTCTGACCGTAGGCGGTGCTTCGATGTCAAATTTATCCAGACAGCGCGCGTTTGCGGCCCGGCCCTGAAACGGCGTCAGCCAGCGCGCGCGTTCTTCGGGGGGCGGGGCGCTCAGATGGCGGAAGCGGAGAATTCCGCTTGTCGGGCAAAAATAGTCTTTGCCGGTGAAGGTTCCCTGCTGATGGCGGGTCAACTCGCTCAGCGGTGTGAGGATGCGGATGCACCTCGCTGACGCTCTGAAGATCAAGGCCCCCGTTTCAGAGAAACTGAACGGTCGCAGACTCACAGGTGATTGATGCCCGCAACCAGCTCAAACCTCACCCGACCGCAGTGGCATGTGCCTTGATAACCTTTTCCATCGCAGGAATTTGCACGAACCGCGCCGAATTGGGAGGGTCAGGTTTGTCCGGACCCGACTTTTGCCGTAGTGACTTTCGCTGCATCGCTGACAAATGGCCGGTCTTACCGCCGCCACGCAGCACAAAGCACTTAGCTGATGCAGAGACCGCTTTCTGCATGCGCGTGTAGCGGTGGTGCCGAATTCACCAGGTGGGCTCAGAGCGGAACTTCACACCGCACTTTCTGACTTCCGCCAGGCGCCGGGGCTCATACCTTTCACGCGCTGGAATTCTGCATAGAAATTCGAGCGGGTGAGAAAACCTGCCTGTTCACCGATGCTCATGATCGGGTCACGGGTTGTGCGCAGCAGGTGGGCGGCTTCTTCCACGCGGAAACCATTGATGAACTGCGATACATTTGCGCCGGTGTGCCGGTTGATGGCCTCTGACAGGGCGCGGTCGGTTACAGCGATCCGGCGGGCGAGGCGGGTCAGCGAAAGGTCGGGGTCGGTAAAAAGCCGGGTCTCCGAAAGGCAGTCTGCGGCGCGGGTCACAAGCCGGGCATCCTCGCCGGAGACCGCTGGCGCGGCCCGCTCCGGCTGGCGCAGGGCCAGAACCAGAACAACCGCAAGCACCACGAGCTGCAGCAGGCTGGCAAAGGACAGCAGTCGGGTGACATTGGCACCACCGGTGCGCAGGAAATCGAGCGCTATCACGCTGTCGAGCACGAGCGTCACACAAAGAAATCCGGCGCCGGTCAGGAAGAGCCGCCGCAGAGCCGCTGCCTTCGATACGGGCACCTGGGACAGACGGTCCGGCCCCGCACGCCAGAGCCGCAGGATTGCCCAGGCGTAGATCAGGTAGCTGACTGCGATTGCCGGATCGATACCGATGCGAAGGGCCGGGAAAGCCTGCACCAGCAGGCCGGCGGCAACTGCGGGACCTGCGTGCAGCGGCAGCGCCCGGCGGAATTCCGCGGCGCGGTCAGAGACGGCCAGACACCCCAGCCAGGCCAGTGGTCCGATCCAGAAGGGCAGCAGGCGCTGCACGGCAATGACTTCCTCAAGGTTCCAGGCAAAGCGCAGGGTCACAAGAAACGTCAGCGCCGCGATCAGCAGGGCCAGTGCCGTGAAGGCGACACGCGCGTTGCCCGGCAGCCACCGGCGCGTGACCGTGAAGACCGCAGCCATCAGGGCCACAGCCGTGAGGATCAGAGGCAGGGGGATCGAAATCATCCGGTTTAATGTCCTCGATTGCGCCTGAGTGTCCTGAAACGCCATTCAGGACAGCCGAGGCATTGCCCGAAATCGCCTGCTCGCTCAAGTCTTGTTCATCGCAACACGTCACGCAAGGAGGTTCAACATGAACACCACTTTTCACAACCTGATACTCGGAACTGCCATTGCACTGGGCCTCGTGGTGTCCGCCAAAGCAGATACTTATCAGGCCGCTGTCGCTGAATTCACCGCTGTTCACGAAGAAAGCGGCCGTGCGCTGGGCGGGCATGTCTGGTATCCTACGCGCGAGACCGGTGCGCCGCAGCAACTGCGCGGCAGTGCTGTGTGGCAGGTGGAATCGGCGCAGCCGGATGCACGTATCGCCCCCGGCGTGTTTCCCGTCATGCTGATTTCGCATGGGATGTATGGCAATTCGCTGAACCAGGCCTGGCTGGCCAAGGCACTTGCCGAAGTGGGGATCATTTCCGTGATGCCCAACCACCCGGGCACCACGAGTTTTGACCGCGACCCGGAACAGGCGCGGATGCTGTGGTTGCGCGCCACCGACCTCAGCGTCAGCCTTGATGCGGCGGCCCGTGATCCGCGCTTTGGGGATCATATGGACCTGACCCGCGTCGCAGCGGCCGGGCATTCGCTGGGCGGATACACCATGCTGGCGGCAGCCGGTGCGCGGCACGACGCGGCAGGGTTCGCCGCAAAATGTGCTGATACGCCTGACCGGCCCGATTGCGCCGCGCTGGCCATGTGGCGCGTGGGTGAGGATGAGGCGGATCTTGCGGATCTGCAGAGTGACCGGTCTGATCCGCGGATTGATACTTTCATCGCGCTGGACCCGGGCGGTGTACAGACCTTTGACGCGGAAAGCATTGCGGGGATCACCCGTCCGGTGATGGTGCTGGGCTCGGGCCGTCAGGACATGCTGGATCAGGACGTTGAGGCCCGCGCGCTGGCGGCGATGCTGCCTGCGGACGTCGTGACCCACTTCGAAATTGAGGGCGCAGGCCATTTTGATTTCATGGGGGTCTGCCTGGAGCAGGGCTACGCCATCCTCGCCAAAGAAGAACCGGGTGACGAGATCGTCTGTGCCCAGGGCACCGAACACCGGGCCGCGATGCACGAAACTCTGATCACCACCATCCGGGCGCATCTTGCCTCTGTCTGGAACTGATCTGCCCGGGCCCGGCATCCCAGCGGTGCCGGGCCTTTGGATAACCGTCATCGGGCCGTTACATCTCCGGTCGATACAGGTTGCGACATATTGTGGTCATTCAGGGGCTTGTCAGGCTGAAACCACGAGATATAGTCCTGTTATCGGAGGGATAGTCCCGCCGGACCGGACGCGGAACGGAAGAGGTGCAGTACGATCATGGATGGCGATTTCAGAACGGAATTCACACGTAACCCTGCCAGTCTGAAACACAGGCCTGCACTGGTGCTGAATGCCGACTACCGCCCCCTGAGTTATTATCCGCTGTCTCTCTGGCCCTGGCAGGAAGCGGTCAAGGCGGCCTGGCTCGACCGGGTGGACATCGTTGCCGAATATGACGACATCGTCCGAAGCCCGAGTACCGAAATCAGAATACCCTCGGTCGTTGTCCTGAAAGACTATGTAAAACCTCAAAAGCGCGTGGCCTTCACGCGCTTTAATTTATTTCTGCGGGACGAATTCCGCTGCCAGTACTGCGGCGCCCGGGGGAGCTGACGTTTGATCACGTGGTCCCCCGCGCTTCGGGGGGCGTGACGAGCTGGCAGAATGTTGTGGCGGCCTGCTCGCCCTGCAACCTCAAAAAGGGGTCCAAACCGCTGCACCGCACGGGCTTGTCACTGCGCAAGCCGCCGCGCCAGCCAGGTGCGGAGGAACTGCGCAATATGGGCCGGAAATTTCCGCCCGGTTATCTGCACGACAGCTGGATGGACTTCCTTTACTGGGACGCCGAACTCGAAGCCTGACCCCGAATGAAATTAGTATTCCCGCGATTTCCTGCCGGTTCTGCGCCCGGCGCGCGGTTTTTCCCCCTGCCTGACCGGTGGACGCATTGGCCCTTTCTGTTTCATGATCGCGCATCTGCATTTTGCGTCTGAGAAAACAGGGAGTGGTTTATGTCTTTGATGAAAACAGTAACAAAATTGGCCATCGGCTTTGCGGTGGCCAAAGGGATGGAAGCGGTCAGCCGCAAGGGCGGCATTGGTGCCGTGATGGAAGACCTGACCGGTCAGGGCGGCGGCGGTGGTGCGGCCCAGGCTGGCAGCATGGGCGGTCTTGGTGATCTGCTGGGTCAGCTTGGCGGCGCCGGCGGACAGGGCGGCGCAGGCGGCGGACTGGGTGGGTTGCTGGGGCAACTGAGCGGCGGTGGCGCGGGTGCTTCTGCCGGTGGTCTGGGCGGGCTGGGTGGCCTGCTGGGCGGTCTTGCAGCTGCGCGGGGCGGGACGGCACCAGGGGGCGGTGGCCTTGAAGCGCTGATCAATCAGGATAATCCCGTCGAAGAGCCGGACGAGGAAGACGTCGCCCGGCTGATGCTGCGGGCGATGACGCAGGCCGCGCGCGCGGATGGCGACATTGACGCTGACGAAAAGGCTAAACTGCTGCAGGCGCTGCGCGATGGCGACCCGGCGGATGTGGCTGTAATCCAGGACATGCTTGAACAGCCTGTGGATGCGGCCCAACTGGCGGCGGACACCCCGCGTGGTCTGGAAACGCAGGTCTATACCATGGCGCTCAACGCGATTGATCCCGACAACCAGGCGGAGGCACAGTATCTGCACGCCCTGGCGCAGGGCATGGGGCTTCAGCCGGCAATGGTGAACCAGATCCACGACGGCCTGGGCGCAACGCGCATCTACGGGTAAGGGCTGTCCCGCGGAAGCCGGAAATCAGGCGGCCAGGTCAATCCAGACGGGTACGTGGTCCGAGGGTTTGTCCCGGCCGCGCACCTCTTTGTCGATCTGACAATCGGTGAGCATATCGGCCGCCTGCGGGCTGAGCAGCAGGTGGTCGATCCGGATGCCGTTATTCCGGTTCCAGGCGCCTGCCTGATAGTCCCAGAAGCTGTAATGTCCGGGCCCCGGGGTCCGGGCCCTGAACGCCTCGGTCAGGCCAAGGTTCAGCAACCGTCTGAAAGCCGTGCGACTCTCGGTCCTGAACAGCGCATCTTCGCGCCAGGCATCGGGTTTTGCGGCATCTTCCGCCTGCGGGATGATGTTGTAGTCGCCCGCCATGACAAATGGGATCTCCTGCGCTAGCAGGTCCCGCGCGCGCGCCTCCAGCCGTGCCATCCAGGCAAGTTTGTAGTCGTATTTCGGACCGGGCGCCGGATTGCCATTTGGCAGGTAGAGGCCGCAGACACGTACTGCTTCGTTGTCGCCCATGACAGTCGCTTCGATATAGCGGGCCTGTTCATCACTGTCGTCGCCAGGCAGTCCGCGGGTCACGTCCTCCAGAGGGGTTTTTGACAGGATTGCGACGCCGTTGAAGCTTTTCTGGCCATGCGTTTCGACGTTGTAGCCCAGGTCCTCGAAGACTTCGCGCGGGAAGTTCTCGTCAACGGATTTGATCTCCTGCAGGAGGGCGACGTCCGGCTGCGCTTCTTTCAGCCAGGCGGGCAGCGCTTCGATCCGCGCTTTGATCCCGTTGATGTTGAACGTCGCAATTTTCATGATCCGAACTCCCGTCACCTGTCCTTTTCTATCGCGCATGCGCGCCGGTGGGGCAACCCCGGCAAAATATCACTCTGAGGGAGAGTATTAATGGAGTGATTCTCGTTAAGGTGTTCGGCGGATTTGCCCTCAAAAGGTTAATATCCACAGGCAGCGTGTCTGTGGATAAAAATTCTTTAACGAAGATTACCGCAGTGCCTTTTCTTTCCATTCTTATCCTTTAGCGGCGCGCCTCCCTGTGGATAACTCAGGGTTAACACATCCTTAACGGGATTTTTCCTTTAAAATTCGTGCTTTAGGAGCAAGCGTTAACGGGCGACCTGAACATCATCAGAAAGGGATACAAAATGATGACGAACGCACTGCTCAAAGCCGACTTTGCTCACGATGTAACACACCCTGCTGCAGATATGCACGGCGGTGAAGCCACAGCGCTTTATACGACCTCAATGCAGTCGCAGGACAGCGACATGATGTGTGGCGAGGCGACCGGTCTCTTCACCACTTCCATGTCTCCGGTTTCTGTTATGACGGGTGGCGAAACCGGTCAGTTCACCACATCAATGATTTCAGGCAGCGATGCTCTGGCGGGAGAGGCGACCGGTCTTTTCACCACATCCATGACACCTGCAAAGTGACAGCTCAGCCGGAACAGGGCCTTCCCCAAGGGTCCTGATCCGCTGATGCTCTGCGCGGCAATCCGCTGAAAGCGAAAGGAAAGCTCATGTCCAACGTGATCTCAATCGGGTTGCCGCGCAGGCCAAATCTCTCTCAGCGTCAGGGACAGCTGCTGCGGAATTTCGCACTGCACCGGCGCGACAGCAGCGATGTTTTCTGGCTGAAGGAAAATGCCGAACTGCTGAACGTTCTCGCGACATCCGGGGCCAGCCTGCGCCCTGAAGTGCTCGAGGTCTACCGGCCATTCTATGACACTGTCGCGGGACGGCTGGCCTTTTTCCCGCAGTATTACCGGTTTCTTCTGTCGATCTGCCTTGATCTTGAGGATCTTGGGATCGCGGGGGATGCGGGCACAGACATCTGTGCCACGGCCAGAGACAGAAAACTGGCGACCGCGGAGTTGTCCGATCTGCAGCGTGCCGAAGCAGAACGTCTTCTGGCGCGGCGTGGACAAGGAACACAGGATACTGCGCTTGAGGCAAGACTGCGCCGTTTTATCGGGTCGACCGGGACCTTTGCGCTGCCCAACAAGAAAGCGGCCTATGAGCTAACACACATTGTGTTCTATCTCTCCGACTACGGCCGGCATGATCCCGCGCTGAGCGAGGATGCGCTGACCAGTCTGGAGTACGCCGGACTTCTTGCCTGGCTGGATCAGGATTTTGACCTGATGTCAGAGGTTTGCGTAGCGTTGCGCTTTGCGGGTCGTGTTCCGAGCGAGATCTGGGAAGACTGGCTGGCCCTCGAAACGGGCGGCTTCGTTCTGCAACCGGCGGCTCATGGATCCGGTGCCGATGCCTATCATGAATACCTTGTTAGCAGCTGGTGGGCGTCCCATGCGGGGGCCGAAGGTTTCAGGGGCACACCGGTAGAGGGTGCCCTGATGGTAGAGCGGCGTGGCGCACCACGCGGCCCGCTGCGGCGCATTTCAGAATACCTGTTCCATCTGGGTGCGGCGCGCAGCTGCGACTGGGAACAGATGCGGGGGCTGCTGGAATCTGTGCTGGGTGAAGAGGAACACCGCATTCTCACCTGTGCCGCGCAATCCACGGCACGGTTTGGTGACTTCTTCGAAGGGTTCGCGCGAGCCGAGGGCTGAGCGTCACATCGAGAAGGATGTGCCGCAGCCGCAGGAACTGGTGGCATTGGGGTTTTCGATCACGAATCTCGCCCCGATCAGTTCTTCGGTGAAATCGATGACCGCGTCGGTCAGAAACGGCAGAGATACTGCGTCAACCACGACTTTTTCGCCGGCACCTTCCAGAATCAGATCGTCATCACGCGGCTCATCCAGGGCAATCTCATACTGAAAACCTGAGCATCCGCCGCCTTCTACAGCGACACGCAGGGCCTTGCCGTCTGTTGCCGCACCGATTTCGGCGAGGCGCTCGAAAGCGCGGGAGGTGACTTTGGGGGGCAGCTGCATCTGCTCATGCTCCGACGGTGGTTTCATTCACGGGTCGTGTACAATATAGAAATCCCCGGGACAGGCCACAAGGACCAGCGAGCTATGACTGCGCAGTATGCCTCCGATCCCGCACTGGCCAGGGGGCGGCGCGTGCGGGAAGAGGAAAGCACTTTCCGTTCGTGTTTTCAGCGCGACCGGGACCGGATTATCCATGCCAGCGCGTTCCGGCGGCTTAAACACAAAACCCAGGTCTTCATCGAGCACGAGGGCGATTATTACCGGACGCGGCTCACCCATTCCATTGAGGTCGCACAGGTGGCCCGCACAATTTCCGGCGCGCTGGGGCTGAACGCGGAACTGACCGAGGCCGTGGCACTGGCCCATGATCTGGGTCACACGCCCTTCGGACACACCGGCGAGGATGCGCTCTGCGCGCTGATGGAGCCCTATGGCGGGTTTGATCACAATGCGCAGGCGATCCGGATCGTCACCAATCTGGAGCGGCACTACGCGGATTTTGACGGGCTGAACCTGACCTGGGAAACGCTGGAAGGCATCGCCAAACACAATGGCCCCGTGACCGGCGAAATCCCCTGGGCGCTGGCGGCCTGCAACGCCGAGATGGATCTTGAACTGCACACACACGCCAGCGCCGAAGCGCAGGTTGCAGCCATCGCGGATGACGTGGCCTACAATCACCATGATCTGCATGACGGGCTGCGGGCTGAACTCTTTTCCACGGATGAGCTGGCCGGACTGCCGATCCTGCGGGAGTGTTTCGCCGAAGTTGATCAGAAATATCCCGGCCTGAACTATTACCGCCGCCGCCACGAAGCGCTGCGCCGCTTTTTCGGTGTCCTGGTTGAAGATGTGATTGTCTTTGCCCAGCAGCGTCTCGCGGAACTGCAACCTGCGTCTGTTACGGACGTCCGGCATGCCGGGCGCTCTGTGATCCGGTTTTCGGACCCGTTGTTTGAGGATCTGAAGGTGATCCGCGCGTTTCTGTTCCAGCGCATGTACCGCGCCCCGAGCGTGGTCGAGATGCGCGCGCGGGTGACCAATGTGGTCGAGGAGCTCTTTCCGTGGTTCATGGAGCACCCGGATCAGCTGCCGAAACAATGGCGCAAGGACGTGGCTGAGGCCAGCACCGAAACGGCGCTCGCGCGGATCGTGTCAGACTATATCGCGGGCATGACTGACCGGTTTGCACTCCAGGAGCATGAACGCCTGATCGGCGGGCTCTGAGCCTGTGCGGTTGACCCGGGCACAGGCCGTGATAAACCGCGCGCAACACTTCCCGAAGGACAAACGCCCGTGAACCTCTTTGCCGATATCCGTCACCTGGTGACCGAAACACTGGAAGCTATGATGGCTGATGGTGCGCTGCCGCAGGGTCTGTCGCTTGACAACGTGACGGTCGAGCCGCCGCGCGATGCCGCCCACGGGGATATGGCAACGAATGCTGCGATGGTTCTGGCAAAACCAGCGGGCATGAAACCCCGCGATATCGCTTCGCTGCTGGCGGAAAAACTGGGCGCGGATGACCGTATCACCAGTGCCGAGGTGGCAGGGCCGGGGTTTCTGAACCTGCGGCTGGCACCCGGTGTCTGGCAGGAGGTGATCCGTGCTGTTCTGGCAACGGGCACGGATTTTGGCAGGGCGTCATTGGGCAGCGGTAAAAAGGTCAACGTCGAATATGTTTCCGCCAACCCCACCGGCCCGCTGCACGTGGGGCATACGCGGGGGGCGGTCTTTGGCGATGCGCTGGCTTCGCTGCTGGACTTCGCCGGATTTGACGTCACGCGGGAATACTACATCAATGATGGTGGTGCTCAGGTCGATGTGCTCGCCCGGTCGGTATACCTGCGGTATCAGGAAGCCCACGGCCAGGAGGTGGCGTTTCCGGACGGCACTTATCCGGGCGATTATCTGATCCCGGTGGGGCAGGCGCTCAAGGACAAGGTCGGCGACGCCTACCTCGACAAGGGAGAACAATTCTGGCTGGAAGACATCCGGAACTTTGCTACCGACGCCATGATGGATCTGATACGCGCGGATCTGAAAGCGCTGGGTGTCGAGATGGACGTCTTCTATTCTGAGAAGTCTCTGTACGGTACCGGCCGGATCGAGGCGGCGATTGATGATCTGCGGGGCAGGGGCCTGATCTACGAAGGTGTGCTTGAGCCGCCCAAGGGCAAAAAGCCCGAAGACTGGGAACCGCGCGAGCAGACGCTTTTCAGATCCACCGAACACGGGGACGATGTGGATCGTCCGGTGATGAAATCGGACGGCAGCTGGACCTATTTCGCGCCGGATATTGCCTATCACTATGACAAAGTCAGCCGTGGGTTTGATGCGCTGATCGACATTTTCGGGGCGGATCACGGCGGCTATGTCAAACGGATGAAAGCTGCCGTTTCCGCATTGTCCGGCGGCACGGTGCCGCTCGATATCAAGCTGACGCAGCTGGTGAAGCTGTTCAAGAACGGTGAGCCGTTCAAGATGTCCAAACGGGCGGGGACCTTTGTAACCCTGCGGGACGTTGTGGATCAGGTCGGACCTGACGTGACGCGTTTTGTGATGCTGACGCGCAAGAACGACGCGATGCTGGATTTCGATTTCGACAAGGTGCTGGAACAGAGCCGGGAAAATCCGGTTTTCTATGTCCAGTATGCCCACGCGCGGGTTGCGTCGATCCTGAACAAAGCGAAAGAGGCCGGAATTGACGTGGCCGATGGCACACTGGAGGCGGCGGACCTTGGCCTTCTGGCGCATCCGGCTGAACTGGCCATGGCCGCACGGCTGGCGGAATGGCCGCGTCTGGTGGAAACTGCGGCGCGCTCCAATGAGCCGCACCGGATTGCGTTCTACCTCTATGATGTGGCGTCCGATTTCCACAGCCTCTACCACCTGGGCCGGTCCGACGATACGTTGCGTGCCGTCCAGGAGGGCGATGCAGCCACAAGCCAGGCAAAAATCGCCCTCGCACAGGCCGCGGCGATTGTAATTTCGGCCGGTTTGGGTATTCTTGGCGTCACACCGGCGCAGGAAATGCGGTAACACAACCACCCGGCGTCCGGACAGGCAATCGAACACGACCAGAGGGGCAATGTACCCCGACGGCAGAGCGAGGCATTGATGGCGGATATCGAATTCTCCCATGACATGGGCGGCTATGGCCGTGCATCTGAGACACGGGCGCAGGAACCTGCGGCGACGCATTCCCTGACTTTCATGACCAATCTGGCCGGCGCGGTGGTCTCACTCGCGCTGATCGCCGGGATCGGGGTCTGGGGGTACAAACTGATGGTGCGGGACGTGAGCGGTATCCCCGTCGTGCGTGCCGCCGAGGGCGACATGCGGATCCGGCCGGAAAACCCGGGCGGACAACTGGCCCGCCATCAGGGTCTTGCCGTGAATGCCATCGCCGCTGAAGGTATCGCAGAAGGCCCGGTTGATCAGGTGGTGCTGGCACCCCGCGGCGCGGCACTGACCGCTGAGGACCAGCCGGTTGTTCAGGCGGCAGCACCGGTTGAGCTTCCGGTGCGTCTGAGCCCCGCGCAGGATGCCTTTGCAACCCCCGCAGTCGCATCTGTTGCTGAAGTTGATCAGGCAGCTGCCATCAATCAGCTGGTCGAAGAGCTGACGGCTGGCAGCGAACCTCTGGCCGCGCAGAACGAAAAACCCACACTCGCAGATCCTGTGCTGCAGGCCGCAGCTGAGGCACTGCCGACGCCGAAGCCTGCCGTTGTGCAGCAAACCGGCTTGCGGGTTTCCGCGCGCCCCGTGTTGCGTCCGGCCCGTGTTCAGGCGGCAGCGTTCACACCGGCGCCTGAGACAGCAGAGATTGATCCGGCACGCATTCCGGCGGGGACACGTCTGGCGCAGCTGGGGGCATTTGAAAGCCCCGAGGTGGCGCGCAGTGAATGGGGTCGTCTCGCGGGCCGCTTTGGTGATTTCATGAACGGCAAGTCGCGGGTTATTGAAAAGGCTCAGTCCGGGGGCCGGACGTTTTACCGCCTGCGGGTCATGGGCTTTCGTGACCTGAGCGACTCGCGCCGGTTCTGTGCGGCTTTCAAGGCCGAAGGGGTCGACTGTATCCCCGTCGCCAGCCGCTGACGCGCGTTGTGACACGCTTTGGTGCCACCATCCTCGATGCTGAAGGTCTGCGCCTGAGCGCTGCGGAAAAGGCGTTCTTCCGCGACGCGAATCCCTTTGGGTTCATTCTGTTTGCCCGCAATATCGACACGCCGGATCAGGTCCGCGCGCTCTGTGACGAGATGCGCGAAAGCGTTGGCCGTGACGCACCCATTACCGTTGATCAGGAAGGCGGCCGCGTGCAGCGGCTGCGCGGGCCGGTCTGGACGGAATGGACGCCGCCGCTGGATTTTGTGAAGGCCGTCGGAGCAAGCGCCTCGCAGGCAATGTATCTCCGGTATCGCCTGATTGCCGCCGAACTGCTGGCCGTGGGTATCGACAGCAACTGCGCGCCCATGCTGGATGTTGCCGGGGCGGAAACACATCCATTCCTGCGCAACAGGTGTTATGGCTCTGATCCCGGTACGATCGCCGTGCTGGGCCGTGCTGCAGCAGACGGGATGCTGGCGGGCGGTGTCTTGCCGGTCATGAAACACATTCCGGGACACGGGCGGTCCACTCTCGACACACATTTTGAACTGCCACTGGTCACGGCCGCCCGTGCCGCGCTCAGCGGATCAGATTTCGCGCCCTTCCGGGAGCTCCGTGACCTGCCGATGGGCATGACCGCGCATCTGGTGTTTTCCGGGATAGATGACCGGCCTGCGACGCTCTCGCCTGTGATGATGCAGGTCATACGCGATGATATCGGGTTTGACGGCCTGCTGATGACAGATGATCTGGGCATGAAGGCATTGCAGGGCGAACGCGCGGATCTGGCAGCACGTGCCCTGAAAGCGGGCTGCGATGTCGTTCTGCACTGCAATGCGCCGCTGGCAGAGCGGTGTGCGGTGGCTGACGCCGCAGGTGAAATGAGCGATGCTGCACAGGCCCGCGCGGAGCGTGCACTGGCAGCGCGCAGGCAGCCGGATGATATTGACATTCCGGCCCTTCAGGCTCAGCTTGGGACGCTGTTGAACGGGGCGTGAAGGTCGGTCGGGTCCATGTCAGAGGACACTTTTGAAGAGGATAAAACCTCCGTCGCGGACCGCCTGGCGGCCGAGGCGCTGATCGTTGACGTCGACGGTTTTGAAGGCCCTCTCGATCTGCTGCTGACGCTGAGCCGGACCCAGAAGGTCGATCTGCGCAAAATCTCTGTTCTGGCGCTGGCACGGCAGTATCTGGCTTTCGTTGAACGGGCCAAAGCATTGCGCCTGGAACTCGCGGCCGACTATCTGGTGATGGCGGCCTGGCTGGCCTTTCTGAAATCACGCCTGTTGTTGCCGCCCGACCCCGAAGAAGAAGGACCCTCTGGTGAAGAGCTGGCAGCACACCTGGCGTTTCAGCTTGAGCGGCTGCAGGCCATGCGGGATGCCGCCGCGCGCCTGATGGGGCGCGACCGGCTGGGACGGGATTTCTTTGCCCGTGGCCAGACCCAGGAAGTCACCCGCACCCGTAAGATTCAGTATACCGCTACGCTGCTGGACCTGATGCAGGGATATGCGCGTATCCGGACGCGCGACGAATTCCGGCCCTTTGTTATGGACCGGGATGCGGTCTTCACGATGGAACAGGCGCTGGACCGGATGCGGGGGCTGATCGGATTTGCGGGTGACTGGACCGATATTGTCAGCTACCTGCCGGAAGGCTGGGAAATGGACCCGGTTCGGCGGCGCTCGGCCACAGCTGCCACCTTTGCGGCGTCGCTGGAGCTTGTTAAAGAGGGCCATCTGGAAATCCGCCAGTCAGAAACATTCGCGCCCATTCAGCTGCGCAAAAAGGACAGACCTGCGTGACAGACGAGACCTCTGCGACCGAAGAAGAACAAAGCCTGTTTGAGGCGCCGCCCATGGCGGAACAGGAGCGCATGGTTGAAGCGATCCTCTTTGCCTCTGCTGAGCCGGTCTCGCTGCGGGAACTTGCTGCCCGCATGCCGCATGGTTCTGATCCTGCAGAGGCGATTGTTTATCTGCGCAAGCGCTATGAAGGGCGCGGGGTGAATGTGTGCAAGATCGGTGACGCCTGGGCGATGCGGACCGCGCCGGATCTCGGGTTTCTGATGCAGCGCGAGACGGTGGAGACCCGCAAGCTGTCCCGCGCAGCCATCGAAACACTGGCGATTATTGCCTACCATCAGCCGGTGACCCGCGCCGAGATCGAGGAAATCCGGGGCGTATCGGTCAGTCGCGGCACCGTGGATCAGTTGCTTGAGATGGAATGGATCCGTTTCGGGCGGCGTAAAATGACCCCTGGACGTCCAGTAACATTTGTTGTGACAGACAGCTTTCTTGACCACTTCGGGCTGGAAAATGCGCGCGATCTGCCTGGTCTGAAAGAGCTGCGGGCCGCAGGTCTGCTGGAAAACCGACCACCGCCCGGAAGCCTGCCGGTGCCGTCAGATGCGGACGACGAGGAAGAGAGCGCGGAAGGTCAGAGCGAGCTTTTCGAGGATTGATGCCAGCGCTGCCCTGGCCGGCAACAAGATTCGGGCCGGAGTTGAAGTCGCCCGGTTATTCCGGCGCTCGGAAGTGTTTGGAGAGTTTCAGCCCCTGGCCCTGGTAGTTCGACGCAATGTCTGAGCCGTAGAGCTGCTCGGGCAGTTCGTCCATCCGTTCATAGATCAGGCGGCCCACAACCTGGCCATGTTCCAGCACAAAGGGCGCCTCGTGACAGCGTACCTCGAGCACGCCGCGTGACCCTGCGCCGCCCGCCTCGGCATAGCCGAAGCCCGGATCAAAGAAGCCTGCGTAGTGCACACGGAATTCACCGACCATCGCCAGAAAGGGTGCCATTTCAGCGGCATAACCCGGGGGAATTGTCACCGCCTCCCGGCTGACAAGTATGTAGAACGCGCCGGGATCAAGAATGATCTTGCCGTTGTCGCTGTGTACTTCTTCCCAGTATTCGGACGCGGTGTAGTGATTGATCAGATCGAGGTCGATCACGCCGGTATGCGGTTTCGCCCGGTAGCCGACCAGTGTCGTGTCCGGCAGGCGCAGATCGACAGAAAAACCGAGGCCGTCGTCAATCACCGCTTCGCCATCGACCAGCGGCGTTTCCGCATGCAGCGCGCGAAGGCTGTCGTCATCAAGAACGGCCTGGGTGTCACGAAAACGGATCTGGTTCAGACGCATGCCAGGTCGCACGAGCACAGAAAAGGAGCGGGGGCAGATCTCGGCATAAAGCGGGCCGTGATAGCCGGGTGCGATGCGGTCAAACTCGGTGCCGCCATCCGTGATGGTGCGGGTCAGCAGGTCAAGCCGTCCGGTTGAGCTTTTGGCGTTGGCAACTGCCTGCACATTTTCGGGCAGAGCCAGCGATTCCATCAGGGGAACCACATAGACACAGCCCTTTTCCAGAACGGCTCCATCAGTCAGGTCTACGCGGTGCATCTCAAACTCGCGCAGACGGTCAGAGACCCGCGCACCGGCACCGGCCAGAAAGGACGCGCGCACCCGCCAGGCGGTACGCCCCAAGCGCAGGTCAAGGCTCGCAGGCTGGATCTGTGCGTCTGTGACGTTTCGGGTGCCTGCAATCTGATTGGACGCGATCATCTGCGCGATCTGCTGACTGGGAAGAACGCCACTCATGAGCCGGCTCCTGAAAGTGCAAAGGCCCGCGCAATGGGGGCGCGGGCTCTTTGGACATGTCGGTTGATGGTCGGGCTAGCAGGACTCGAACCTGCGACCTTCCGTCCCCCAGACGGACGCGCTACCAGGCTGCGCCATAGCCCGACATGAGCCGCTTCATACCCGATCTGAGGGCCGTGACAAGAGCGAATTGCCATTGCCTCAGTCTTTGCCCGCGTCTTTGTGCGCTCCGGTCACATCCGCCCGCAGCTGAGCCAGACGCGCCACAAGCGGACGGATCTGCCCGGCCTGTTCCGGCGTCAGCGTCCGGACCCGTGACAGCGCAGTCAGCGCCGACGGCTCAGCGGTCATCGAACTTTCGGCTGGTGGTGCGGGAATGTCGATCCGGCGGGGCACCGGCACCGCTTCCGGTGCTGCGGCCTGTTCTGTTTCGGTCTGTGGTTCGGTTGTGGGCGCCTCAGCCTCCGCAGCGGCATCTTCGGTGATCGGAGGTTCGGCTTCCGCGGCCGTTTCTTCGGGCTCCGGCGCGGATACGCTGGCGGCAGGTTCGATTTCGCCCGGCGCTTGCGGCTGTGGCAGGTCATCAATTTCTGGGGCGGCTGTTTCTGTGTCGCCTGGGGATGCGGACGCTCCGTCGTCCCTGTTCAGTGGATGCCGCAGGAAACCAGGCAGCTCTGCGACCGGCTCATCCTCTTCGGGTATCTCTTCGGGGGCGGTTTCCACAGGTGCAAAATCGTCTTCGATGTCTGCAGTCTGCGACTCAACATCGGGTTCGCCTGACCCAGCAATTGGGGTCTCATCCGGCGGGGAGACCTCCGCCGGAGCTGCATCTGCAAGCTCGTCGTCAGCCGCAATGAGCGGGTCAGGTTCGCTGTCCTCTTCAATGGGCGTGTCCGTAGCCTCCAATTCGTCCGGAAGGGGCGACGAACCGGCATCCGTCAGAGGTTGTGCGTCAGCAGCAGGCTCGGCCAAAGTCTCCGGTGCCGTCTGCTGCGGTACCACCGGCGCTGTATCTTCTGCTGCCGCATCTGGCGGAACATCCGGTTCTTCCGCAGCCACTGTCACCTCGGGCTCGGGCGCGGTCAGTTCTTCTTCCGGCTCGGTGACCGGCTCGGCAGCGGGTTCGGCATCCGGGGCAGCGGCGAGCAGGTCCGACGCAGGTTGTACTTCACCTGTCTCTGCCGGTTCTGTACTGAAAGCGGGTATTTCAGCGGCGGGTTGCGGTGCCGCCTCATCTGCCACCTGGTCGTCAATCACGGCCGCTGTCAGGTCATCCAGCGGCTGCGACATCGCGGCCACATGCGCCACGCCGTTTTCGCGCAGCATTTTCTGCGCGCCCTTTATGGTCAGACCGTCCTCATGCAGCAGCTTTTTCAGGCCGCCCAGCAGTAACATATCGTTGGGCCGGTAATACCGCCTGCCGCCGGCGCGCTTGACCGGCTTTACCTGACTGAATTTGCTTTCCCAGAACCGCAGGACATGCGCCTGCACCCCCAGCCAGTCTGCGACCTCTGAGATCGTGCGGAAAGCATCAGGTGATTTTGGCATCAGCTCAGGACTTGTTCCCGTTTGCCACGCGATCCTTCATCAGGTGCGATGGACGGAATGTCAGTACGCGGCGCGGGTTGATCGGAACCTCTTCACCGGTTTTGGGGTTGCGGCCCACCCGGGCCGATTTGTCCCGCACAGAGAAAGTGCCGAAGGACGAAATTTTGACCTGCTCGCCGCGCACCAGCGCGTCAGACAGATGATCCAGCACGGATTCAACCAGTTGTGCGCTTTCGTTACGGGACAGTCCGACCTCGCGGAAAACGGCCTCACTCAGATCCATGCGTGTCAAAGTCTTTTCGGCCATGTTTTCCCCCTGAATTTTCAGCCACCATAGGGGAGGCGTATTTTCCGAGTCAATATCAACGGCTTGCGTGGCGGGGGATAAGCGGAAAATACCGCGCCTACCAGCGCAGAACGACTGCACCCCAGGCAAGACCACCGCCGATTGCCTCGGTCACGATCAGATCACCCTTGCTGATCTGCCCCCGGTCGCGCCCAACGGACAGCGCCAGCGGGATCGAAGCGGCAGAGGTGTTGCCGTGATCCTGGACGGTGACAACCACCTTATCCATGGGCAGCCCCAGCTTTTTGGCCGTGCCCTGGATGATCCGGATGTTCGCCTGATGCGGTACGATCCAGTCCACTTCAGCGGACTCGACGCCTGCGCGTGCCATTGCGGTCGTTGCTGTCGCTGCGAGTTTCTCTACGGCATGACGGAAGACCTGATTGCCCTGCATCCGCAGGTATCCGGTTGTGCCCGTCGAAACCCCGCCGTCCACATAGAGCAGGTCTTTGTGGCGGCCGTCGGAATTCAGGTCAGTCGCCAGGATGCCTCTGTCCTGCGGGGTGCCTGCGCTCTCCTGTGCTTCCAGCAAAAGGGCACCGGCGCCATCGCCAAAGAGCACGCATGTCGACCGGTCGGTCCAGTCCATGATGCGGCTGAAGGTTTCTGCACCGATCACCAGAACGCGGCCGGCTTGTCCCGACAGGATCAGCGCATTGGCGTTGCTGAGCGCATATACAAACCCCGCGCAGACCGCCTGAACATCGAATGCAAAACCGCCCGTCATACCCAGTTCAGCCTGAACCATGGTCGCGGCAGACGGGAAAGTCAGATCAGCGGTCGAGGTGGCGACAACAATTGCATCCACATCGGCGGCGGTCAGACCGGCGTCTTCGATGGCTGCGCTGCCAGCCCGTGCGGCCATGCCCGAGGTTGTTTCGCCCTCGGCCGCAAAGTGACGGCGCTCAATGCCGGAGCGCGCGCGGATCCATTCGTCCGTTGTGTCCAGCGTCTTTTCGAACTCGGTGTTCGGCACCACCCGTTCGGGCAGATAGTGGCCTACACCGGCAACAACAGCGCGGATCGTCATTTACGTATTCTCCTCTGCCGGCAGGGCCGCAACCCGCGCCGCCAGTTTGTCCGTGAACTGAATATGAGCCAGTTGTGCGGCAAGCTTGATCGCCGCAGATACACCGGTTGCATCGGCGGCGCCATGGGATTTGACCACCGTACCGTTAAGGCCCAGAAAAACACCGCCATTCACACGGCGCGGATCGATCTTTTTGCGCAGACGACCCAGAGATGTATAGGCGAGCAGCGAGGCCAGGCGCGACAGAGGCGAGTAACGGAATGCCTCCCGAAGGCGGTTTCCGACAAGGCTGGCTGTCCCTTCGCCGGTTTTGATCGCCACATTGCCGGTAAAGCCGTCGGTCACGATGACGTCGCAGATGTCGCCGGAAATGTCGCCGCCTTCCACAAATCCCGCAAAATCAAAACCGGCAGCTTCCTGCTGGTCCCGAATCAGCTCGAAGGCTTCTTTGAGCTCGGGGCGGCCTTTGTGTTCCTCGGTGCCGACATTCAGCAGACCGACCCGCGGGCGGGGCAGATCGAGGCCATTGCGCGCGTATGACATGCCCATCAGCGCATAGCGGAGCAGGTCATCCGCATCCGCGCGTACGTCAGCGCCCACATCGAGCAGCACATTGAACCCCTGCGGGTTGGACGAGGGGTAAAGCACGGCAATCGCGGGTCGTTTAACCCCGGGCAGGCGGCGCAGACGAATGGTCGAAAGCGCCATAAGCGCACCGGTATTGCCACAGGAAACGGCAACGGAGGCGGTACCTTCGCGGACCGTTTCGATGGCAGACCACATAGAGGTTTCGCTGCCATTGCGCACAATGTGGCTTGGTTTGTCGTCCATCGTGACAACGCCGGTGGCGTGCCGGACCTCACAGCGGCCATCCAGAACACGCCGCCGCCCCACCAGCGCGTTCAGCTCGTCTTTGGGGCCGTGCAGGATAAAACTGATGTCGGGGTTTTTGCGGGCTGACACGTCGCAGCCCGCCACAACAGCAGCGGGGCCCGCGTCCCCGCCCATTGCGTCAACGGAAATTATGATCCGTCCGGTCTTTGTCTCTGCCTGATCGGTCTGTGCCGTCATAGAGCGACCGCCTCCAAACCTGCTGCCCTTATTCTTAAGGGACAGGTTTAGGCCGCGTCGTCTTCCAGATCAATCTCTTCTGTCAGTGCCACGACTTCTTTGTCGTCATAGTGGCCACAGGCAGCACAGACGTGGTGGGGGCGTTTCAGCTCGCCACAGTTTGTGCATTCGTTCGGGTTTGCAGCGACCAGGGCGTCGTGCGCGCGACGGTTGTTGCGGCGCGACTTGGAAACTTTGTTCTGTTGAACAGCCATTGGCCTGTCCTTTTTGTCGTTCGGGGCCGGGCGCTCAAAAGGCTGCCGGACGGCCGGTTCTAGGAATCTGTCCCATTCGGGTGTGACGTGCGTTTAGGGCCTGTCCGGATGGAAGTCCAACCCTAATTCGCCGAGCGCCGCAAAATACTCGTATTCAGGTGCGGTGCAAGCAGGTTTTTATGAGAATTTCGGCCTTTTCGCGGGGGTTTTCGGTACATTCAGCATCATCGGACGCCTCAGCTGTCGTCCCCGCCGTCCTTCGGTGCCTCGCCGGCAAGTCTGTCCCGCAGGTCCGCAAGCCCCGCAAAGGGCCGGGCATCCTCATCCTTCATCGGCGCGACACCGGGGCCCGCATAAACCATTTCGCCGCTTTCAGCTCCCGGCGCCCGGGGATAAAGCGGCAGTTCCAGAGCCAGCGCCTCCAGCATGATGTCCCAGGGGTCGATATGCGTGCCCAGAGCGTCTGTTGTATCATCTTCGGGCATTTCGGCTTCGGGTTCATCCGGATCGGTGAAATCGCTGAGAAAAAGGCGGGTCACATCGGCGTCAATCCGCGTGGTCACAGGTTCCAGTGTGACACCGCAGGGCTGTATGACAGTGGCCCCAAGCCGGCCTGTCAGCCGCCAGTCTGCGCCGCCTTCGGCACGGATATCCCCCTGAAACGCCAGTTTGCGCAGTCCTGACAGGTCAAGCTCTGCCGCGATCGATCTGAGTGTCTCCGCATCAGGCCGGTACGCAAAGGGCGTGGCACTGTTCTGGGCAAGGTCCGCCACCCTCAGCGCGGTTGCGGATGGTGTGGTCTGCTTCATAGGGCGTTGCTTTCGTTTCTTGAACCGGGGCGTCCGCTTGGTATAAGCGGGATAAAAGTCATAATGCCCAAGGGCAAGAGGGTACACTCACATGCAGACAGGGTCCGCGTTCAGAATATTTGCGTCACGCGCGCTCAGGTTGGCCGGTGTCGCCGTGGTGTGCACAGCTCTCAGCGCCTGTTCGTCGCTCTACAGCAATCATGGCTATGTTCCGGCGCAGGAAGATCTGGATCAGATCGCAGTGGGTGTGGATACCCGTTCCAGTGTCGAGGAAACTCTGGGGGCCGCGGCGTCCTCTTCGGTGATCAATGACAACGCGATGTATTTTGTCCGCAGCCGTTTCCGCCAGACCGCATTCTTCGAGCCGGAAGTCGTAGACCGTGAAGTACTCGCCATCAGTTTTGATTCGAACGGCATTGTGGCCAATGTCGAACGCTTCGGACTGGAAGACGGAAATGTTGTCCCGCTTGCGCGGCGCGTTACCGACACAACGGTCGGCGACCGCAGCTTCCTGCAGCAGCTCTTTGGCAACATCGGCGGCTTTGGTCCTGTTGGGCTCTGACAGCCCGCACGCCGCATCCGCGTGATGCGCAAAGATCTTCCCCGGTCCGGCACTTCAGCGGACAAAACGGGCGCCCAAAAGACTGACGTCCGCAAGTTTGTCCTGCGCACAGGCCGGACTGACGGCGACATTCACGCGGCGCGGGCACTGCGGGCTGCGACCTTCGCATCCGGGAAGGAGCTGTCAGGTGACAGGTGGGACGCAACCGCATCGCATTTCCTTATTGAGGACAGCCATGACGGGACACTGGTCTGCTGTTTCCGGATGCAGGATTTCCGGGCCTGTGATGCCGAAGAAAGCTACTCGGCAGGGTTTTATGACCTTGCCAGATTACAAACCTTTGGCGGGACGCTGACAGAGGTCGGCCGTTTCTGCGTGGCGCCGGGGCGGCGCGATCCGGACATCCTGCGGCTGGCCTGGTCTGCCATTGCCGCGCATGCCGGCCGTCAGGGCACCAGGCTACTCTTTGGCTGCTCGTCCTTCAGGGGCACGGACCCGATGGTTTTCGGGGACGCTCTCGCCCTGCTCAGAGAGCGCCATATTGCGCCCGGGTCGTGGTTGCCGGGGGTCAGAGCGCCCGATGTATTCCGGTTCTCCGGACTCGGCGATCACGCGCCGGACCCGGTGCAGGCACTGCGCAGTATGCCACCACTGTTGCGCAGTTACCTGAGACTGGGCGCGCGTGTCAGCGATCATGCGGTGATCGACCCGCAGATGAATACAACGCATGTTTTCACCGGCCTCGACATCAGCGTCGTGCCTGCTTCCCGCAGACGCCTGCTGGAGACCTCAATTTCCGCAAGCGGCCATTGACCCGAACCGCAGAGCCGCGTAGCCCGCCTGCATGGCACGTGTACCCCTTTTACAGCTGAACGGTATCTCGCTGACTTTTGGCGGTGATCCGGTTTTTGATGATCTGAGCCTGGTGGCCCAGCCCGGTGACCGCGTGGCGCTGGTGGGGCGCAACGGATCCGGTAAATCTACACTGATGAAGGTTATGGCAGGCCTCGTTGAGCCGGACCGCGGGGAGGTCGTGGCGGGTCCTGGTGTGTCTGTTGGGTATATGGAACAGGACCCGGATCTGTCGGGCTTCACCACGCTCGGCGATTTTGCGGCGGATGGTCTGGATCCGTCCGAGATGTACCGGATCGAACGCGCGGGCGAGGGGCTGAAATTCGATCCTGCGCGGCCTGTCGCGACGGCCAGCGGCGGCGAGCGCAGGCGTGCGGCGCTGGCCCGTCTGATGGCCGGCGCACCGGACCTTATGCTGCTGGACGAACCGACCAACCACCTTGATATCGAAGCCATCGGCTGGCTGGAGCGCGAGTTGCAGCAGTCCCGCCAGGGATATGTCATCATCAGCCACGACCGGGCGTTCCTGCGCGCGCTGACCCGGGCGACGCTGTGGATCGACCGTGGCGCGGTACGTCGTCAGGAAAAAGGGTTTGAGGCCTTTGAGGCCTGGCGCGATACGATCTGGGAAGAAGAAGACACCCAGCGCCACAAGCTGAACCGCAAGATCAAGGCTGAAGCCCGCTGGGCGGTCGAGGGGATATCAGCGCGGCGCAAACGGAACATGGGCCGGGTGCGGGCGCTGCAGGATCTGCGGGCCGAACGCGCGGCACAGATCCGGCGTCAGGGAACAGCCGCCATGGCGCTGGACGCCGGACCGAAATCCGGCCGCAAGGTGATCGAGGCCGACTCTATTTCCAAGGCCTTCGGCGACAGAACCATTCTGAAACCCTTCTCCCTGACCGTGCAGCGCGGGGACCGCATCGCCTTTGTCGGACCCAACGGGGTGGGCAAAACCACGCTGCTGAACATGTTGATCGGACGGGAGGCGCCGGACACCGGATCGGTGAAGCTGGGCACAAATCTGGAACTTGCGCTGTTCGACCAGGCGCGGGCGCAGCTGGACGGTGACATGAGCCTCTGGGACAGCCTGACCGGCGATCCGGACATGCGGGTGTCGGGCAAGGCAGATCAGGTGATGGTCCGGGGAGCGCCAAAACACGTCGTGGGCTATCTCAAGGAGTTTCTTTTTGATGAGGCGCAGGCCAGAGCGCCGGTGCGGGCCCTGTCAGGCGGCGAGAAAGCGCGGCTGCTGCTGGCAAAACTGATGGCCCGGCCCAGCAATCTGCTGGTGCTGGACGAGCCGACAAATGATCTTGATGTGGAAACCCTCGATCTGCTGCAGGAACTTCTGGGGACCTACGACGGGACGGTTCTGCTGGTCAGTCACGACCGGGATTTTCTGGATCGCGTAGCCGCGACGACCATCGCGATGGAGGGCGATGGCCGGGCAACGGTCTATGCCGGTGGCTGGAGCGATTATATCAGCCAGCGCGGCCCCGGGGCGCGACAGGACGTGGCTGCAGCGCAACCGAAGACCCGAAAGGATCCGGCGGGCACAAAGCAGGCCGCCAAACCACAGGGGCTGAGTTTCACTGAAAAGCACCGCCTTGAGGCCCTGCCGGCAGAGATCGAACGCCTTGAAGCGGAGATCGGCAAACTGACAGAGCTTCTGGCGGATCCGGATCTCTATGCATCCAACCCGGTGAAGTTCGGCAAAGCCACCGAGGCCTTGGTTGAGAGACAGGAAAAGCTGGCAGCCGCTGAAGACGAATGGCTGACCCTCGAAGAAAAAGCGTCAGACGCAGGGGCGTGACCCGGCGCACAGCGAACCGGTGCGCCGGGTGACAGTTGTCAGGCCGTCTGACGGCGTTTGCGCCAGGCAGGCAACACCAGTCCGCCCAGAGCAATCAGCAACCCGGAGAACGCAGGTGGCAAAGGCACGGCAGCGATCGTCGGGGGCAGGATTTCGGGGTCGTCGACCGGGATATCATCGGGTGTGTCGCCGGGCGTTTCCCCATTGGTTTCCTGCAGAAGGGTGCTCCTGCGCAGTGTCGCGGCAACGTCTGCGGAAATTGACGGCAGGAAGTCCGGATTGCTGAGCAGCGACAGGTTGATCACCGGATCCATCAGAGCGCCCATCCCGTCGTCTGTGTGATCAGCGCCAAGGATATGCCCGAGTTCATGCGCGGCAACCACGCTCTGCAGCATCTCAGAGGTGCCTTCCGCACTGACGATGCCAAAGGGCAGAGTGGGGGCATCCACGTACGCTGCGCCCACGGTGTTGCCGGTCAGTCGCGGGCCAAAGCCCAGAACGGTTGTGCGCGGTGGACTGTCAGGGGCGGCTGTGGCAGCAAACTCTGTCAGCAGACGGAACGGACTGGTACGACCTGCGCCGTCACTGAGAGCGGCGAGATCGAGCGTGACCGGATCGGGTGACGGCAGAAAGTTCAGGGTGATGTCCGCCTGATCGAAGATCCTGTTCATATAGCTCTGTTCGATGTCGGGCTCAAAGCACCCTGTTGGTCCGCTGTCGCAGATGCCGACGGTCAGGACATCGAGTTGCAGCACCGCAGCGGAAAGGGGTGCGGCCTGAAGCAGACACACCACAAGAGCGTATCGGGCAAGTTTTCTGGGGGCAGAGGGTAACATATGCATACTCCGGTAGTCAGGTGTTTCCGGGATCAGGCGGCATGCCGGATCCACTACCAGAGATTGAATTTGAGGGTTGTACACAGCGCAATAATGAGCGGAAATCCCCGCCGGATCGGGCGCTGGCGCGCCTGGTCGTGGCAGAAATGCGCCGGCCCCTACGCGGGGTCAGCGCATCCTGAGGGCGCCGTCTATCCGGATGACTTCGCCGTTGAGATACCCCGCCGTCACGATAAAGGCCGCGAGATCCGCATATTCGGCAGGATCGCCGAGGCGGGCCGGGCAGGGGACGTCGGCGGCGAGCTGGTCCTGAACTTCCTGAGGAAGACCTGCAAGCATGGGAGTGCGGAAAATACCGGGCGCGATGGTCATCACGCGGATACCGGAGCGGGATAGATCGCGTGCCATGGGCAGGCACATACCGACAATGCCTCCCTTGGAAGCGGCGTAGGCCGTCTGACCTTTCTGCCCGTCGTAGGCCGCGATGGAGGCTGTGTTGATAATTACGCCCCGGGCCCCGTGCGCGCCCGGTTCGTTGTGTTGCATGGCGTCGGCCGCAAGGCGCGCCACGTTGAAGGAACCGACAAGATTGATGTCTATTGTCCGCTGAAAGAGACCGAGGGGATGAGGGCCATCCCGACCGATGGTTTTCGCCGCATCTGCGATGCCGGCACAGTTCACCGCCGCTGTGATACCGCCCATTTTATCGCATGCCAGTGACACTGCGGCTGCAACCGACGCTTCGTCCGTCACATCGGTCCGGGCAAAATGACCGCCGATCTCGGTTGCGACGGCGTGCCCCCGTTCGCTGTCGCGGTCCAGCAGCGTAACCTGTGCGCCGCGTGCTGCAAACCCTCTTGCTGTTGCCTTTCCCAGTCCCGAAGCGCCGCCGGTGATGATCGCTGATGTTCCCGCCAGTTCCATGGTGTGCTGTCCCTTTGTCCGCCTGCACCACACAAAGCATGGGGTCAGTTGGCTGTCCAGAGACCCTGCATCAGGCGTTTGTCCAGCCGCGCCACACGCCCCAGCAATGGTGTCACCGGTGGCCACCAGGCCCATGTGCCACCCAGCCTGTGCGGCACTGCGCCGGTCCCCAGTTTGAACCGCGCAAGACCGGGTGCGTCCTCGGTGTTGATGATCCCCAGGTCCAGGGTTTCTGCTCCGGTGCGCCGCAGCCATATCATGGCAGACCACAACAGAAGGGTCTGCGCAGACATCTGACGGCCCCGGACGGTTGTGTGACCAATGTGATAGGTGCCGCCCGTGCCATGACGCAGGACCAGCAGGCCGGCCACGACCTCTTTGCCAGCGAAAGCCGTGAACAGTTTCGCCCCGCTTCGGTTGGCCCGTGTCCATGCGATGGTCAGCGCAGGGGGCCAGTTGCGGTAGCCGCGTCGACGCTGTTGCGCCGTTTCCGCATGCAGAAGCCAGTGGCGCGGATCATCGGGCATATTCTGGCGCGTCACACGCAGATTCTGTCCCTGTGCATGTCTGAGCCTGTTGCGCCATTTCTGGTGCAGACCCGCCATCAGCAGATCATCAGAGCCCGCAAGGTCAAGCCGCGCGACCGTTGCAGGGCTGACCAGCGGCACAGCACCAGCAACGGCGAGGTCGACCGGATGGTCAGGCGAGACAATAACCGGCCCGCGCGTACGGGCGGACGAAAGATGGCGCCAGAGGGTCTCAGGATCATGCACCTGCGCCCGGGACAGCAGCGTGACAGGCAGGCCACGCCAGCGGCGGTGCAGGGCAAGCGTGCCATCATGCAGCCGCCGGGGGGCCTGGCCAAGCAGTTCAAGTGCGCCAGCGAACTCGGTGCTTTGCTGTAGTGCGGCGGGGGTGTTTCCGGGGCAGCGTCAAACATGCCCGCATTAACGCAGTGGAAACCTAAAACGTGGTTAATCAGCGGATGAAAAATGCAGTATCCGTACAGGGCGTCCATGCGCCCGCGACCCGTGTGACGCGCACAGCCGCCTTTATCGTGGCGGCTGCGCTCTCAGTACCGGTATTCGTTATCCTGTCACTGGTCGACTGGCTCTGGCTTTAGTCGAGCTGCACCAGCGCATGGCGCTTTTTGCCCGCGCTCAGCTTCACAGGCTTGGCGCGCAGACGCCGCATGCTCAGCAGTGGACGGTCCGGCATGACCGGTTCATCGTCGATACGGGCACCATTTTCAGCGATCAGGCGCTTTGCTTCCTTGCCCGATTTGCAAAGACCTGCCTTGACCAGCAGTCCGGCCACAGGGATTTCCGTGGGCTCCGCATCGTCGGGCTGTCCCGGGGCGGGCACGAGAAACAGATCGTCCTGTGAGATCGTCAGGCGGGGCAGGTCGTCTCCGACGCCGCCTTTCTCGAACACTTCGCGCGCGGTTGCTTCGGCCGCTGCCGCCGCTTCTGCGCCATGCAGGAGTGTGGTGACCTCATTGGCCAGCCGTATCTTGGCCTCGTTGATCTCGGACCCTTCCAGCGCGCCAAGACGGTCGCACTCGCCGGTCTCAAGCTCTGTGTAAAGCTTCAGGAACCGCCCCACGTCCGCATCGTTCGTATTGCGCCAGAACTGCCAGAACTCATACGGGCTGAGCATGTCACCGTTGAGCCAGATGGCACCGGCCTGCGATTTGCCCATTTTCTTACCGTCTGATGTCGTCAGCAAAGGCGACGTGAGACCGTATACCTCACCGTCAATGACCCGCCGCGTCAGGTCGATGCCGTTGACGATATTGCCCCACTGATCCGAGCCACCCATCTGCAGAACGCAGCCATAACGGCGGTGCAGTTCCATGAAGTCGTAAGCCTGCAGGATCATGTAGTTGAATTCGAGAAAGGACAGCGACTGTTCGCGGTCGAGCCGTGACTTCACGCTCTCAAACGACAGCATTCGGTTGATCGAGAAATGCCGGCCGATGTCACGCAGGAAGTCGAGATAGTTCAGATCATCAAGCCATTCCGCGTTGTTGATCATCAAAGCGCCGGTGTCGCTGTCATCATAATTGAGGTAAGCCGAGAACACCTTTTTGATGCCCGCGATATTAGCATCGATATCCGCAGGGCTCAGCAGCGGGCGTTCGTCCGCGCGGAACGACGGGTCGCCCACCTTGGTGGTGCCGCCGCCCATCAGAGTGATCGGTTTGTGGCCTGTTTTCTGCAGCCAGCGCAGCATCATGATCTGAATGAGCGATCCCACATGCAGCGATTTCGCCGTGGCATCAAAGCCGATATAGGCCGGCTTCACCCCGGAACAGAGCGCATCATCCAGTCCCTGATAGTCTGTGCAATCGGCCAGAAAGCCGCGCTCGATCATTACAGCGACAAAATCCGATTTGGGGTGCCAGGTCATGTGTCTTGCTCTTTCACGGTGAATGCGGTCACTCTATAGGCGGTGCAAAGACAAAGGAAAAGGCTTTGAGCAGGGCCATCCCGAAAACCGGAATCGTCACAGCGCTGGGCGCGATGAGCGGCACGTCTCTTGACGGGGTAGATGCGGCTGTTCTGCGCACGGACGGGCGTGACATAGAGAGCTTTGGCGCAAGCGCTTACCGGGCCTATTCCGCGCAGGAACGACAGGTTCTGGCGGAGGCCCTGGGTCAGTGGGAGGGCCCATCCGTTGTCGCGGCGCAGCGGGTGGTCGAACAGGCGCATCTTGAGGCGCTGCGCGGATTTGAGGACATCGATCTGGTCGGGTTTCATGGTCAGACCTTGGCGCATGCCCCGCGGACCAAAGGCACATTGCAGGTTGGCGATGGCGGCTGGCTGGCGGATGCGCTGGGCTGTCCTGTTGTCTGGGACTTCCGCACTGCCGATGTCGAACTGGGCGGGGAGGGCGCGCCGCTCGCGCCTTTTTTCCATTTCGCCTGTGCAAAGTACATCGGGGCGCAGGGGCCGCTGGCCTTCCTCAATCTGGGCGGTGTCGGGAACCTGACCTACGTGGATCCGGCCGCCGCAGCACCGGAAGCCAATGGCGCACTGCTGGCTTTTGACACGGGGCCGGCGAATGCGCCGGTCAACGATCTGCTTCAGGCCCGTCTCGGCCTGGCCTTTGACAAAGACGGTGAAATCGCGCGGCAGGGCAGGGTCGAAAAGGGTGCTCTGGAGTTGTTTCTGGCGGAGAAATTCTTTGCACGCATGCCGCCCAAATCTCTGGACCGAAACGATTTTGCGGAGATGATAGCCCTTGTGCGGGAGCTCAGCGATGCGGATGCCGCCGCCACGCTGACCGCCATGTGTGCGGCCGGCGTGGCCGAAGGGGTCAGGCATTGCCCGCAGGCCCCGGGGCGCGTTCTGGTCACAGGGGGTGGTCGCCACAATCCGGTGCTGATGGAGATGCTCGCGGTGTCGCTGGACTGTCCTGTGCAGCCGGTCGAGGACGTCGGCCTCGACGGGGACATGCTGGAGGCGCAGGCCTTTGCCTATCTCGCGGTGCGCGTCGCGCGGGGTCTGCCGACATCCTGTCCGGGGACAACGGGCGTGCGCGCTGCTGTCAGTGGCGGCATCCTGAGCCGGCCCTCCGTCCATCAGGCGACCGGATGACGTCAGGCCCGGGGGATGTCAAATCCAGGTGCTGCAAGCGCGAAACCGTCAAATGAAAATCCGGGCGACACAGTACAGCTGACCAGCGTGTAGTCCCCTGTCGTATGTGCGGCCTGCCAGTGGTTTTCCGGCACGATGATCTGGGGCAACGCAGTGTTCAGGTCCGGGCCGAGCATGTGATCCTGTGCCGGTCCCTCATCAGTTGCGCTCATCGACAGGACCAGTGGCGCGCCCGCGTGCCAGAGCCAGATCTCCGTTGCGTCCACGCGGTGCCAGTGACTGCTTTCCCCCGCCGCCAGAAGAAAGAAAATACAGGTGCCCGTGGGGCGGCCTTCGTTTTCGGCGATCCAGGTCTGGCGGTAATGGCCGCCTTCGGGATGCGGCTGCAGATTAAGGCGTCTGATGATGTCTTGTGCTGTCATACCGGCACTGTACTCTTCTGCGGGTGCAGGTCGAGAGGGACAGGGTATGAAAGTGATCGTCGTGGGGGCAGGGATACTGGGTGCCGTCACTGCCTGGCACCTCGCAACGGCAGGCGCAGACGTCACCGTGATCGACGCAGGCCAGCCGGCTCATGGCGCGTCCGGCGCATCATTCGGATGGATCAACGCCAGTTTTTATGCGGATGAAGATCATTTCCACCTGCGCGCAGCCTCCATCGAAGCGCACCACCGGCTTGCAGAGGTCCTCGGCAGTGGCGCGGTACAGTGGCAGGGCTGTCTGTGCTGGGAAGAGCAGGGTGCCGCCTTTGACGCACAACGCGATGCGCTGAAGGCGCTGGGTTACTCTGTGAGCGAGGTGGATGCGGATGCGTTCCGGGCGCTGGAACCATCTGTCGCTCCGCCCTCCCGGGCGTTGCTTTTTGAGGATGAAGGTGCAGTCGACCTCGTGATGCTGGCGCAGGATGCGTTGCGGGCTGCCTGCGCCCTGGGTGCCCGCGTGATCACGGGGCTTCAGGTCAGTGGGCTGCAGCAACGCAGCGGGCGCGTGAGCGGTGTTGCCTGGGCTGGCGGTGTGATCGAGGCGGACAGGGTTGTGCTGGCGACGGGGACCGCGACATCAGAGCTGTTGCGCTCGGTGGACGTTCCGCTGCCGATGCTGGACCGGCCGGGCCTCATCATGCGCACGGCGCCACTGCCGCCGTTGCTCAGCCACATTCTTGTCAGCCCGGGCCAGGAACTGCGGCAACTGCCCGATGGTCGGCTGCTGGCACCGACGGCCGCTTCGCACCAGGGGGATGACACCCCGGAAGTGGTGGAAAGCCCGGCCGCCCTGGCAGAACTTGCTGCAGCGCGTGTCAGTGGGCTCATCGGTCAGCGGGTAGACTGGCGGGAGGTGACGCTTGCCTGGCGTCCGGTGCCGCAGGACGGGTTGCCGGTAATCGGTGCCTGTGGCCCGGACGGGCTCTATGTGACCACAATGCATTCGGGCGCAACCCTGGCGCCTCTGGTCGGTGAACTGGCCGCAGCGGAGGTGATGGGGCAGGTGCCGGGCAACGCGGATGCCGCCTTGCTGGCACCTTACCGACCGGAGCGTTTCAGAGTGTGATTTCGTAGAATACGAGGAATTTCTCGTAACCCGGCGGCAGTTCCGAATACGGCCCGCGTGCCTGAAAGCCCAGCTTTTCATAGAGTTTCTGCGCGTGCACGAACTGGCGCGAGGTATCCAGCAGGATCCGCTGGTAGCCATCCGCGCGCGCCTTATCGATCAGCGCGCGGGACAGGGTCAGACCCGCACCCGTCCCCCGTGCTGCATCGCGCACGTAGACGCGCTTGATCTCTGCATCGCCTTCGCCGATCCGGTGATACATGCCGCATCCGACCGGAACACCGTCCAACTCTGCCAGCAATATAATGCCCTGGGGCCGCGCATGTTTGTCTGCAAGCACGTCCATCAGGGCCGCGTATGTCTCTTTCTGATAGGTGAAAGAGACCGCTTCACGGACCTCGTCGCTGAAGTTCAGCAGATAATCACGGTATTCCCAGCACAGCGCCCGAACCGCGTCGAGATCGGCAGATTCAGAGACCTGCCGGACAGTCAGGCCCGCCATCAGCGCAGGATCGAACGGCCCGCGTATTCCGCAGTCTCGCCAAGTGCTTCCTCAATGCGGATCAGCTGGTTGTATTTAGCCAGCCGGTCGGAGCGCGCCAGTGAGCCCGTTTTGATCTGACCGCAGTTGGTGGCAACGGCCAGGTCCGCAATGGTCGCGTCTTCGGTTTCGCCGGAACGGTGGGACATCACATTGGTAAAGCCCGCGCGGTGCGCCATGTCGACCGCTTTGAGCGTTTCTGTCAGGCTGCCGATCTGGTTGACCTTTACAAGCATCGAGTTGGCCGAGCCGCGCTCAATGCCCATGGACAGGCGGGCAGGGTTGGTCACAAAAAGATCGTCGCCGACCAGCTGCACACGGTCACCCAGAGCATCCGTGAGGGCCTTCCAGCCGTCCCAGTCGTCCTCTGACATGCCGTCTTCGATGGAAATGATCGGGTAGTCGTTGACCAGTGCTGTCAGGTAATCGACGTTTTCTGCAGAGGACAGAGATTTGCCTTCGCCCGCCAGTTCGTATTTGCCGTCTTTGTAATACTCGGTCGCGGCGCAATCCATCGCAAGATAGATGTCATCGCCCGGTTTGTATCCGGCCTTTTCGATGGATTTCAGAATGAAATCAAGCGCGTCACGGGTGGAGTTGATGTTCGGCGCAAATCCACCCTCATCCCCGATGCCCGTGGACAGGCCAGCCGCTGAAAGCTCTTTTTTCAGCGTGTGGAAGACCTCGGAGCCCATGCGGACGGCCTCGCGGATATTTTCCGCAGCCACCGGCATGATCATGAATTCCTGGATGTCGATCGGGTTGTCCGCGTGTTCGCCACCGTTGATGATGTTCATCATTGGTACCGGCAGAACGCGCGCCGAGGTGCCCCCTACATAGCGGTACAGCGGCTGGGTGCAGTAGTCTGCTGCAGCTTTTGCGGCTGCCATGGAAACACCCAGGATCGCGTTGGCGCCAAGCCGGCCCTTGTTATCTGTGCCGTCCAGCTCGATCATTGTGGTGTCGATGTCGACCTGTTCGGTGGCGTCGATGCCCACCAGGGCTTCGGCGATTTCGCCGTTTACAGCCGCACAGGCCTCCAGCACACCCTTGCCCATGTAGCGCGATTTGTCGCCGTCACGCTTTTCCACGGCTTCATAAGCGCCTGTGGACGCACCCGACGGGACCGCCGCGCGGCCCATTGTGCCATCTTCGAGGATCACATCCACCTCAACGGTGGGGTTGCCCCGGCTGTCGAGGATTTCGCGGGCGTGGATGTCGATGATCGTGCTCATGGTGTTCTCCCACTGGAATTCGGTTGTGCGCGTGATACCGGCATGCGTGCGCAATGGAAAGGGTCAGGCGCTGTTAGCGCGAACATTTCTTTCCCGCCACAGGGTATAGAGCCCGGAAGCGACAATGATCGCGGCGCCGGCGAGCGTCAGCGTATCCGGATTTTCGCCGAAAACACCGACGCCGATCACAAGGGCAAAGAGGATGCGGGAATACCGGAAGGGCGTGACAAAACTGACCTCGCCGATCCGCATGGCCGCAATGATCGTGTAGTAGGCCACGATGCCAATCAGCAGCGCACAGATAAACCAGGCCCAGTCGGTTGCAGAAAGTGCGGCGACCGGCGCGCCGCCGATCAGCAGCATGATCGCGGCAGCAGGGATCAGCACGAGAAAACCCAGAAAACTCAGCTGCAGTGTTGAGGTCTGTGGCGGCACTTTTCGTGTAACCAGATCGCGGATTGCAAGGCCCAGTACGCCCTGCAGCGCAAAGAGCGACAGCCAGCTGAACCCTTCGGTGCCAGGCCGGATGATCAGGAGCACGCCGAAGAAACCAACGAGGATCGCAGACCACCGCCGCCAGCCCACGGTCTCTTTGAGAAAGACTGCCGCGCCCAGCGTGACCACCAGAGGTGTGGCCTGAAGAATGGCCGAAGCCGACGACAGGGGCGTCAGGACAATGGCTGTCACAAACCCCAGTGTGCCGATCAGCTCGCCGATGGCTCGTATGGCGATCACCGGTGTCATCATGCTGCGGTCGAAAAGCGCTTCACCGCGCCGGATCAGGATCACACCGATCAGCAGCGCGCTGCCCAGTCCCAGCATGCCCACGATCTGACCGATGGGCAGCGAGACCGCGAGAAACTTGATCAGCATATCCTCGAGGGCGAAACCGGCCATTGCCAGCACCATCAGGGCTGCGCCGCGCAGATTATCCATGTGGGTGTTATCCTGTAAAACGCGTGTACCGGCGTTTCAGAATGTCAGGCCCGGGTCAATAGCCCGGACAGGTATCCGTGCCCCGGCAGAACCGGGACACGGGGGGCTGAGCCTGTCAGAGATTGCCTTTCGACATCTCGCTTGCCAGGTGATCGGCCTGGCGGATGGCCAGGGCAACGATGGTCAGTGTCGGGTTCTCGGCAGCACCGGTCGTGAACTGTGAGCCATCCGAGATGAACAGGTTCGGGATGTCATGCGTCTGACCCCATCTGTTTACCACGCCGTCGCGCGCATTCTCGGACATACGGTTGGTGCCGAGGTTATGCGTGGACGGGTAGGGCGGTGTCGGGAACGTCCGGGTGGCGCCCACAGCCTCATAGACCGCCTGACCCTGCTGGTAGGCATGGTTGCGCATGGCGATGTCATTGGGGTGATCATCGAAATGCACGTTCGCCACCGGCAGGCCGTACTGGTCCTTGAGGTCGTGGTTCAGCGTCACACGGTTGGTTTCCTGGGGCATATCCTCGCCCACGATCCACATGCCGGCCATGTTTTCATAGCTGTCGAGCGCAGAGGTGAACTCGCGGCCCCAGGCCCCCGGATCAAGGAAGGCAGCCATAAACGGCAGACCAAGCGCCAGTGTTTCCAGCTCGTAACCGCCCACAAAACCACGGCTCGGGTCATGGCGGGACTCATCCTGGATGATCCCGGCCATGGTGGTGCCGCGCCACATCTTCACCGGCTGGTCGAAGACCGCGTAAACCGATCCTGTCATGTGCCGCATGTAATTGCGCCCGACCTGGCCAGAGGAATTCGCCAGACCGTCCGGGAACATCGAAGAGGCCGAGTTCAGCAGCAGGCGCGGGCTCTCAAATGAGTTGCCGGCCAGTGCCACGACGCGTGCTTTCTGCATCTGCAGATTGCCGTCAGCATCATAGTATTCGACACCTGTGACCTTGCCCGTGTCATCGTGCAGAATGCGCGCGACATGAGACTGCGGGCGCACCTCAAGGTTACCCGTTGCTTCGCCCTGCGGGATGTCGACATAGCCTGCCGACCATTTGGCGCCCCATTTGCAGCCCTGGAAACAGAACCCGGTCTGCTGGCACATCTGACGGTCGCGGTTCTCGTCGGAATTGATCGCCATGCGGCCCGTGTGGACCTGCTCGTACCCCAGCGCTTTTGCGCCTTTTTCAAACACTTTGTAGTTGTTATTGCCGGGCAGGCCGGGCCGGTCGCCGGTGCGGGTCACGCCCAGCTTGTCCTCGGCTTTCGTGTACCAGGGGTCCATTTCCGCCGCGTCGATGGGCCAGTCCTGAAGCGATGCACCCTGTACGTTGCCGTATGTTGTGGCCGCCTTCCATTCGTGGTCCTGGAAGCGCAGGCTGGCGCCCGCCCAGTGCTGTGTAGTGCCGCCTACGGACTTCACAATCCAGGCGGGCAGGCCGGAAAAGTCGCGTGATACGCGCCAGTCACCGGATGTGGAGCGCGGGTCGAGCCAGGCCAGCTGTCCGAAGCTGTCCCATTCATCGTTGATGAAATCCTCGGGCAGATGCCGTCCTCCGGCCTCGAGTGCAACAACACTCACGCCTTTCTGGGCCAGTTCATTTGCCAGCACGCCGCCGCCTGCGCCCGTGCCGATGACAACAACAACGCTGTCGTCTGTGAGATCAAATGGTGCCGTCATGGTGCCAGTCTCCCCTTAAAGCCAGTTGATGTCGTCGAAACCGCGGTCGATGTAGCCGCCGAATTCGAATGAGGAGCCTTCGTAGCCAAAGATCGGCCAGACGGCTTTCTGGTTATAGAGCCCGGTCACCAGGCCACCGCGGATCTGCTGAAAGAATGCGCTGTCCTCCATGGCGCGCAGCAGGTCCACCCTGTCGCGCTCCCAGCCCATACCCAGATATCCTGCGTGACCCTTTCCGCGGGCGGCGGCGTCAAGTCCTGCGATGCCGACCTCAATCCCTTCGGCGGCCTCTGCGGTGTCATAGCCTTTCACGGCAACCACATAGTATTCGTCACCGACCTGATCGTGCGGGTAGATATCCCGTGCCATCTGAACCAGCGCGGCAAAGGTTTCGGGCCGCAGATGCTCTGTCGTTGCCGCCCAGGCGGCGTTGGGTGCCGCGATAAAGCCGCTGCCGACGACGAATGAGGCACCGGCTGCGGTCGCGCGCGACAACAGCTGGCGCCGGGTAAGCCCCTTCGGGCTGTCTGGTTGTGTCATTGTCATTTCCTCCCTTGAAAATTCACTGAAAGCGCCCGCTGCGTTCGAGCACTTCGATCTGGTAGCCGTCCGGATCGGCCACAAAGAAAAAGCGCCCGACGAGTTTTCCGTCCGGCGCAAATGTCACGAGTTTGCGGGGCTCCAGCCCTTCAGCCTCAAAGCGCGCGTGTTCGGCGTCCAGATCCGCAACCGAGACCGCAAGATGGCCATATCCATCGCCCAGGTCGTAGGGGTCTTTGCGGTCTTTGTTGACCGTCAGCTCCAGCTCGAAACCGCTTTCTTCGTTGCTGAGATAGACCAGCGTGAAATCGGTGAAATCCAGCCGGTCCGCGATCTTCAGACCAAAGGCCTTTTCATAGAACGCAACCGACCGGGCCTCATCGAGAACCCGGATCATGGAATGAATGTTTTTGGCCAAGGCGCCTCTCCTCTGTGAAGGTTCACAGATCAGAGTAGGCGCATTTCAATGATGGCTGGTAGTATGGGAGTACTACCCAGGGGCGCACAGACCGGTCTAAAGGGTCAGCTTACTCGGCGGCGATCGGAAGATCTTCGGCGCCGGGGCTCAGTTCCATGAACTTCAGGCAGGCGCAACGCAGCAGAGATGTGAAGTTCTCCGGCTCTCCGCGCAGTTCAAGAACTTCGGCATGCAGTGTGGAAACAAAGGCAGGCGCCGTGGTTCCCTCATTTTCGGCAATGGTATCAATGACCTGCCAGAAAGCATTTTCCAGTCTGATGCTCGTGCTCTGGCCGTTCAGACGCAGCCTTCTGGTCGTCGAAGCGTAACGTTCCGGATCCTGTCCGGCAAATACCTGGCACATAGTTTTCCTCCCTGGGCTGCGCTTTTGGGCAAGCGCATGTTGTTTTCAGCGGCCCATGAAAAAAGCGTATACGACTTGCCAGATCCTGTCTACGCGGGCAGGGGTCAGGATTTTCTGAGCGGGACTCCGTAGAGCTCCAGCCGGTGACCGCGCAGTTCATACCCGAGCTTGCGCGCGATCTTTTCCTGCAGTGCCTCAATCTCGGCATCAACAAATTCGATGACTTCGCCTGAGTTCATGTCGATCAGATGGTCGTGGTGGTCCCGTTCTGCGTCCTCGTACCGCGCGCGCCCGTCTCCGAACTCCAGCTTGTCGAGAATGCCGGCTTCTTCGAACAGCTTTACCGTCCGGTACACCGTTGCGATGGAAATCGCGTCATCGACGGCTGAGGCGCGTGCATACAGCTCCTCGACATCCGGATGATCGTCACTGTCCTCAAGAACCTGTGCCACGACGCGCCGCTGACCGGTCATCCGCAGCCCGCGGGTTTCACAGCGTTTGATGATAGAGTTGCCCATAGACCTTCCTGCCCGAACGGACCTCTTTTTAGCGGTCTTTGCTAGGCTGTGCCACCCGGTATCGGGGCGCGCTGTTGACTTGTGGATAAAAAACCCCCATGTGCTGCTCAAGCGATACCTTCTGCCGCGTGAGCAGTCCGGATGCCCGGGTCAGACGACCTGAAGTGAGCACCCGTTTGAAAGGCCCGCCGTTGTTCCCAAAATCACGCGTGGGGCCAGACGCGACGGACAGGTTCCGGCACGATGCCGGCACCTGCGATCCGGTTTTGCGTGTCCCGACGTACGTGCCCTCAGAATGGGGCGCGACCGAGAATTTGTGAGGCCTGCCTCTGTGCAGGCCGGAAAGACGATATGAGTGACTTTGATATGATGGATCTGCCGCCTGCGCTTGTGGCCCGTCTGAAAAAAATGGGTCTCAAGGACCCGACCCCGATCCAGAAACAGGCTATTCCGCATGCGCTGAACGGGCGCGACGTGATGGGGCTGGCACAAACCGGCACCGGGAAAACCGCAGCCTTCGGTGTGCCGCTGATTGCACGGATGCTGGAGATCGGCAAACGCCCGGCACCGCGTTCGGTACATGGGCTGATCCTGGCACCGACCCGTGAGCTGGCAACCCAGATCAGCGTGAACCTGCGCGGTTTCGCCGAAAACACACCGATCAAGGTGGCGATGGTTGTGGGGGGGCAGTCGATCAATAATCAGATCAAACGCCTCGAACGGGGGGTCGATCTGCTGGTCGCGACGCCCGGGCGTCTTCTGGACCTGATGGACCGGCGCGCGGTGCGTCTGGATGCGGCTGATTTCCTCGTGCTGGATGAGGCGGATCAGATGCTCGACATGGGCTTTATTCACGATCTGCGCAAAATCGCGGCCGTCATCCCGGCCGAGCGGCAGACGATGCTTTTTTCGGCCACTATGCCGAAGCTGATGAACGAGATTGCGAACAGCTACCTGAACCGTCCGGTACGGGTTGAGGTGTCGCCTCCGGGTAAGGCCGCGGACAAGGTCACACAGGAGGTTCATTTCATCGCGAAGGCGGAAAAGGCGAACCTGCTGATCGAACTGCTGGCAAAACACCAGGGCGAGCGTGCACTGGTTTTCGGCCGCACGAAACACGGCTCCGAAAAGCTGATGAAGACGCTGGTCAAGGCTGGCTTTGACGCCGCATCCATCCACGGCAATAAATCGCAGGGCCAGCGCGACCGCGCGATTGCAGCCTTCAAGTCCGGTGAGATCACCGTGCTGGTGGCCACGGATGTCGCCGCGCGCGGGCTCGATATCCCGGATGTAAAGCACGTCTATAATTTCGATCTGCCCAACGTGCCTGACAACTACGTGCACCGTATCGGTCGCACGGCACGGGCGGGCAAAGACGGGGCAGCCGTCGCGTTCTGCGCACCTGATGAGATGGGCGAACTGAAGGCCATTCAGAAGACCATGGGGATCACGATCCCGGTGGGGTCCGGACGCCCGTGGGAAGCCGTTGATATCCCTGAAGGCACCAAGCCCAAAGGTGGCCGTGGGCGGCGTCGGGGCGGTGGGCGGCCGCAATCGGGCGGAGGTCGTCCCGGAGGCGATCAGCCGCAGGGTAAAAACCCGGTGGCGGTCGCCGCAGACGCCGTGGCGGCAACCGTGGTGGCGGTGGTCAGCGCGCAGCGTAACCGGCAATTGACATTCATGCCGCTGCAACGCCTTGTGGCGGCATGGAACGCAAATCACATATAGACGCTTTCGGTTCGGTTGCACTGATCATCTTTGCGCTGCACCTGGCGTTCAATCAGGTGGTTATCAAAGTGACCAATGACGGTTTCGCGCCGGTCTTTTCTGCAGGCGTCCGGTCCGCAGGTGCGGTTGTTGTGCTGCTGATCTGGATGAAACTGCGCGGTATCCCAATGAGTGTTCCGCGGGCCGCTGTGCCCGCCGGTGTAATGTCGGGCCTGCTCTTTGGCCTTGAATTCATGGTGCTTTTTTCGGCGCTCGATTTCACGACAGTCAGCCGGGCGTCGGTGATTTTCTATTCCATGCCCGTCTGGCTGGCGATTGCGAGCCATTTTCTGATGCCTTCGGACCGGCTCACCGGCCTGCGCATTGTGGGCCTGGTGCTGGCGATGTCGGGCGTCGCGCTGGCGCTGCTGGACCGCAGCGATGTCAGTGCCAGTCTGATCGGTGATCTGATGGCGCTCACGTCGGCGCTCTGCTGGGCAGGGATTGCGCTTTGCGTCAAAATCACCCCGCTCAGTACTGTACCGCCCGCCCAGCAACTGCTGTTTCAGGTGGTGATTTCTGCACCGGTGATGCTGGTTGCGGCGCTGTTTATCGGTGAGTTCCTGCGTGACCCGGAGCCTATCCACTATGCCGGACTGCTTTTTCAGATCGTGGCAGTGGCAAGCCTTGGCTTCCTCGCCTGGTTCTGGCTGATGTCCATTTACCCGGCTTCATCTGTTGCGTCCTTCAGCTTTCTGTCGCCGGTCTTTGCCGTGATCCTGGGCTGGCTGTTACTGGACGAACATGTCGGCCCGCAGGTCTGGATGGCGCTGGTTCTGGTGGCGGCCGGCATCTGGCTGATCAACCGCCGTCCCCGCGCGGCTTAAGTCCCGCAGAAGGTTGCCGGTACGCGCTGAGCCGTTGTGGGTGGGCGCATCAGATCGGTGTCATCAGTGCTGAACGGATTGTGCAGCGCGTTCATAAGGCGTTGAAATGGTGCGAAATCGTCCGCCACAGCAGCGGTGATCATTTCCTCAATGCGGTGGTTGCGCGGAATGATCCGGGGAGAGGACGCCTGCATAACACTCTCCGGTGATTTTTCGCGTCCGATCCGCTCCAGCCAGCGCGTATGCCAGGCGTCAATTGCCTCGCGGTTCAGGAACTGGTCGCGGGCCTCTCCCCGAGCGAGCGCATCGAACGTATTCGTGAAATCGGCCTGCTGATCCTGCATCAGAGCCAGCAGGTCGTCGATCAGCGCAGTATCCGCAGGCTCAGGCGCAGAAATACCGATTTTGGAGCCAAAAGCCTTCAGACGTGCGGCCTCCACCTGATCCGGCATTGCGTGTACGATTTCAGTGGCCTCTGCGACGCCTTCCGCCGGATCGTCCAGCTGCTGCAGCAGTGCAGTCGCAAACTGCGCCATGTTCCAGACGATGATGCCCGGCTGGTTTGACCAGGCGTACCGCCCGTGTCTGTCGATGGATGAAAATACCGTATCGGCGTTGAACTCATCCATGAAGGCGCAGGGCCCATAGTCAATCGTCTCGCCGGAGATTGTACAGTTGTCTGTATTCATCACACCATGGATGAACCCAAGGGACATCCATTTCGCTACAAGATCAGCCTGTGCCGCACATACCGCGCGCAACAGCCCCATGGGGCCATCCGCCTCCGGCCAGTGCCGTGCGACAGCGTATTGTGTGAGTTCGCGCAGCGCATCCTTTTGTCCGCGGGAGGCAAAAATCTGAAAGGTGCCCACCCGCAGATGGCTGGCCGCCACACGGGTCAGTATGGCGCCGGGCAGCACGGATTCGCGCAGCACATCCTCGCCGGTCAGGGTCGCTGCCAGCGCGCGCGTTGTGGGCACACCAAGCGCATGCATCGCCTCGGACACAACATATTCACGCAGCACAGGCCCAAGCCAGGCGCGGCCATCCCCCATACGGGAATAAGGCGTTGGCCCCGAGCCTTTGAGCTGGATATCGCGCCGCACACCATCGGTGCCCACGACCTCGCCCAGCAGAATGGCGCGACCATCGCCCAGTTGGGGGTTGAAGTTGCCGAACTGATGGCCGGCATAAAGCTGCGCCAGCGGATCCGCACCGTCGGGCACGCGAACGCCGGAAAAGACCGCGGCACGGTCCTGGTCATCGGCGTCCGCCAGACCGAGAAGCTGGCTCAGTTCCTCATTGTACGCGATGAGGCGGGGTGCGCGCACCGGCGTCGGCGCCTGACGGGTGTAGAACAGCTCCGGGAGCCGCGCATAGGAATTGTCGAAAGGAACGGTAACCTGCATGCCCCTGATATAGGCCCAGGCCGCGCGCAGCACCAGCCGGATCAGAAAGAACGTGTCATCAGCATATAGCGGTCACGCTCGCGGAAACCCGCGCGGGCGTAAAGGCGGTGTTTGGCGGTCTCATCACGGTCAACTTCAAGGTGCAGCGCCTTCAGCCCGGCACCGGCAAGCGCACGTGGCAGGCTTTGCAGCGTTTCCGAGGCGACCCCGCGCCCTCTGACACCGGGGCGCACGTAGATTTCGTCAATGAACCCGTCGAGGCCGCCGAATTCGACGGACCAGCCAAAGGTGACAATGACATAGCCGATCGGAGCCCGTGGCGGACCGATCAGGTAAGCGGCTCCGTGCGGGATGCCCTCGAGCAGAGGCAGAATGCCGTTCTGCCGGGCCTCAGCGGACAGAGTGATGCCCTGTTCCGTGTGGAACGCGGCCACAAGGGCGTCCAGCCGTTCGAAATGCTCCGGTGCTGCGAGGGTCAGAGAGGCACTCACAGGCGGCCCAGCCGTTCCGTCAGCAGCCCGAAGAACGCGTCCGCATCCAGATCGCCGATAAAGAGCGCATTGGCAGGCCGGTCCGTAACACCCCACCAGTCTGCAACAGTCATGCCCATCGTCAGCTCAGAATCCGTCTCGATTTCCACGTTGATCTGACGGCCGGTAAAGATGTCCGGGCGGATCAGATACGCGGTCACACAGGGGTCATGCAGAGGCGCGCCGGCGGATCCATATTTTTCCTTGTCAAAGCGCTCAAAGAACTCTGTCATCTGCGCCACGGCGATCCCTACGGGCGTGCCGAGCGCGCGGAAGGCTTCGTTGCGTGGTTGCGTAACAAGTGCCTTGTGTGTCACATCCAGCGGCATAACCACGATCGGAATACCGGATTTGAAAACAATATCAGCTGCTTGCGGGTCGACATAAATGTTGAATTCCGCGGCCGGTGTGATGTTACCTACCTCGAAATACGCGCCCCCCATCAGCACGATTTCCCGGATCCTGTCAGCGATATCCGGCGCGCGTTTCAGCGCCTTGGCGATATTTGTCAGCGGTCCCAGCGGGCACAGGGTGACGCTGCCTTCCGGTTCCGACCGCAGTGTTTCGATAATGTAGTCAACGGCATGCTGCGCCTGTAGCGGCATCTCAGGATCGGGCAGTTCCGGGCCATCAAGGCCTGTTTTGCCGTGTACATGCTCTGCAGTGACCAGATCTCGTCCCAGCGGACGGTCGCAGCCTGCATAGACGGGAACATCAGGGCGCTCCGCCAGTTCGCAGATCATCCGCGCGTTACGCGAAGTGAGTTCCAGCGGCACATTGCCGGCCACACAGGTAATACCCAGCACGTCGATCTCTTCGGGGCTTCCAAGTGCGAGCAGAATGGCAACCGCGTCGTCCTGACCCGGATCTGTATCGATGATAATTCTGTGCTTTCCCATGCGCGCTTTCTGAAGCGCCGGACAGCGAGAGTCCAGTACACATTGTCGTCAAAACGGTGCCGTATTTTTTCGGGATACAGGCAGCATGGAAGATGTTTATGCATACAGGCTCCAGGGCCGGCGCGCGGTCGTCTGGATCGCGAGTATCCTGATGGTCCTGGTGCTGACCATGGCTGCCACGCAGAGCGCGCCATGGTATATCTGGGTCGTCTGGGTTCCGGTTGCCGCGTTTTTGCTGAATGAACTGATAAAAAACCCTGTTCGGGGCCTGCGGTTGACGCGGGATACCCTGATCCTGTCGCCGTGGCAGCGTCCGCGTGCGGTCGCGTTGCGGGACATTGAAAAAGTCGAATTCATCGAATGGAGCGACAGCACGGACATGGAAGTTCACACGGTTTCCGGCGATGTCATCCGTGTGTTCAGCGGCGATATTCCGCCGCGCGGGCCCTTCATTGGGCAGCTTGTCGCTCTTGGGGTTCGCGTCACGGAACGCTAGCTGCGGCGTTCGTCAGCCTTTACCGCATCCCAGAGCGCATCCATCTCCGCCAGATCGCTGTCGGCCGGTGTTTTCCCCATCTCAGCCAGGCGCGTCTCGACGCCTTCGAAACGGCGGGTGAATTTGGCGTTGGCGGCTCTGAGCGCCGCCTCCGGATCCAGCCCGAGGTGCCGGCCAAGGTTTGCCATCACAAACAGCAGGTCACCGAACTCCTCTTCGATCTCCGCCTGGCTCAGCGTGTCGCGTGCCTCAGCAAGTTCTGCGGCTTCTTCGGTGATCTTGTCCATCACCTCATCCGTTGAGGGCCAGTCAAAACCCACCCGGGCTGCGCGTTTCTGCAGTTTCAGGGCGCGCAGAAGGGCGGGCAGACCGATGGCAACGCCGTCCAGTGTGCCTTTCTGTTCTTTTCCCGCACGCTCCGCTGCCTTGATCTTTTCCCAGTCCGCCGTCTGCTGATCCGCGCTTTTGTCCCGGCTCTCGTCGCTGAAAACATGCGGGTGACGGGCGACCATCTTATCGGAAATGGCCCCGACCACGGTTTGGAAAGTGAAATGCCCGGCTTCCTCGCCCATTGCGGTGTGATAGACCGTCTGCAGCAGCAGATCGCCAAGCTCGCCCTCCAGCTCGGCCCAGTCGCGGCGCTGAATAGCATCGGCGACCTCATAGGCTTCTTCGATTGTGTAGGGCGCGATACTGTCGAAATCCTGCTCAATATCCCATGGGCAGCCGGTCTGCGGGTCGCGCAGACGCCTCATAATTTCCAGAAGGCGTTCAATTCCCGCATTGGTATTGTGGATCAGGTCTTCTGCCATTGCAGCGCGCGCCTCTTCGGTGTCTGATGCACCTGAATGGTTTTTCCCCAAGGAGTCTACCCCATGCCCGTCGTAAACCGTATTGCCGCCATGAAGGAAGAGATCACGGCCTGGCGTCAGCACCTGCACACCATCCCGGAACTGGGACGCGAATGCCACAAAACGGCGGCTTTCGTGGCGGAACGGCTGCGGGAATTCGGGGTGGATGAGGTGCACGAGGGGTTTGCGACGACGGGCATTGTTGCGATCATCAACGGGCAGGGGGACGGGCCGACAATTGGTCTGCGTGCGGACATGGACGCCCTGCCGATGGAGGAAACTGCGCCGCTGGAATACGCGTCGACGCATCCGGGGAAAATGCACGCCTGTGGTCATGACGGACACACGGCCATGTTGCTTGGGGCCGCCAAGTACCTTGCAGAGACAAGGAAATTTTCAGGCCGCGTGGCGTTGATCTTTCAGCCGGACGAGGAAAACACCGGCGGGGGAGAGGCGATGGTCCAGGAGGGGATCATGGACCAGTTCGATATCGGGCAGGTCTATGCCATCCACAACAACCCGACCCGTGAGGCTGGCACCTTCGGTGTAAACCCGGGGCCGATTATGGCTGCGGCAGATGAATTCACCATCCGGATTTCCGGTGTTGGCGGTCACGCCGCGCGCCCGCACGCCTGTGTGGATCCGGTGGTAGCAGGGTGCGCTATGGTGCAGGCGCTGCAGAGCATCGTCAGCCGCAACAGCGACCCGATGGAGCAGCTGGTCATTTCCGTCACCCAGATCCATTCGGGCACTGCGCATAACGTCATTCCGGAAACCTGCGAGATCAATGGCACAGTGCGCACCTTCAGCAAGGATGTGCAGGCAATGGCGGTCAGTCGCATCGAAGAGATCATGGCCGGGCAGGCGGCATCTTACGGTGTGACCGCCGATCTTGATTACACCTACGGATACCCACCCACGATCAACAGGGCGGACAATGCGGCTTTTGCGGCTGAGGTCGCCAGTGAGATTTCCGGCGAGGATGCTGTGGATGCCAATGTTACGCCGGTCATGGGGGCAGAAGACTTTGCATACATGCTCGAAGCGCGGCCCGGCGCCTATCTCTTCCTCGGTCAGGGTGAGGGGCCGATGTGCCACCATCCGCAGTACAACTTCAATGATGAGATCGGGCCGGTTGGTGCTTCGTTCTTTGCGCGGATCGTTGAGCGCGCACAGCCGGTGGCCGGATCCTGACGCAATGGCACTGGAAGACGCAAAGAACCAGATTGATCATGCCTTCACGCGCGACGATCTGAAGGGCAACAGTTTTGAGCTGACCTTTGCCGGTGCGACCTCGTTTCTGCGCCGGAGGTACACCAAAGACCTGAGTATCGCAGATATTGCTGTGACCGGCGTGCCGTTTGATCAGGCGGTGACCAACCGCACCGGCACCCGGCTCGGGCCACGCGCGATCCGCGAGGCCTCGACCCTTCAGGCCCCTGATGCGCCCTATGGCTGGCCCTTTGATGTGATGCAGGAATTCGCCATCGTGGACTACGGTGATCTGGCCTTTGATTATGCCAATGTGCCCGCGTTTCCCGGTGCGCTGACCGATCATATCCGCGGTATCCTTGCCCATGATGTGCCCAGCGTCGTTCTGGGCGGTGACCACTATATCACCTTTCCCATCCTCAAAGCCTATGCCGAGAAATACGGGCCCATCAGCCTGCTCCAGTTTGATGCGCACACGGACACCTGGCCCGACGATGACATGGACCGCGTGGATCATGGCACCATGTTTTATAAGGCGGTGAAGTCCGGCATCGTGGATCCGGCAACCTCGGTGCAGGTCGGCATCCGGACCACCAACGAGGACACACTGGGCGTCAATGTCATCGACGCACGTGAGGTGCACGAACAGGGCCCGGTCGCAACGGTGGCGCGGATACGCGACATTCTGGGCGAGCGTCCCACCTATCTGACTTTTGACATTGATGCACTGGATCCGGCCTATGCGCCCGGAACCGGCACACCGGTGTGGGGTGGTCTGACGTCGGCGCAGGCGGCGTCTATGCTGCGGGATCTGGCCGGTATCAACATCGTTGGCGGCGATGTTGTTGAGGTGTCACCGCCCTTTGATACGACTGGTGCTACTGCCATTGCCGGCGCACATGTGGCGACAGAACTGTTGTGCCTGATTGGCTGGAAGCTGCGGGGAGGCGCGTAATGGCCGAAAAAATCAACCGATCAGCGGCAATGATCTCGCGCGGTTTTCGGGTCCGAACAGTTTCATGCGCCTGCCGATGGTCAATGATCTCAAGGGGCTTGATGTGGCGGTGCTGGGCATTCCTCTGGACATTGGCACCTCGTGGCGGTCCGGCACCCGGTTCGGGCCAAAACAGGTCCGCGCGGAAAGTGCTATGATCCGGCCATACAACATGGGTACCGGGGCCGCCCCCTTTGACAGCCTGCAGGTTGCCGACATCGGTGATCTCGCGATCAACACATTTTCCCTCAAGGAAAGCCTGCAGATCATTCAGTCGAGCTATGATGCGATCCTGAACTACGACGCGATGCCCATGGCGATCGGCGGGGATCATTCCATCACGCTGCCGATCCTGCGGGCGATGCACAAACGTTACGGCCCGCTGGCTCTTGTGCATGTGGATGCCCATGCGGATGTAAACGAGGATATGTTCGGCGAACGCGAGACACATGGCACCGTTTTCCGCCGGGCCTATGAAGAGGGGCTGATCGATCCGCAGAAAACGTATCAGGTCGGGCTCAGGGGGTCGGGATATACTGCGGATGATTTCAAAGAGGCACAGCGCTGGGGGTTCCAGCAGTTTCCGGCGCGCGAACTCTGGCACCGCAGTCTGACCACGCTGGGCGGCGAGATCAGGCGTGATATAGGACCCGATGCGCCGGTCTATGTCACCTATGACATCGACAGCCTCGATCCCGCCTATGCGCCCGGCACAGGGACACCCGAGATCGGTGGTCTGACCACACCGCAGGCCATGGAACTGATCGCCGCACTGAAGGGTCTGAACATCGTGGGCTGCGACCTTGTTGAGGTGTCCCCGCCCTATGACACTTCGGGCAACACAGCACTGACTGGCGCGAATATACTGTTCGAGCTGCTCTGTGTGCTGCCCGGTGTCAAGTTCCGTTGATCCGGACAGGGAAGGGGCCGGTATGCGTTTGATCCTCGGTGGAACGGTTCTGCTGGTGCTGGCGGTCATGGTGGCCGCCCGGATGGCACCGCATGATCCTGACCGATGGCACCGTCCTGTCACCGCGGACAGCGATCAGGATATGGCCGGCGGGGCAATCCGTGTCATACCGGCGGGGCCGGACGCGCTGAAACGTGCAGATGCTGTGATGCAGGCGCTGCCCCGCACGACCCTGCTGGCCGGCTCCGTCGACAAGGGGCTGATCACCTATGTCACGCGGTCCCGCGTGTTCGGATTTCCGGACTACACAACGCTGCAGCAGACCGACGGTACACTCCGTGCGCACGCCAGGCTGCGGTTCGGATACTCAGATCTGGGGGTAAACCGCCGGAGACTGGAGCAGGTTCTGACCACCTTCGAGTGAGGAGGACAGACAACCGGGTTCCACTTCCCGCCACATCGGCACGTTCAGAGACATCTGGCACTGGGCCATGAACATACGCCCGTCCACCTGCATACAGATGGTCTGACCCAGTTCAATGCGGGAGCCGGTGCGGTCCGTGCAGTAGCAGTCTACCGTTTTCCCACTGGGTGAAGTCACATCTGCAGAGGCTGGCAGGCCCGCAAGGATCAGAATGCAAATAAACCGTTTCATGCGCGTATCCTATCACGTCAGCACGCCTTGACCAATGCCTTTCAATGTCGGATTGCAGAGGCATGATCCCGATGGACCGCCTTGAACAGATCACCGCCCGCTTTCAGTATCTGGAGGCGGCGATGGCCGATGGGGCCTCGGGAGCTGACATTGCGGAACTCGGGCGGGAGTATTCCGAGTTGCGGCCCGTGGTGGAACAGATTGCATCCTATCGCCAGCTTCTGAGTGATCTTGCGGATGCCGAAGAGATGCTTGCCGATCCTGATATGACGGAACTGGCCCGCGAAGAAATTCCTCAGCTCAAAGCTGCCATTCCCGAGGCTGAAGCCGCCCTTCAGCTGGCGCTGCTGCCACGTGACAAGGCCGATGCCAAACCGGCAATGCTTGAAATACGCCCGGGCACGGGCGGTGACGAGGCGGCACTTTTTGCGGGCGATCTGATGCGTATGTACCAGCGCTATGCCGAAGCGCAGGGCTGGGCCTTTGACGTGGTCGAACTGCAGGAAACGGAACTGGGTGGCGTAAAGGAAATGACGGCCCATGTCCGCGGGCAGAACGTTTTTGCCCGTCTGAAGTTTGAGAGCGGCGTGCACAGGGTCCAGCGTGTGCCCAGCACTGAAAGCGGTGGCCGGATCCATACGTCGGCTGCAACGGTCGCCGTGTTGCCGGAAGCTGAAGACGTGGACATCCGCATAGAGCCGGGTGACCTGCGCATCGATACGATGCGGGCGTCCGGCGCGGGCGGGCAGCACGTGAACACAACCGATTCCGCGGTGCGCATCACCCATCTGCCGACGGGGCTGGTCGTGACCAGTTCCGAGAAATCGCAGCACCGCAACCGCGAGATCGCCATGCAGGTGCTGCGTGCGCGGCTCTACGATCTGGAACGCAGCCGGGCAGACAGCGAACGGTCTGCCGACCGCGCCGCACAGGTCGGCTCCGGTGACCGGTCAGAACGTATCCGGACGTATAATTTCCCGCAGGGGCGCGTGACGGATCACCGGATCAATCTGACGCTCTACCGGCTGGATGCTGTGATGCAGGGTGATCTCGATGAAATCGTTGACGCGCTGACGGCAGATGCGCAGGCGCGGATGCTGGCCGAGATGGGCGCATGACCACAGCCGCCGAAGCGATGGTCACGGCCGTTGCCCGTCTGCGGGCCGCTGGTGTGCCGGACCCGGCGCGCGATGCCCGGCTGCTGCTGGCGCACGCAGCACAGGTGGACGCGGCGCGCGTGACCCTGATTGCGCCGGAAGATATCGCCCCGGAAATAGCCGAACGTTATGATCAGCTGATCGCACTTCGTGCGGTACGTGTTCCGGTGTCACAGCTGATCGGCGCACGTGCTTTCTATGGGCGCGACTTTGCCATCAGCCGGGACGTGCTGGACCCGCGCCCGGAGACCGAAAGCCTGATTGAGGCTGCACTTGCGGCACCGTTCGCGCGCGTTCTGGATCTTGGCACCGGGTCCGGCTGTATCCTGGGGACGCTGCTGGCGGAACGCATCGCTGCCACGGGTGTGGCGGTGGATCTGAGTGAGGCCGCCTGTCTGCAGGCCAGCGCCAATCTGGTCCGCCTCGGCGTTCAGGAACGTGCCGAAGTGCTGCAGTCCGACTGGTTTGAAAAGGTCGAAGGCCGTTTTGATCTGATCATTTCCAATCCACCTTATCTGGCCGCGGGTGAAATGGCCGATGTGCAACCCGAACTCAGCCGGTACGAACCCCGCATGGCCCTGACAGACGAGGGGGACGGGCTGAGCGTTTACCGCCTGATTGCAGCAGAGGCCCAGCAGTATCTGAGCGCCGAGGGTCGCGTTCTGGTTGAAACCGGATGGCAGCAGGGCAGCGCCGTTAGGGATATCTTTCGCGACCAGGGCTGGGGTGAGGTGGCGATTCTCCCAGATCTGGACGGCCGTGACAGGGTGGTTTCAGCGGCTAAACCGGGGTGAATTGGTCTGAAAAGACACGAAAAACTGCGTAATATGACCCAAAAACCGGAATACCCCTTGCGGCAACGCATGAGCCGTGCTTATTCCTAGGGCGTTGCAGCGGTGGATATGCCAAAGGCATGGTCCCGCGCGGCGTTAAGCCCAACATATCGCATTCCGGTCCAACAAAGCGCGCAGCGCGCAACCGGCCCTACGATCAACAGCACGAAGGCTGAGACAGCTTCATGAAATCATCGAGATCCCGGTCCCGCTCGAAGAGCAACCGTAACCGGTCGAATAACAATCAGGGCGGCAACGTCGTCAACCGTGTGTTCGACAGTTCGGGCCCGGAAGGGAAGGTCCGCGGCACGCCGCAGCAGATCATCGAGAAATACAACCAGCTTGCACGGGATGCGCAACTGAGCAATGACCGCGTCGCGGCTGAGAACTTTCAGCAGCACGCGGAGCATTACACCCGCATGCTGAGCGAGGCGCAGCGCGAGATTGAAGCGCGCCGCGAAGAGCAGGAGCGCCAGAACCGCGAACGCCAGGCGGAACGTGACCGCGAACGTGCGGAACGTCAGGAACGCGAAGCGCAACAGCAGCAGAACCAGCCCGACCAGCAGCCGCAGGGCGGTGACAGCAGTGAAGACGGCGACAGCAATCTGGTTGAGACACCGGAGAGCAAACCCCGCCAGCGTCGCGCACCGCGCCGCAAACCGCGTCAGCGGGCGGACAATGATGCCCCTGAGAAACCCTCAGGTGGCGGCGATGATGCGCCGGAGGCGGCTGAGTAAGCCATCCTGCGGTTTCGCTTCTTTCCGTCAGTTCAGTTCGTTGCGTTCAGGTCCGAGCGACCGCGCGGGCCAAGGCGCAAAAACCTTCCAGGGGGATCTGTTCCGCGCGATCCGTAGGGCGAATGCCTGCCGCGATCAGGCGATCTTCGATATCCGGTGCGACCCCCTTCAGCGAGGCCCTTAGCATTTTCCGACGCTGATTGAAGGCCGCAGCCACAACGCGGCTCAGGACGGCCGCATCGGCCTCAAAGCGAGGTCGCTCCAGCGCATTCAGATGCACAACGCTGCTCGACACTTTCGGCGGGGGTGTGAATGCTTCAGGTGGCAGCTGCATCACAATCCGTGCATCCGCCCGCCACTGTGACAGGATCGCCAGTCTGCCATAGGCTTTGCTGCCGGGCTGCGCCACGATCCGTTCTGCCACTTCACGCTGAAACATCAGGGTCAGGCTCTGCCAGAAGGGCGGCCATTCAGCAGGCGTCAGCCAGCGTACCAGCAGTTCCGTGCCGACGTTATAGGGCAGGTTCGCCGCAACCCGTATGGGCGGTGTCAGACGATCCAGCGGATCTATGTCTAGCGCGTCACCGTTTATGACTTCGAGCCTGCCCGGACTTGCATCCGCGATTTCCTGCAGGGCGGGCAGGCAGCGCGCGTCCTTTTCTATGGCAAGCACCCTGCGCGCGCCCTCGGCCAGCAGCCCGCGCGTCAGACCGCCCGGGCCGGGGCCGATTTCCAGGACATCACAGGCGGACAGGTCGCCGGCTTGACGGGCAATTTTCGCCGTCAGGTTCAGATCCAGCAGAAAATTCTGCCCCATGGATTTGCGGGCCTGCAGGTCGTGGGTGCGGATGACTTCGCGCAGGGGGGCAGATTGTCGATTGTGGCCATCTCAGAGCGCTCCGGCCATGCGTGCTGCGAGACGGATAGCTTCTGTCATGCTCAAAGGGTTGGCAATGCCTTTCCCGGCGATATCAAACGCGGTGCCATGGTCCGGTGATGTGCGGATAAATGGCAGCCCGAGGGTCACGTTCACGCCCTGGTCAAAATCCAGGGTTTTTATCGGGATCAGCGCCTGATCGTGATACATACAGATCGCCGCGTCGTAGCCCGCGCGGGCTGCTGCGTGAAACATCGTATCCGCGGGCAGCGGGCCTCTGATCTGCATGCCCTCACCAGCCATGTCCCGGATCAGAGGTGCGATCCAGTCGAGTTCTTCCTGTCCCATCGCACCGCCTTCGCCCGCGTGCGGATTGAGTCCGGCCACGGCAAGGCGCGGGTTCGCAATACCAAACCTGTCGCGCAGATCCCGGTGGGTGATTTCCACTGTTTCGCGCAGCAACTCCGGCGTCAGTTCCTGTGGCACGTCCTGCAGGGCAATGTGGATCGTCACGGGAATAACGCGCAGTGCCTCAGAGGCCAGCATCATCACCGCCCGGGTGTTCTGTCCGGCCAGAGCGCCGAGGTATTCGGTATGACCGGGATATTGAAAATCAGCCCCGTCAATCAGTGCTTTCTTGTGGATGGGGGCCGTGCACAGGGCCGCGGCCTGTCCCGTGTTCACGAGGTCAACGGCGCGCGCAATCACATCAATCACACCCTGCGCATTCCGCGGGTCAGCCTCACCTTTGTCCGCAGTCCCATCGAACCTGTGCGGCAGGACAGGCAGGGCTTCTGCACAAACCGCTCCGGCCTGATCCAGCGTGCTGATCTCCTGCCATTGTGTTTCGTCGGGAAGATGGCGGGGATCACCGATCCAGGCCATGCACACCGTATCACGCAGCGCCGACCAGGCGCCCACAGCGATCTCCGGGCCAATTCCTGCGGGCTCGCCGCAGGTGATCAGCACCGGCAATGGCCGGTCGGTCATGGTGTTTCGATACGGGCGTCAGCGCGCAGCTGTGCGAGGTAGCCCTCGGAGTAGTTGTTTAGTGTCCGCGACCGGATCGCTGCGGCGGCATCCTCACGTTCGACTTCCTCGTTCACGGCCGCTGTACGACCGCAGAGCATAAGGAAAACCAGCGTCTGGCCGTTATTGCGCGTCAGGGCCGTCGAAATCTCGCCCGGATCAAGTTTACTGAGCTCAATGGCGATGTCCTGCGGGATTTCTGCAGGCGGCAGGGCTTCGCGGACCAGAACTTCTTCGGGCTGCCCCTGGGCTGTTGCGAAAAGGTCGTCACAGCTGTCGGTTTCAGCACGCAGATCACTGGCAGCAGCCAGGCCGGCAGGTGAGAGACCGCCGGGGATATAGTAGGCGGCGTATTCAACGGACGCATAGGCGCGTTCTGCAGCTGATGTTTCCTGAATGTCGCGAAGCTGGAAGAGGGCCACGGCATCCGGAAGCGGCAGCGGATCAGTCACATCGCCGGGAGCGAGTGACAACAGAAGAGGCCGCAGTACAGGCGCGAGCTGCGCCAGAGGTTGCCAGGGCAGCCGGCCGCCTGACGTACGCGATGCCGTTGCAGAAAACCGGCGGGCATAGTCGGAGAACTCGGCCTCGGACTGGGACAGTCCAATCTCGCGGGCCAGTTCCTCAACCTCGGCGCGCCGGTCCGCAGGTGCGGGGATAATGATCTCCGAAACCAGCACACGGATACCGCCGGAACTGGTAGAGGACGCGAGCGCGCGGTCGATCTCTTCTTCGGAAATCTGCAGACGACGGCCGAAACGCCCGGCGATCAGATCGCGCCACGTCAGGCCGACGCTCAGGAACGATACCAGTGTCGCGCGGTCCACGCCGTTCTGTTCAAGCTGCGCTATGAACTCATCCGGTTCCAGGTTTGTACGCGCGGCAAACTCCGCAATTCCGGCTTCCAGACCTTCCGGGGTAAGGGTCAGTCCGGCGTCATCTGCGGCCTGCGCCCGCAGACGTTCGTCGATCAGCGTTTCGATTACCGCTTCACGGGAACTGCCGGGTGCGTTCAGCAGCGTCAGAAAGCGCTGCCGCTGTTCCACCTCGTATTCCGTCACAACGTCGTCATTGACGAAAACCACCGGGTCAAACAGGCCCTGTGCTGCCACCGGCGCGGCGCTGAAGGTGGCTACGGCCAGTGCCGCAGCAGTTCCCAGACGTTTTATGATGCTCATTTTGCCTAGCTTTTGCATGTTCTTGCGTATGTATCTGTGCCTTTGCGTGCCGAGAAGCCACGCAGGCCGATGTTAAACCCCAGACTGGTCGAAGGCTCAAGGCTTGTCGAGGTTGTAAAGCGGCGCGCAGCCGAGACATCCACCGTCACGCATTCATTGCTGTAGTTGAACCCGATTCCGACAGTGGTCGCCCGGTTGTCAGTCAGGTCATACCGCCAGTCCGCATTTGCCGTCCAGTGCCGGTCCACCCTGTAGGAGCCGTCGAGCGAGATCTCAGATACGTCGTCTGCGGAGGAAATATCCGCATCTTCCACAAGCCACAGGTACATTCCGGTGACGCTCGTGCGTGCGTTGCTGTACTGTCCGCGGATCTCGGCCTTTGTGAAGTCAAAACTGTCGCTGAAGAGAGTTCGGGCTGTGATGGCCCAACCGGTGCGCGTTTTCATTTGTCCTGCCACCAGGAAATCAGATGTCCCGCCCGTCAGACCGGAAGATTCTGAAAAGCTGTCATCTGCCATGTTCCGGAAAACCTGCCCCAGTGTCAGCGATGTCTCCAGCCCCTCCGGATCAGACCGCGCCCAGTTGATCCCGTAGGCGCCGACCGTGCCCCTTTCGCGCCGGTCGGGCGCCGGAAACCGCGAAAGTGACAGCAGGTTACCTGCGTCAAACTCAACCCGTGTGCTTTCTTCGTTGGGGATGTCCAGCCGGTCGCCACCTGTCCAGCCGATCTGGGCGACCGGCTCCAGAAAGTGCGTAACACCTTCCGCGGATTGACGCGCCATCGGATAGCGGAATGCGATGGCGCCACCCGGGGTCAGCTGGGTCTGGTTTTGATTGGTTGTGCTGTCCTGGGTGACGTTGAAGATGTCTCCGGCGAGGGTCAGCGTCGTTTCAGTGCGCAGGCCACCAGGCAGTGTCCAGCCCCGCAGCCAGGAGGCATCGACATTAAAGCGGGAAACGTCGCGCCCGACAATATCGTCGTCAGAATAGCGGTAATGGCTGTGTGCTTTGGCATTCAGCCGGAATTCGCCCCCCGTGAGCGAAGGAAAGAAACGCTTTTCATAAACCCCGTCCGCCACAATGGTCGGCAGTGTCGAGTTATCATCCTCGTCCCGCAGTGACCTGAAGGCAATGAGGCTGCCTGAGATGAATTCATCCCGACGCGCCCGCTGCACATTGAGCTCGCTGTCGAGCCGGTCTTTGTCCGAGAAATCGTAGTCTTTGAGATACGCGTCATCACTGGTCGTTTCGATGTCAAAGGTCAGCCGGAAATCGTTCTGGAGTTCAAAGGCACCGAATCCGAAGACATACCCACGCGTGTCGCCGGGGCGTTCGTCATCGCGGCTGATCGCCGTGTTGAACTCGATACGTCCGTTCACAAAAGCCTGACGGTACCGCAGCTCGAGGGTGCGTGTCCGGGATGAGATGTAGGGCGTTACAGTGACGTCGCGATGGTCGTCAATGACGATAAAATAGGGAACCTTGATTCCGGTCGCGAGTTCGGACGTCGTGCGCAGGGACGGGATCAGAAAACCGGTTGCACGCTCAAGTGTGGGATCCGGCAGGCGCAGGCGTGGAAGATAGGCAATCGTCGTATTACGGATCATGAACTGTGCCTGATCGAAATAAAGCTGCCGTTCTTCGCGGTCATGGATGACGCGTTTGGCGCGGATCTGCCAGAGAGGAGGCTTGCCGTCTTCGCAGACCTGACACGAGGTCACCGCTGTTTTGTAAAGCTGGTCATAACGGGGGCTGACCCGCTGCAATTGAATGGCTGCGAGCTGAAGCTGCTGGCTCAGCACCAGACGTGCGCCCTTCAGAAGACCGGCCTGCAGCCTGCTGTCCAGTTCGGCGGCTGACGCCAGGATGGTGCTCTGGCCAGCGTCCGTCAGAACAATGGGGCCCTGCACCGTCAGAGCACCGGTGCTGCGGTCATAGCGGATTTCCTGGGCGGTCATGCGCGACGTGCCCTGAAACGCTTCTACGTTTCCACGCGCGACCAGCACGCGGTCCTGACTGATAAAAAGTTCATCCGCGATCAGGACCGCAGGTTTCTGTCCGTCACCGGCATCCTGCGCGGCAACTATAAGCGGCGCCAGAACCAAAAGCAGCAGAGTCAGAATCAGTCGCATCAGATCAGCCGTCCTCCGCATGAAGCAGGAGGCCAAGCGCCAGCAGAACAGCGGCAGCAGGTGGGGCCCAGGCCGCAAGATATACCGGTATCTGACCGTTTTCCCCGAGGATCTGCGCAAAACTGCGGATGAAATACAAACTGAACCCCAACAATACAGCAGCCAGCACCGCCATACCGGTGCCCCCGAAACGGGTATGGCGCATGGTAAACGCGCTCGCAACAAGAACCATCGACATCAGGAACAGCGGGCGTGCCAGTTCGGACTGAAACCAGACCCTGTGCTGGCGCGATGAAAAGCCCGCCTGATCCAGCTGGTCTATGAAATCAGGCAGTTCCCAGATCGAAATCGAGCCCGGCCGGCCAAAGCTCTCGCGGATGCGTTCAAGGGTCAGCGTGGATGGTACTTCAAGCCGTTTGTGGACCTGCGCATTTGCTTCGGGGTTCTGGCCCTCCCGCAGTGACCATTCCTTGGCATTCTTCAGCACCCAGCCCCCGGGTTCCAGGGCGGCGCTTTCGGCTCCGATCCGCCGGACCGGGTTACCGCCCGGCGCGTATTCCATGAACATCACATCATAAAGAACTGACGCATCTTTGTTTGAGCGCCACGCGCGGATGACTGTCTGCCCCGTTTCGCTGCCCTGTCGCAGCCACAGGCCTTCGCGCGAGATGGACAGGGTTGACGCGCCTCCCGAGCGGTAACTTTCCGTGAGCTGGCTGTATCTGGCCGAAGTGCCGGCCACAATCGGGTTCAGCATGGTCACAGCAAGTCCGCCAATGATGACTGCCACAACAACAGGTGCGATCAGCGTCCGCAGCGCAGATCGCCCGGCAGCCCGGGCGGCGACAAGTTCGGACGACCGTGCGAGACCGACAAACAGGACGACGGTCGCCAGAATCATAATGAGCGGCAGGATCTGATTGATGGTTTCAGGCACATTCAGAAGCGTCAGCCCCAGGATCTGAGCAAAACTGATTCCGAAATCACCGAATTTACGGGTCTGATCCACAAGGTCGACAAGCGCCACGAGCGCAAAAAGAACCACCGTGATTACAAGAATGCTCATGGCAAACCGGCGGGCGAAGTAAAAGTGCAGAATCACGCCACAACCTCCTTTGCGACACGCCGGCGTCGTTTGGGTCGGGCGGCAATCCAGAGCATGCTCAGAGCCACCAGTGCACCGGTTAGCACGGGAAGGTAGAGTATCGGCCAGAGCCGCGCGTCGTCCCGGACGGGGTCTACGAGTGTACTGCGCACGCCATCAATCAGGACCAGCAGGCCAAAGGCGAGACAAGCCTCGCGCCAGACGCCGAACCGTGAATACCCGCCAATGAGCAGGGTCGTGAACCCGATCAGTGCTGCGACGATGCAGAACAATGGTTCAGCAAACCGTGCATGGAATTCTTCTGCGAGAGTGCCTTCCGGCTGGCCTGTTCTTTCTGAAAGCTCCTCACGCGGTGTCAGAAGCTGTGGTGTTGTCATAGTACGCGCACGCACCGTGACACGCGTGTCGTTCCGTACCAGCGATGAGATGTCAAAAGAGAAATCCCGGAAATTCGCGATAGACAGCCGGTTGCGGAACGTCCCCAGACGCTGGGCCATGCCATCCACCATAATCAGCGTTGTACCGGTCCCGTTTCTGATCAGATAGGCTTCGGTGGCCGTGTAAATGACGCCTTCGGTGGGATCACGCCGGTCCGACAGGAACACGTCGCGCAGTACACCATCGGCATCAATCTCGCGGGTGTAAAAGGTCACCCCTGCCGAAGGGTTCAGGAAGGTTCCTTCGGTCAGAAGACGGGCGGTCGCGTTTTGTGATATTTCTGCTTCGCGCTCGTCCAGCTGTTGCTGTGCCAGTGGCACCAGAAAATGCTGGAGCACGGATGCCATGACAAAGACAATCACACCAAAGACGAGGACCGGGCGGGCCAGCCGGAACGGCCCCGAGCCGGTGGCCTGCATAACGGTAAGCTCGCTCTCGTTATTCAGACGGTTGGTCACGTACACAGCCGCACAGAAGGTCGCGATGGGCAGAACTGTTGTAATGAGTTTTGGCAGGCCGAGCGCGGTGAACTCAAGAAACACAAGGGCAGACTGTCCATCACTGATCAGGCGGTCAAACAGCACCACGGCGCGGTTGATCCAGAAAACAGCGACCAGCACCAGTGCGAAAAACCCAAACAGCAGCAGCAGTTGCGACAGCACATATCTGTCAATTCTGACCAAGCTGTCCCCCTTCAGTCACTTCGGCGCCGTCGCGGCCAGACTAGACCAATCAGACGGGGTATAAAACTGCTATCTGGTCAACCGAAGCGCAGCGCGCTAGGTCGGAAGCAGGACACCATGAAAGGACGCATCCATGACCCAGCCAACGCCCGTCAGTTTTTCCGCTCAGGACATTGAACGCTTTGCGGAACATGCAGGCCGGATCGCGGTCATTGTCGATGCCGAAGGGCGTCTGGACGTGGCAGGGCGCCGGGTTAACCGGCTCTGCAAAGGGGCGCTGAAACGGGCGCTGGAGGCCGAGTCTGAGGACGGGCTGAAAGAGGGCAGTGTTCTGACGCTGGCCTGGCCTGCGGGCATGTCGGCCCGGGCGGTTGATGTTGTGTGTCTGCCGCGGAATGCCTCGGAAACGCTGGCGCGCCGGGCAGGCGGTGCGCTTGGCAAACTGCGGGGCAGGGCGGATCTGCTGATCGCCTCCGGGCGGCTGCGCCGTGTTGGTCATCTGGTGTCCGGTGTTCTGCTGCGCGACTACAGCTTTGACGATCATAAAACCTCTGCCACGGCGCCGGCTGGCAGTGTTGAGGTGATGTGCAGCGATCCCGAAACGACGGCCGCCACCGCCGCCCCGCATATCGCGGTTGCCGAAGGGTGCTTTTTCACACGCGACCTCGTCAATGAGCCTGCGAATGTGCTGACGACGACGGAATTCGCGGACCGCCTGGAGCAGATGGAAAGTCTTGGTCTGCAGGTTGAAGTGCTGGACGAGGAACAACTCGAAGAATTGGGTATGCGTACGCTGCTGGCGGTCGGACAGGGCTCGGACAGCCCATCGAAGGTCGTGGTTATGCAGTGGAATGGCGGCGCTGAAGGCGAGGCGCCGCTGGCGCTTGTCGGCAAGGGCGTCGTTTTTGACACCGGTGGCATCAGCCTGAAACCGGCAGCTGGCATGGAAGACATGACCATGGACATGGGTGGGGCCGGCACTGTGGCCGGGGTCATGCGTGCCCTTGCCCTGCGCAAAGCCAAAGCGAATGTCGTGGGCCTGGTGGGGCTGGTCGAAAACATGCCGTCAGGCTCTGCGATCCGTCCGGGCGATGTCGTCAAATCGATGAAGGGCGATACCGTGGAAATCCTCAACACGGATGCTGAGGGGCGCCTCGTTCTGTGTGACGTTATGTGGTACGCGCAGGAACGGTTCGAACCTGCGGGTATGATTGATCTGGCAACGCTGACCGGAGCGATCATTATTGGTCTTGGGCACGAGAATGCGGGTGTCTTTTCGAACCATGATGATTTCTGCAGATCCTTCCTGCGCGCGGCCGATGATGAAAGCGAAGGAGCATGGCGCATGCCGCTGGGGCAGGCCTATGATGACATGCTGAAGTCGCCGGTGGCTGATATGAAGAATATCGGTGGCCGGCCGGGTGGCTCGATCACCGCCGCGCAGTATCTGCAGCGGTTTGTGCGTGACGACATGCCGTGGATTCACCTGGACATTGCCGGGGTTGCCTCGCTGAAGTCAGAGACGCCCCTCGCGCCCAAAGGGGCAACGGGCTGGGGGGTGCGTGCGCTCGACCGGCTGATTGCGGACAACTACGAAACGGAGTGATCCCTTGGGCACGGCAATGTTCTACCATCTGACCCGGCATCCGCTGGAACAGACGCTGGCCATGCTGCTCGATAAGGCGGGGCAGGCAGGATGGCGCGTGTTGGTGCGTGGGACCGAACTTTCCCGGATGGACTGGCTGGATCAGCAGCTTTGGCTTGCGCCGGCTGACGGTTTTCTGCCGCATGGGCTGGCAGGTGGATCGCACGATGCGCAGCAACCCATTCTGCTGTCGACCGCGACAGAGCCTGCTCCGAACGGCGCGGATTGCGTGATGACCGTCGATGGTGCGCCGGTCACGCCGGACGAAGTGAATGCCCTTTCCCGTGTCTGTGTCCTGTTTGACGGCAATGACCCTGCAGCTGTGCACACGGCACGGGGGCAGTGGAAGATGCTGAAGGACGCCGGTGTGACGGCGGAGTACTGGTCCGAGGAGTCGGGTCGCTGGGAGAAAAAGGCGGAGACCTGATCGTCACCGCGTCAGCGTCAGTTCCCCGCCGGAGATTTCGATGCTGCCCCACCGCTGCAGGTAGTTCATACCCAGCAGGGATTGTGACATTTCTCCGCCGTTTACCACAGCCGGTAGATTAGTGTCGGTCACCGAGCCCAGCCTGACGCTGTCCAGCCGGACCGCCGCTGTTTCCACCATACCATTGGCGGTCATCGCCCGACCGGAATAGATCAGGGTCTCCGGATCAAGACCGATGGCTTCAGCATCACGCCGTGTCAGCACCATGTCCGTGGCGCCGGTGTCGATCACAAAATCGACCGGCGTGTCATTCACAACCGCGCGCAGGTAATAATGCCCGTCGGCGTGGCGGGGCACGACGGTCTGTCCGGTGTCGGCATAGCTGGTCTGGCGTGGCATGACCGTATTGCTGATGTCGTCCCAGAGGCCGTAAGCCGCGATGGCGCCAAGAAAGATCAGCGCCCATACGGCCGCTGCCTGGAACGTTTTGTTCATGGAGGCCCGGTTCTGTGCGACAAACCAGCTGATGACCATCAGACCAAGGATGATCAGGTAAATCAGGCTGCCGACGTCGTTTCCGGTCACGGATGCTCTCCTGCGCTGTGTCTGACCTTTATATAGGCGCGCGCTGGCAGGATTTCAGCCTGTGCCCGGGCCAAACCCGAAGGCGGCGAGGCCATCAAGCACGAACTGCACGGAGAGGGCGGCCAGCAGCATGCCCAGCAGACGTGTCACCACCGTGATCCCGGTGCGCCCGAGCGCCCGTTCGATGATGCCGCTGGCAAAAAAGAACCCCAGCACGATCAACAGCACGGCTCCGGTTACTCCGAGCACCATGATCGTGCCCTCAACCCCGGGACGCTGACCCATGAGCAGGATCACAGAAGCAATGGCGCCGGGCCCCGCAATCAGAGGGATCGCCAGCGGAAAGACGGAGGGGTCATCGTGGTCATCTTCTTCGGACTGGTCTTCGCGGCGTTTTGTGCGCCGCTCAAACAACATGTCGAGCGCCGTCAGAAACAGCAGGACACCACCCGCGACCCGGAAGGCGGGCATGGAGATGCCGATAAAGCTCAGGAGTGCTTCCCCGAAGGCCGCGAAGGCCAGCAGAATGAGAACGCCGGTCAGCGTGGCCCGTACCGCAATCCGGCGCCGGGCCTGATCGGACATCCCCTGTGTCAGGGCGACAAACAGCGGTGCCAGACCGATGGGATCAATCACCACAAACATGGTGACAAAGGCAGTGATCAGGAATGCACTGTCGATGATCATGTCAGCCTGCCGGGGCGCTGCCCCGGACCCCGGGATATTTTCCGCCAGAAGAAGTTCATTGCGTCTGCGCCTTTTCAAGGCGGTCCAGCGCCGTAATCCAGAGAGTTTCGGCGCGTTCCAGTGCCTGCATGACTTCCGCGTATTTTTTGTTCCAGACTTCCAGCTCGCCGCCCTTGGCGTCCTCATAGAGTGCCGGGTCCGCGAGTTTTGTGGCCAGCCTGTCGCGCATATCGTTGAGCTTTTCGACGCGTTCCTCGGACTTCCGGACATCAGATTTCATGGCGAGAATTTCATCCCGGCTGGCGCGTTTTGCTTTTGGCTGTGGTTTGGGGGTGCTGGACTTGCTGACCGGTCTGGCGGGTGTAAGCAACATCTGCCGGTAGGCTTCGAGGTCGTCCTCATAAGGTTTGACAGTGCCGTCAGAGACCAGCCACAGGCGGTCGGCAACCATGCTCAGCAGGTGCATGTCGTGGCTGACAAGGATCACCGCACCGGAATAGCCGGTAAGCGCCTCGACCAGCGCCTCACGGCTTTCGATATCGAGGTGGTTGGTCGGTTCGTCAAGGATCAGCAGGTGTGGCGCGTCCAGCGTGGCCAGCAACAGCGACAGGCGCGCTTTCTGCCCGCCTGAGAGCCGACCGACTTCGGTATCCGCCTGATCCGCTCCCAGCCCGAAACCTGCAAGCTGAGCGCGCAGTTTCGAATGCAGCACGCCCGGACGGGCGGAGATTATATGCTGCAAAGGCGTCTCATTGATGTTCAGCTCGTCCACCTGATGCTGTGCAAAGAAACCGATACGCAGTTTGCCCGAGCGCACTTCCTTGCCGCCCATCAGTTTCAGCCGGTTGCTGAGCAGTTTGGACAGGGTGGATTTGCCCTGACCATTCTTGCCCAGCAGCGCGATGCGGTCATCCTGGTCGATGCGCAGGTTCAGGCGACTGAGAACGGGTGTGTCGGTATATCCCACAGCACCCCCTTCGATGGAGATGATCGGTGGCGAGAGCTCTTCGGGTTCCGGGAAGGTGAAAACACGTTTTGCCGCCTGTTCAGGCGAAGCGATCATGTCCATTTTTTCGATCATTTTCAGGCGGGACTGGGCCTGTTTGGCCTTGGATGCCTTTGCCTTGAAGCGGTCCACAAACGCCTGCATGTGGTCGCGCCGGGCCTGTTGTTTCTTGGCCATCGCAGCCTGAACGGCGCGCTGTTCCGCGCGCTGGCGGGCGAACTGGTCGTAAGGGCCCTGGTAGTAGGTGAGTTTGCGGTCTTCGAGATGCAGAATGGCCCCGACGGCACGGTTCAGCAGGCCACGGTCGTGGCTGATAATGATTACTGTGTGTGGGTATTTCGCCAGATAGGCTTCAAGCCAGAGCGCACCTTCCAGATCCAGGTAGTTGGTCGGTTCGTCCAATAAGAGAAGGTCGGGCTGGGCAAAAAGCACAGCAGCCAGGGCCACCCGCATGCGCCAGCCGCCCGAAAAATCGGAGCAGGGCATCTGCTGTTCGGCGTCATCAAAGCCGAGGCCTTTGAGAATAGCCGCGGCGCGACCCTCAGCGGACCAGGCATCGATGTCAGCAAGCCGTGTCTGAACTTCGGAGATCCGCGCGGGGTCAGTGGTGGTCTCCGCTTCCCGCAGCAGTTCGGCACGTTCGGTGTCTGCCTGCAGCACGGTGTCAATCAGAGAGGTGGACGAGGATGGAACCTCCTGTGCCACACCACCGATTTTAGCACGTGACGGCAGAGAGATGGCGCCGCCGTCCAAAGCCAGTTCGCCCCGGATCAGGCGGAACAGGGTGGTCTTGCCGGCACCATTGCGGCCGACCAGCCCGACCTTGTGACCGTCAGGGATCACACAGCCTGCTTCCTCAAAAAGCGGGCGGCCGGCAATCGAATAGCTTATGTCCGAAATACGTAGCATGGGCGCGGTGTGACGCATCCACCGGGCGGCGTCAATCTCGGCTTTTCTTACAGCAGGACCCGTGTTAGGTGAGCCGCGAAATTCACATCGCCGGGGCGCGTTGCCGCGGCTGAACAACCCGGAGAACCCCAATGGCTCTTGAGCGCACATTCTCGATCATCAAACCCGATGCAACCCGCCGCAACCTGACAGGCAAGATCAATGCCAAGTTCGAGGACGCAGGCCTGCGCATCGTCGCGCAAAAGCGCATTCACATGACTAAGGAACAGGCAGGTGTATTTTACGCCGTACACGCCGAACGCCCGTTCTATGACGAACTGTGCGAATTCATGGCATCGGCACCGGTTGTGGTGCAGGTTCTCGAAGGCGAAGGGGCTATTGCAAAGAACCGCGAAGTCATGGGCGCAACCAATCCTGCGGATGCGGCGCCGGGCACAATCCGCGCTGAGTTTGCTGAAAGCGTTGGCGAGAATTCCGTACACGGTTCCGACGCGCCGGAAACAGCCGCTGTCGAAATCGCATACTTCTTTTCCGGTATGGAACTCGTCGGCTGATAAGCCAGACATCACAGAATTGGGAAGGGGCCGGTCAGACCGGCCCTTTTTTGTTTCAGGTCTGGCCCGCTTTACGGATGCCGATCTGGTTCATCATCTGCTCAAATGCATCGAGATCCTGATCAAAGGCTTTTGCCTTGATTGCATCAAAGCGTTTGCGCAGCGCTTTCTTTTCTTCGCCACGGCAATCGTTCCAGGGTCTGTTCTGAAGCCCCATGACCAGCACATAATACCCGATGAAATGCGGTCGCGTACCGTTCTGGAGCAACCGGGTGTAGGCCTCGTCGGGACCCATGGCGCGCAGTTCATCCGCAGAATGTATGCCCGCAGCGGCGCAGGCTGTTTCCATGGCGGGGCCCAGGTTCCGGATGGCGGATACAGGTTCTTTCATACCTCCCAGGATACGACTTGTGCGCAGGTACTGCCAGTGGATTCAGGCCTCAGAGGCTGGCGTAATCGGTAATCACCGGCTGTGGTGCTGCAGGTGCGGATTGTTTGGCGCCTGCACCTGATGGTGCGGGAGAAGGGGCTGGAGCTTTCACAGGTTGCTCTGACATGACCGGTTCCTTTGCGGGTAAAAAATCACTCGTTACGCCACAAAAAATGCAGGATATTTCTGCCGGTTGCAGGGCGTCTACATGACCGGAACATGACATTTTCAGACAATCAGATGGAAAACCGGTACCGGGTGATCTGGCGGTATTGCTGCCCGCGGCGCAGCACTATGCTTGGGAAATCAGGATGGTTCGGGGCATCCGGCCATCCCTGTGGTTCCAGCGCCACGCCCGCAAAAGGGGCAAGAGTGCGACCATCATGAAGAGGCAATGAGGACTGGGGCAAGCCGCTGCCATTGTAAATCTGCAGGCCCGGTTCAGTGGTGTCGATTGTCATGCTGACCCCCGTTGACCCGGTCAGAACTGCCGCCGTTACAGGCGAGTCGCGGCGGCTTTCTGAGAGACAGAAACTGGCGTCCAGAGACTGATTGACGGGAATGGGGCCGGGTTTCCGGAAATCGTATGGGCTGCCCGCGACGGGGGCCCGTGTCCCGTTCGGCAGTGTCTCCGCATCTGTCGGGAGGTACTCTGTCGCGTGAACTTTCAGAATATGGCCGGACACATCTTCTGATCCATCGAGATTCCAGTAGGGGTGGTGTGCCAGATTGATCAGTGTGTCTGCATCCGTTGTGGCGGAGATGATCACATTCAGGCACATGGGTTCATCCAGTGCATACTGTACCTGAAACGTCCGGTTCCCAGGCAGGCCGCCTTCGCCTTGTGCGCGTTTTGTATGCAGCGTAACGGTGTCTGTGGTCTGGTAGCTCACTTCCCACATATCCCTGTGCAGGCCGTCTGGGCCGCCGTGCAGGGTGTGGTTTCCATCATTGGCGGGCAGGGTCAGAATCTGTCCGTTGAGCTTTGCCCGTGCATTCCTGAGACGGTTGGCAACCGGGCCGACCACCGCGCCTGCATAGGTCAGTTCATTGTCGTACCCGTACCCGTTTTCCGTTCCCAGTACGAGGGAATGGGTGCCAGCTCCCTCAGCCAGAGCCCGGCCAGCGTTGCGCCCACCGGAAATACCTGAACGCGCAGTGAGTCGTTTTGAAGAAAGATCATGGGCGGCTCCGGTCTCGGTCTCCGACATCTTCTGCCACGGGACCGGAGCCGCGCCAAGGGTGACCGCTACCGTTGCCCGGGCAGCAGTCTGACAGAGGCGGGAACCTCTGAGCTCAGGTGCGCAAGCGTCGGGTCTGACATGCCGCGCCCTGCGTTAAAGATGAACCGTTTGAGAAGTTCGGTCTGAAATTCGAATTCGCGGGCTTTGGCGACGATCTCGGGCGCCGGTTCGGCCAGACCATCGGCCAGTGCGAACTCCATTTCACGGCACAGATTGAGCATCGGCATACAGATGTCGGACAGAACACTTGTGGCCAGCCGCTCTGCGTGACTGGCGTATTCTTCCTGAAAGCCGATATCGCGCAGAAAGGCGTTTCCGAGCGACCCCATGAACTCCTTGAACCGCAGGATGGCACTGCGGAGCCCGTCACGTGTCTCCATGATCATCAGATGAACGCCCGACAGCGCGAGGCCCGGAAGCTCGACCAGAAACTCCGGCAGCGACACAACGTGCGCTCCCTCATCAGGTACCTTTTCAAGGCTGTCACGGACTGCCCGGTCCAGCACGGAAACAAGCACGCCGCTTATGTCCTGTTCGCCGCTGAAAGAAATCCGGTTCCGGAAACCCCGTGCAACGACTTCACACGAGCGGATGACAATGCCCGCCTGTTCGTTCAAAACAAGGTTCAGCGTCATTGTACGCTCGGAAAGCACGGAAGGCATTGCTGCTGGCTGTGTCAGATCGGTCATTGGATTTACACTATCTATAAAACTATTGTGATCAGATTGCCCGATGCGGCTGCGAATTTGGTAAACGCACCGTACGGTGCCTGTTGCGTGCCGCGCTTTGCCCGGATATCCCACGGAAAATCGTAATTATCCGGTAGTTTTACCCGATCAGACGCAACTAAGGGTTGCCAAGTGCGGTCTCTGGGTGAGACATCTGGAGGAACGCCGGACGCAGGGTCGGACCAAACACATCAGGGGGGCTGAGTGTGAGCACATCAGAAACAAGTGATCTGACGATCATCGGGATCGGTTCTTCGGCAGGTGGTCTTGAGGCGATCCGGGAACTCGTCTCTACGCTGCCCACAGATATGAGCGTGGCCTATGTGGTCGTCCAGCACATGTCGCCACACCACAAAAGTCTGATGACCGAACTTGTCGCACGACAGACCGCGCTGAGCGTGGTTGATGTCACTGACGGTATGGTGCCCCAGCCAAACGTCATCTACGTGACGCCCCCCAAAACAGACGTGGTCTATGATGAAGGCAAGCTGTTTCTGGTGGAGCCCAGCACTGAAGTCGCCTCGCCGAAGCCGTCGGTCGACCGTTTCCTGCTGAGCCTCGCGGACGGGCATGGTGAGAAATCCATGGCGATCATCCTGTCCGGGACCGGCACGGATGGGGCGTATGGTGTGCAGGCGATCCGTGAGGCAGGTGGCATCACCATCGCGCAGGACACAGAAAGCGCGAAATACGATGGCATGCCCATGGCTGCGATGCAGACCGGCTGTGTGGACCTCGTGCTGCGTCCGTTTGAGATCGGCACCCATCTGCAGAAAATCCTGACATCGCCCCGCGATTTCGATGCCTTCCGCCAGGAGAAATCGGAAAAGAGCCCGTCCTCTGATCTGCTGCAGATTCTTCTGGCCCGCACGCGCGTGGACTTCCGCGAGTATAAACAGACGACGATCAACCGGCGGATTGAACGCCGTATGATTGCCCTCGGGATTGAAAGCCACGAGGAATACACGCAGTTCTGCCGGGTCAATCCGAATGCGGTGGATGCGCTGTTCAAGGACCTGCTGATTTCCGTAACGCGTTTTTTCCGGGACAAATCCGAATTCGAACAGCTGCGGGACATGCTGCCCGCACTTCTGAAAAAGAAAAGCCACGGGCCGCTGCGGGTCTGGATCGCCGGGTGTGCGACGGGTGAGGAAGCCTATTCCATTGCCATCCTGCTGTGCGAAGCGCTCGGTGGAGCCAAGGTCCCGTTGAAAGACCACGTCCAGATTTTTGCGACAGACATCGACAAAGATGCGCTGGATGTGGCCCGCAAGGGGATTTACGGCCTGGCCGCACTGAACGACATCCCCAAAACACTCGCCGACCGCTATTTCATTCAGCAGAACGACGGCATCCGGGTCATCGACACGCTCAGGTCGGCCATTCTGTTTTCCGATCACAACGTCTGTCAGGATCCGCCCTTCCAGAAGGTCGATCTGCTGTGCTGCCGCAATCTTCTGATCTATTTCGGCAATGCGCTCCAGCACAAGGTGATGTCACGTTTCCACTATGCCATGACAGAGAGCTCCCTGATGTTCCTCGGGACCGCGGAAAGCGTGGCAGGTTCCGACGAGATGTTTGTTCAGGATAGCAATTCGGCCCATATTTACCGCCGACGGTCTATCCGGCGGGCCGACACAACACCCTTTTCAACGAACAGAACCGTGCCGCAGTCCCGCGCGGTGAATCCGGTCCAGCCTTCGGTGCCGACAGGCGATTCCACTGACCGGCAGATGTTCGAGGCTCTTGCGCTGTCGCTCGGCAAAAATTCCATGCTGGTGACCGACGAATATTCGATTGTGCGTGTCTATGGAAACGTCAGCAACTTTATTGAGGTGAGTGAGGCATCGAACCTGAAGATGCACATCGACCTGCTCCGGCGACCTTTCCGCGAAGAGGCGCGCAGCCTTGTGACACTGGCGCTCAAAAACGGCGAGACACGTTCCGGTGTGCGGCACCTTCTGGCGGAGGATGACGAAGAGGAAGTCCGTCTTGATGTTTACCCGATCATCGCGCGGGACATCAACGAACGTGCCGCACTGGTGGTTTTCAACGAGGTGCAGGTTGACCGCGCCAGAGGGGCCACCAGCCAGCAGGCCGATCAGGGCGATGATTTTGAACACGACCGTATCCGGCTGCTTGAAGATGAAGTGGCCACGACACGCGAAGCGCTTCAGCAGACCATCGAAGAGCTTGAAACCTCGAACGAGGAACTGCAGTCGCTGAACGAAGAGCTTCAGTCCACCAACGAGGAGCTGCAGGCAACGAACGAAGAGCTTGAAACCTCAAATGAGGAGCTGCAGTCCACCAACGAGGAACTGATCACCGTCAACGAAGAATTGCAGGTCACAGCGGCTGAACTCAGTGGTCGTACCGGCGAGCTAATGTCCGTGCTGGAAACCGCCCCATTGTCGATCATGGTGCTCGATACAGCGCTGCAGATCAGCCAGGCCACGAATGCGGCAACCGATATGTTCGGTCTGACGCGCCCGGTGTCGAACCCGCATATCAGCCAGTGTGTGGTGCCGAACGGCTTCCCGACGCTTGCACCGATCTGCAACGAAACGCTCAAGCTGGGTGAACCGATCTCGCGTGAATTCACATCGCGCGGCTCCCGGTTCAAACTGACCTGTTCCCCATTCTTTGACATGCGCGGCCAGATGAAGGGTGTGACCATGGTTGTGTCCGAGTTCCCGGGCCTTGCTCAGGAGCTTGACCTGATCCTTGATCACGCGGAAATTTATATGATGAACCGGTCGACAGACGGTACTGTACTGCGGATCAGCCAGAAATCGGCGGCCCTGCTAGGAACCACCCGCGCGGATGCTGAAGGTGCCGTGTTTAAGGAAATCGCGCCCAAGGAGATCGCAGAAGCTGTTGCCGAACGTGACAATCTGCTGCTCGACAGCACCACAGGCCGGATTGAACACGTGGACCACCTGCCGGGACCGGATGGCGAGGGAGAGATCTGGATGAAGACGGAGAATTTTGTATTCGCCGATCCGTCTGTTCCGAATTCCTCGATCTACTCGGTGGGCACTGACATCACCGACGTGGTGTCGTCCAGAAATGAAGCTGAAGAGGCTGTGGCGCAACTTTACCTGCTGCAGGACCTTGCCGGCGTGGGCTATTGGTCGGTGGATCTCCGGAATGATGCGGTGCACTGGTCTGATGAGGTCTATCGCATTCATGGCGAAGACCGGGAGAAGTTCACACCCGATCTCGAAACGGGCATTAACTTCTATCATCCGGATGATCAGGAAAAGGTGCGCAGCGAGGTCGACCGGATCAGCAGGGATGGCGGAAATTTCCGCTTTCAGCTGCGTATCGTGACAAAGGACGGCAGAACGGTGCCGATCGAATCCTTTGGTCTCGCGCGGGCCGATGCCAGTGGGGAGGTTCACAAGCTCATCGGTGTGTTCCGTGCTCTGCCGGACAACGAGGCCAGTGAAGCGGCAGAATAAACCTGCGGCCTGTAACAGCTTTCATTCAGGTTTGCGGTTGACCGCGCCATTAATCCTGCGCACCCTTCCGCCAAATATAATAAGGGAGATCAGACATGTACCTGAGAACAACTGTATCAGCTCTGGCATTTGCCGCGATGGCATCAGCGGCTGCAGCTGAATGCACAGAAGTCACATTTTCCGATGTTGGCTGGACTGACATCACCGCAACGACGGCGGCGACCACCGTGGTGCTGCGCGCACTGGGGTATGAGACAGACATAAAGGTTTTGTCTGTCCCGGTGACATACACATCGATGGCCGAGGGTGACATTGATATTTTCCTCGGCAACTGGATGCCGACGATGGAAGGGGACATCGCGCCTTATCGCGAGGCCGGTACTGTCGATACTGTGCGTGAAAACCTTGAAGGCGCCAAGTATACGCTTGCTGTAAATATGGCCGCTACCGATCTGGGAATTAAGGATTTTTCTGACATCGCCAAACACGCAGATGCGCTGGATGGTCAGATTTACGGTATCGAGCCGGGCAACGACGGCAACCGCCTGATCCAGTCAATGATCGATGCAGATGCCTTTGGCCTGAGCGGTTTTGAGGTCAAGGAAAGCTCCGAGCAGGGCATGCTTGCTCAGGTGGAGCGCGCCTCCAAGCGCGATGAACCGATCGTGTTCCTTGGCTGGGAGCCACATCCGATGAACGCAAATTTTGATATGGGGTATCTGACCGGCGGCGATGATTTCTTTGGTCCCGATCTTGGTGGCGCGACCGTCTTCACCAACACCCGTGCGGGCTATGTCGGTGAATGCCCGAACGTGGGTGCGCTGCTGGGCAACCTGAAGTTCACGCTGGCCATGGAAAACGAAATCATGGGCGCGATCCTGAACGATGGCGAAGATCCGGATGCAGCGGCGGAAGCATGGCTGAAGGCGAACCCGGATGCGTTTGTGGCCTGGCTCGATGGTGTGACAACCGTGGATGGTGGTGACGCTGTTGCGGCGGTGAACGCGGCCCTGGGCCTGTAATATCCGGCCCTGTCCGCACGGGCGGGCAGGGCGTTTTCTGCCAGACAAGAGGTGATACGTGCTGGAATGGCTGACCGAAACCAAGATCCCGGTTGGCAAGACCGCCGCGGCGTTCTTTGACTGGCTCCAGGCCAATGGCGAATGGTTCTTTGATGGGCTCGCCGTGGTCATGGAGTGGATGATCGATGGCATCCTTTGGGTGCTGCAGACACCACATCCTTTTATGATCATTGCGGCTTTTATAGCGGTCACATGGTTTTTGCAGCGTAGCTGGAAAGTCTGCCTGTTCGTGCTGCTCGGTTTCCTGTTCATCCTCAACCAGGACTACTGGGAGGAAATGACGGAGAGCATTACGCTGGTGATGTCGGCCTGCGTTGTCTGTATGGCCATCGGGGTGCCGATCGGTATCGCGGCAGCACACAGGCCACGACTTTATCAGGCAATGCGCCCCGTGCTGGACCTGATGCAGACACTGCCGACCTTTGTGTATCTCATTCCGGCTATTGTCTTTTTCGGGATCGGGATGGTTCCCGGCCTGATCGCGACGGTGATCTTTGTCGTGCCTGCGCCGATCCGGCTGACCCATCTCGGGATAAGCACCACACCTAAACCACTGCTGGAGGCTGCTGACGCCTTCGGCGCAACGCCGATGCAGAAACTCTGGAAGGTTGAGCTGCCTTTTGCCCTGCCGCAGATCATGGCCGGGCTGAACCAGACGATTATGCTTTCGCTGTCGATGGTGGTGATTGCGGCACTCGTCGGTGCGGACGGTCTGGGCGTGCCCGTCGTGCGCGCGCTCAATCAGGTGAACACGTCGCTTGGGTTTGAAAGTGGTTTCATTATCGTGGTTGTCGCGATCATGCTGGACCGCATGCTGAGGGTGGACCGCAAATGACCGCTGCTGTTGAATTCGACAATGTGTCCATTGTGTTCGGGGAGGCACCGGAAAAAGCGCTGCCCGAAATGGACGAAGGCAAAAGCCGGGCGGACGTCGAGAAATCCACCGGCCAGATCCTGGGGGTGCATAACTGTTCCCTGAGCATTGAGCAGGGTGAGATCCTTGTTCTGATGGGGCTTTCGGGTTCCGGGAAATCGACACTTCTTCGCGCGGTGAACGGTCTGAACCCGGTTGTGCGCGGGGCCGTGCGGGTGTTTGACGGTGACTGGTCGTGTGACGTCACGCACAGCTCTCCGGGGGACTTGCGGCGGGTCAGGCGTGAATGCGTGTCCATGGTGTTCCAGCAGTTCGGATTGCTGCCATGGCGCACCGTCCGTGAAAACGTCGGTCTTGGGCTGGAGCTTGCGGATCTGCCCAAAAAACAGCGTATAGAACGCACAGACCGTCAGCTGGAGCTGGTCGGTCTGGCTGACTGGGCGGACCGTCGCGTGGGCGAGCTGTCAGGCGGCATGCAGCAGCGCGTTGGTCTTGCAAGGGCCTTTGCGACGGACGCGCCGATCCTGCTGATGGACGAACCGTTTTCGGCGCTTGATCCGCTGATCCGGGCAAGGCTGCAGGACGAATTGCTTGACCTGCAGCGGGATCTGAAGCGCACGATCATCTTTGTCAGCCACGATCTGGATGAAGCGTTCAAACTGGGCGACCGAATTGCGATCATGGAAGGCGGTCGTATCGTTCAGTGCGGCACACCACAGGATATTTTCTCGCGCCCGGTGAACGACTACGTGGCCGATTTTGTGGCGCATATGAACCCGCTTGGTGTGCTCCGCGCGCAGGATGTCATGGAGCCCGCGAAGGGTGAGGCAGGCAAGACTGTACCCGCACGGATGCAGGTTGAGGAGGTGATGCGCCAGCTGATTGACGATGACCGTCCGATCGCCGTGGAAGATGCCGGTCAGGTTGTCGGACAAGTCACACGACGCGGGGTTCTGGCAGGTATTCTTGATCCAAGGGATACCGGTGCGGCGGGGGACAAAACTCAGTCCTGAACACTTGCGAGCCAGGCCACCAGATCAGCGATGGCCTCAGTTGTTTCCAGCGATGTGCCATCGTCTGACGTGAGTGTAACCGCAGGTCCCTCAAAGAACCATCCATAGACTGGCATCTCAGCGTGCGGACGGTTCCCGCCACTTCGGTTGGCGATGCGTTTGACAATCGTCCGCACGGGGAAGGCGCCTTCACCGCGCGCAGATAATCCGGTCAGATCAGGGGGTGTGATCTTCATGCTGTCAGCCAGTGGCCCAAGACCGCGTGCGTCCAATCCGTGACAGGCAGCGCAGTGCAGGCGAAAAAGCTGCGCTCCGCGGGCGACATCGCCTGCAGGCCCGGCCTCGGGTGCAACAGGTATCAGACAGATCAGCAGAGCAGCGACACAGCGCATATGAGTTTTGTTCCTTTTCGCTCCGGTCACAATATCCCTGTCGCGTGCTGCGGGCTTTGATGCACATCAACCCGGTATATGCGCGGAAATAGTCACAAATTGAACGCAATCCCGGGTCACCGCGTCTTATTCTCGTCGAAATCCATGGTTAACAGATGGTTTGCCATTACTTCTGAGGTTGTGTGAGATGAAACTCTTTTCTCTTTTAATGGGGGCTTTTCTGACTCTGGCTGTGCCCGGTGCGGCCAGCACCATCGGGTATACCGAAGGCAAAAGGGACCGTGTGGACGGCACCGAACGCCTGGCGGGACGCGATGCGTCGTCCCGTGGCTTTATCCTGGGAACCGTCGGCAACGGCGACAGTGATTTCAGCAAAATCGGGATATTCGGACGTATCGTGGGTCATGCCGACTACTTTACGTTCCGGGCGAACTCGAACTTCAACATCGCGTTCATTTATAGCGGGCTGACTTTCCGGAGCAGCCCCATCACCAGCGGATTTGTTCAGGAGGGCCAGTTCGCGAACGAAGCCGACTTTGTTCTGCGCGATGTCGACGACCCTTCCTCCGAACAGCGCCGGCGCCTGCGGACTGATCTTACGTCCACCACCGGGCCCGGTGCCGGACCGGTGATCTTCAGCGGTCAGGCCGGCAAAAACTACATCTTTGGAGTCGACAGCCGGGTTGCTGATGACACGGGGGCAGCGCGCTATGACGTGGTGATCACCGCAATTCCGCTACCAGCCGGAATTCTTCTCCTGGCAGGCGGACTGGCCGGGTTGGGGTATTTTGGAAGGCGTAAAAGCTGACACCTTATCCTGGCAAAACACTCTTGCGCGTTTATGCCTGGAACAGGACGCGATGGCGGTGGTTCAGACCGGTCCCGTTGGAATGATAAAACAGCCCCGTGCGGGCGTGATCTGTGGTATTATTCCCGGGTAAGTTTGGGGGTGCTGGGCTGACATGCGGATCCTTGTTGCGGATTCGGAGATTGATTTCGACGCGCTGACGGTGCGTCGGGCAGGGAAGATGTACCCCTTGCCGGAAACCGCAGCACGCCTTCTGAGACTGTTGTTTGATGCCGAAGGCGGATGGGTAAACATCAACGCTTTGCTGAGCGTTTCAGGGCCGGACGGATGCTCAGAAAAGATCGGGACCGAAATCCGCGACCTGTGCGCATTACTTGGCAGTGATGCTCAGTCGGACAGAATTGCCGTCAATGCGGCTGCGTCAGCCTATCGCCTGAAAGTACCGGCCCGTGTTTCTTCCTCGCGGCATCCGCCCGGCGACGACCGGGTTTGTGTTTTGCTGACCTCGTTTCATTTTATTGGCGGAAGGTTCTGTGGCAGATGTGACGCTGAATGGGTGAGCACGCTTCTGGCAGACAGCTTTACGCGGCTGGCAAATGTCCGCGTGCTGACCGGGCAGACCGCAGGGGATCAGCATCCCGGCATGTCAGATGACACCGGTCACGGACAGAACGGGGGCGCAGCATTCGTGATCGAAGGGAGCCTTTTGTGTCATGACGGCGGGTGTCGCGTGACCGGTCGGCTGGTCCGGGCTGAAAACAGTAACATCCTCAGAACGGTGCAGCAGGACTGTCCGGCAACCGCAGAAGGGCTTCAAGCTGCACTGGGAGATCTGGTCACGGAGATGCTCCGGGACGCTGTGTTTGAACACCATCTAATCGCTGTTCGGGTTTAGTGATCACTGTGTCCGGCAAGGAGGCCTCTGTGATTTTGCCAGCGCATGTTGCCCGCGGTGCTGACGGGTACAAAACGCGAAAAGTCAGCTGATTGCAGATCAGCCTGGACCGTCAGGGCGAAACAATGAGCGTCGCACCTGCCCGGATGTCATCAAACTGCATCCCGGTCATTCAATGCCACCAGATGGTTGTCCCACATCAGCCCGGCCGGGACGCGTTTCCGGAACTGCCGGTTCTGAAGCAATGCCATGCTGCCTTCTCCTGAGGTCAGGAGCAGTCCGTTTGATGTCTGTGCGACACCGCTGACATCGTCATAGCTGACCGACTGAGACAACTGCATATCGTGCGTGCGGTATAGATGCGCCCGCCCGCCACGCGGCGATGTAACTGCAATTGTCCGGCCATCCTCTGAATAGGCGATGCTTCCGACGTATCCACTAAGTTCCCTCAGTCTGTCTTCAGGTGCTGAGGTCAATAACAGCCTCGCTCCTGGTCTGTGGGCCCCGACAAGCGACACCGGCGTGCCCTCTCCCTGCCACTGCATGCCAAAGGCAACATCGCCTGCGTTGCTCACTGCAAGGTGCCGGATCGAATTCCGGTGCTGGTCCGATGGCAACTCTGCGACTTCGGTCAGTCCACCGTTCTCAACATATACAAGGTTAGGGCGCATCGTCGGGATGTTCAGTTTTGTGCGCCCTGAGTCCGGATGCGTGTCTATGCCGCCATTGGCAACGACGAGAAGGTCTGAATGGGGTAGGCGCCGGATATCATGTGGCCCGATGCCGCCGCTGCTCCATTCATCCGTCCGTTTGTAGTCCCGCAGAACGTCCCAGACACCAATGCGGCCCTGACCCGCTTCGTAGTCATTTTCCGTTGTGAACAGGAGACTGCCGTCAGATGAGTACGTGCCGTGGCCATAGAAATGACGTCCCGGCGGGGCGTCCAGTCTGGCACTTTGTCTCCCGGATGCACAGTCGATCACCACGGCGAATGTTCCGGGCCTTCTGGCGAAGGCGACAGCCTCCGGTTTTGTCGGATGGGCCGCGGCAGCGTGGCCGCGACCCGGCAAAGGGATCTGAAACAGAACCTGCAGGTCGTCGCTGATACCACAGAGGACATAACGGCCATCAGGTTTGGCAGCGGCCGACAGAAAGGCAGGAGAGCCGGCGTCAGCCCATGTTGGCCTGGGCAGGAGGCCGGCAGCGATGAGACCTGTCAGAAAGTGACGTCGTCCGTTCATGTCAGTCGCCGTCCAGCGAATTGAAACCTGCCGCAACACCGAGTGTCGGGCCCAGGTCATTCCGTACGACGGCGCGGATAGCATCTACCGACTGTTGGATGACTTCGATCCTGACGCGGCCCTGCGGGTCCGTCACCGTCGCGAAAGTCGGGTCACTCAGGTTTTCCAGCTGTGTGAGTGCGCGGTCAAAGCTCCGATCCACCTTGCCCGAAAGGGCGGCGTCCGGCGCGGAAAGATGATCAGCCAGTTCTCTCAGAGCACTCAGGCTCAGAACCACGTGTGATACTGAACGACCGGACCGCCGCACTTCCGCCCGCTTCGGTCTTGGGCGTTCAAACGTACCCAGCGGACGGCCCAGCCTGGTTTCGGAAGTAAACTGCAGGCCCGTTGACAACGCTTTGAAGAACTCCTGCAGGACTTCTTCACGGCTGCGGTACATGCCATCCGGCGATGGTGCCGCAATGATCCCGGCGTATGACGATTGCCAGTCATCGGAAATGCCCCGCGCGACAGCAGCGATGTCTTCGGTCATGGTCCGTATCAGCTTACAGCGATAGGCGGGGTCGCCCAACGATATAAATTCTTCATCAAAGAGCAGAAACTCCAGCGCGTAAAACCCACGTGCTGCGATGGAAACCTGCGCGAAGGACGTCGCCGATGACACAATCGGATCTTCGGCCAGTATCAAAGCTCTCAGACTTTTAGGCGTGGCGCCCCGACTGCCCGGCCAGAACGCGAGCGCAAAGGCGCGGTCATGAACTTCGGTTGGCCCAAATCTCAGGTGGCTCACAGAAATCCAGGCATCAAACGCGTGTCCGTACGCTGATCGCAGAACCGGGGAGGTGGGTTCGCAGTCCCTGGCGGCAACCTGTGACAAACGATCTGCCCCGGCTGAGAGTTCCGAAAAGCCGGGCAGAATATGTTTTGCCACCACGGATCTGATAACGGATGTCTCTGACTGAGCGTGAACACCGGGAGGTGTCAGCACCAGAGCCGCCGCAAGAAGTACGCGTTTCATAAGCTCTCCAGAAACCTGATCAGGGCGTCGCGGTCCGTGGTTGTCATGTTCACAACCGCATCGCGTTGGCTTTCCGCCTCGCCCCCGTGCCAAAGAACAGCCTCAAGCAGTGATCGCGCCCGTCCATCATGAAGGAAATAGGTATGGCCGCTGACCTGTGCAGTCAGGCCGATGCCCCACAGCGGAGGAGTTCGCCACTCCTGTCCTGTGGCCCTTGCTTCGGGTCTGTTGTCCGCCAGCCCGGGCCCCATGTCGTGCAGCAGCATGTCCGTGTAAGGCCAGATCAGCTGGAAACTCTGTTCAGGGCGGTCTTTGAGGCGGTGCGTGACAAAGCTGGGGGTATGACACGCCATGCATCCCGTTTCATAGAACACCTTCTTGCCAAGCATGACCTGCGGGTCATCAGGCGCGCGGCGCGCGGGAACGGCCAGGTTGCGGCTATAGAATGTCACAAGATCCAGCCCGGCATCGTCAATTTCAGTGATCCGGTCATCGCCGTCGCCGTGCCTGGCTGTCAGGCAGGCTGACTGTGCCTCCGTGCATTCACCCGCACCCGAAGGGAACAGCGGGCTGGAGATGCCAATGTCACCTCTGAACGCCTCTGCGGACTGCTGGCGGATCGTCGGGCTGCCAGCCTTCAGTCCGAACCGGCCCAGCATGGGCTGACCGAACTCATGCGACCAGACAATGTTCGGGCGGCCGGAAATGCCATCGCCATCAAGATCATCCGGATCCGCACCCGCGAGGATGTCAGTGGCAGGCACAGCTTCCAGCAGGCCAAGGCCGATCATCTGGGGCGCGACCCGGGGGCTGAGCATTGCCTCCGGGTGCAAAGGGCCGTAGCCGAGGTTGAGGGCCGTGTACGTTGGATGACGCAACGAGACCTCTGTTCCGTCTGCCAGGCGGATGATCTCTTCAGTGTAAGTTATCCCGATTTCATATTCGGCGGCGCGGCCCTGCACGGCAAAGTCCTGCAGCTGCGTGCCGTAGGTCGGATCGGGGAGGGAGGCGATGTAGTCCTCGATTCCGGCGATGGCCGCTTCTTGCGGGCCAGGAACTGAAACTCTCAGAAACATCGAGACAGCGTTATCTTCGGCGTTTTCCGGTGGGTGCCCCCGCCCATCCTTGATGTGGCACCTTTGACAGGACCGCGCATTGTAAAGCGGCCCCAGACCGTCAGATGCCAGTGTCGACGACGGGGAGGACACCCACAGTTTGCGGAACAGGCCGTTCCCCACTTTGAAGTCCAGCTCACTTTCGAAAGAAATATTGGCAGAAGGCTGCGAAAACGCATCTGATGTCCCTGTGACACGGACGGTGGCGGCCCCTGCAGGTCTGTTTTCATAAAGCTGCGGCGCGGCAAAGTCCGTCGCCATCGCTGTCACAGCAGCGATGCGGGCTTTTTCGTCACGCGTGCGCGGAACCACGTTCAGGTGTGGATCACCAGGGGACCAGTTTGAGCCCCCGGGTGGTGTTTCAGCCAGCGCAATGGAGCCCGCAACCAGTGCCGGCACCAGCAGATTACCCGGCTTCATCCATCCGGGAGGCGTTAAGTTGCGCATATTTCTCTTCACCGAGCTTGCCCACGAGGTCCAGTTGCGTTTCCAGAAAGTCGATGTGACCTTCTTCATCCGTGAGAAGTTCCTCAAAGATGTTTTTGGTGACGAAATCACCGACGGTCTCACAGTGCTGGCGTGCTTCCTGATAGAGGTCCCGGGCGCCGTGTTCTGCGGCCAGATCGCATTCCAGTGTCTCCTTCGGTGTCTGGCCGATCTGGAGCGGATCTAGCTTTTGCAGGTTCGGGTGACCACCAAGGAAAAGAATGCGGGCGATCAGCTTGTCCGCATGGTTCATTTCCTCGATGCTTTCTTCGCGGGATTTCCTGGCCATGTGACCAAGCCCCCAGTCCTCCTGCATCCGGTAGTGCAGCCAGTACTGGCTGACCGCAGTCAGTTCACTGCGCAGGGCAGCATTCAGATATTCAATGACCTTTTTGTCGCCGTTCATGATGGTTTTCCTGTGTGGCTGCGGGTTTCAGGTGCCGCAGGTGCATGGGGACTTCGAGGTTGTCGTTCTGACGCATGACCGAGAGAAACAGCGGCATACAACCGCCGCAGTCTGCTGCCTTGCCAAGCGCCCGATACACTTTGCCCGGGGTGATGATGGTCCTGTCGTCAGATGCCCGCATCCAGTCGACGGCCGCGTTGATATCGGCGTCAGTGATGTTCTGGCAGTGACAGACAATCATGTCGGCAGGACCCGTGGCTGAGTTACTGGAAGACGGCGTCCGGATCGTCGAGGCTGTCTGAACCTTCGATACTGATCTGCTCAACACCAAGTGCCGTGACGACCCGTTCAATCGACCGTGTCTGATCAATCAATCCGTTGACGCCGCCCATAATCAGGGCTTCGCCGGCCTCATTGCCGCGCTCCAGCATCTGATCATAGGCAAAACCGGCTTCGGCTGCTGTCTTGATCCGTCCGAGTGCCAGAACAGCATTGTTCAGTCTGGCAGACATCTCTGCGTCCAGTGCTGTATCTGTTCCGGCAACCAGATCTGACAGTGACGGACCGGACACAAGGGAGCCGTCCACACGGATGTATTCACCGTGATAGACGTTCCGGACACCGACACCGTTGTAGAAATGATCGTTGTGTGTGTTGTCCGCAAAACAGGAATGCTCTTCTTCGGGATCATTCAGCATGACACCGAGGCGCATGCGTTCACCTGCTGTCTCTCCATAAGACAGGGAACCCATCCCGGTCAGCATCGCGGCCAGACCTGCATCCGTATCCGCAGACAGCGCTGCGCGCGCTGCGCCGTCTTCTGCCCATTGTGCCGCCATCCAGGCAAGGTCGGAGACCAGAAGATCAGTCGCAGCCACGAGGTATTTCGCGCGTCGGTCGCAGTTGCCGTTGGTACAGTCCGCGCCAGTGGCGTAGTCGGTCCACGGCCTGTTTCCTGCTCCGCTGCCATGACCGTTCAGGTCCTGACCCCAAAGCAGGAATTCGATCGCGTGGTACCCGGTTGCGACGTTGGCCTCGATGCCATCGGCTTCATGCAGCGTCTCTTCAAGCAGGGCGGGTGTGATTGCCGTTGCGTCCACGTCTTTCCCTGACAGTGTGAAAGTCGGGCTGGCGATCACGTTCAGTACAGCAAAGCTGTTCTCGTCCGAGGGGCCACCATAGGACGCATCTACATAGTCAATCAGACCCTCATCCAGCGGCCAGGCGTTCACCTTGCCTTCCCAGTCGTCGACAATGGCATTTCCGAAGCGGAACACTTCGGTCTGCTGATAGGGAACGCGGGCCGCCAGCCACGCGCTTTTTGCTGTTTGCAGAGCCTCTGCAGAGGGGGCCGCGACCAGAGCGTTGACCGCCTCCTGCAGTGTCTGTGCGGTCACCAGACTGTCCGCATAGTTCGCCGCGGCAATGTCGGCATAGGTATCAAGTACCTCTGCAGTCTCCACAGCAAGGGCCGGCGTCGCGAATGCCGCGAAAAATGCGGTGGATGAGAGGAATGCGTGTTTCATTGAACTGTCCCGTTCTAGTGTAGTGTTGTTTGCTTTGTTGGCTGGTCGTCTGCTGCACCGGCGAACTGATGCGGTGCGCATAATTTCATCTGTCTCAGTGCATGACCGACATCGGCAGCGAGTGACGTGAGGATCGGAGCCACGTCCGGGCGCACCAGAAGGGTTGCGATCAGCATCGCGTCCTCCCGTTCGCCGGTAGCTGCGGCCCCTATCAAGTTTGCAAAACAGGATCTCGTCGGACCCCAGACACTTGCAGTTCAGGGAGTGGCGCATCAAAGGTCTGCGTCCATATTGAGAGCAGAGACGGCAAAGATCTTCGAAAGACTTCATTGCCTTTCGCCCGCGAGCGGGCCCCAGCATTGAGGCGAAATCATTCCAGACATTTGCCTGGGCTTCCGGTCCGTCGCACCAAAGCCTCAGGTAGATGACCGACGCTGCTTCTACGGCTTCCAGCTCTGAGATAAAACCGACAGGCGCACCGCCACGTTTTTCCTGAACACTGGTCATTTGGTCAGAATCAGTTTGCCAGCGCGCGTGATCCGCAGGACGTAAGTCTGGTCACCAAGAATGATCTGGGCCTGATTTTCACCCTTCGTAAGGTCGTCAGCCAGGTATGTGGGCAAGGCCCTTGGTGTCGTTGCCGTTGTTTCCGGAGGGCTGTGAAATGACATCAGGGTTGCTTCCTTTTGAGGATTGTCTCGCGGTTGTTTTGGTCAAGCCACCACTCCAGAGAACAGGTGATCGCGTCACCGGTCCCAAGACAGGTTTCAGCAATCTCAGATCGATCAGTGGGGGCCGAAAGCTGCTTTTCAGAAGGCGCTTGTTCAGACTCTGGCATCTGGGAAATCCTTTCATCTCTCGACGGTCGGGCTTCCCCTTTTGAATGCGGAGTGGCTGGACGTTAGATTAATACTGAGTAAAATTATCAGGAATGTCAACCTGACTTTTTTTGTCAGATTAAAAAACTGATCGATACACTGAGCGGACCCGGCGGGTGGTCAGATCGGGCAGGGGGCAAGGTCAGGTTTTGAAGTGTTTTTAACTGACCGGTGCCATGCTGGACGAAGGGCACAAAAAATGGCCCGCTTTCCGAAGCCCGCTACGGTGCCGCCGGAGGCGTTGCCACTAAATCTTTTCAGATCATAGCACTACGGTCGTCGTTCTGGCAGGATGCTCAGCCCAAACGTCGGAAAACAGTGCAAGGAGGGCTGCGCTGACAGAGTTAGGTTGGATGGCGGAGACGAAGGGATTCGAACCCTCGAGACGATTCCTCGCCTACTCCCTTAGCAGGGGAGCGCCTTCGACCACTCGGCCACGTCTCCGCCGACCGTCCTATCGGGCAGTCTTATGGAAAACAAGTGGAAAATCCGGCGACAGACTGAATTCCGGGCAAACGCTATCCCGCAGGGTTTCCAAGCACCTCACAGATCGCATCAAAGGTCACGGAAACAACCTTTTCAACTTCGCCGGGGGTAATACAGAGCGGCGGCGCAAAACCGATAGTATCGCTTTGGGGCATTGCACGGGCGATCACGCCCCGCTGTGCCATTGCAGCGACAATGGACGGCACAACAGCGCGGGATGGTTCAAAAGCTGTCAGCTGATCCGGGTTGTCGGCCAGTTCGACGGCGCACAGCAAACCTTCGCCGCGAATGTCGGAGACATGCGGGTGTCCAGCCAGCGCGTCCCGCAGAGCGGCCAGCATAAACTGCCCTGTGCTGCGCGCGTTCCCAACCAGATCAAGGTCATCAATGAGTTTCAGGTTGGCGATGCCGGCCGCCGCACCGATCGGGTGCGCCGAATAGGTCCAGCCATGACCGATCGCGCCATTCTCGTCTGTGCCGCGTGCCAGCACTTCCCAGACGCGGTCCGAAACGATGCTGCCGGACAAAGGCGCATAGGCAGACGTAAGACCCTTGGCGATGGTCATCAGATCGGCCTCAATTCCGTAGTGTTCTGCGCCGAACATCGTGCCGAGACGTCCAAATCCGGTGATAACCTCGTCACAGATCAGCAGGATGTCATGGCGCCGCAAAACCTCCTGTATCGCGGGCCAGTACCCTTCCGGCGGCGGTACGATACCGCCCGTGCCCAGCATTGGCTCGGCGATAAAGGCGGCGATGGTGTCGGGTCCTTCAGCCAGGATCATGTCTTCGAGCTGCTGCGCGCACCATTGACTGAATGCCGCTTCTGACATGCCGCGGTCCGGGCGATGCAGATAGTAGGGGGCTTCGGTGTGCAGGACCTGCTCCAGCGGCAGATCGAATTTCTTATGAAACAACGAAAGGCCGGTCAGAGACCCGGTCATCAGGCCGGACCCGTGATACCCCCGCCAGCGGGAAATGATCTTCTTCTTGTGGGGTAGGCCGCGGATGTTGTTGTAGTACCAGACCAGCTTGATGTTGGTTTCATTGGCATCCGATCCACCAAGGCCGAAATAGACCTTCGACATATTTGCAGGCGCGCGATCAAGGATCATCCGGGCCAGTGTGACAGATGCTTCGGTGCCGTGCCCCATATATGCGTGGTAATAGGACAGCTGGTGGGCCTGTTCCGCGATGGCGTCGGTGATCTCGCGCCGGCCATAGCCCACATTCACGCAATATAGTCCCGCAAAAGCATCCAGCATCCGGCGGCCATCCCGGTCCTCGATCCAGACACCTTCGCCGCCAGTGATAATCCGGGTCGGTGTGTCACCACGGGCATGTGCCGCAAGATGCGTGGACGGGTGAAAGAACGTGTCTCTGTCCCATTCGGCCAGCGTGTCATTGGTCAGCATCAGTTACTCCTTTGTGGGGCCGGTTTCAGAGGCCAGAACAGCCAGGCAGTCGCCCTGACGGATTAGTCCGGGATGATGTCGTACCATCACCAGTCCGTCGGTCTGGGCTGTTATGACATTCGGCTCAATGCCGGTGTGGTACAGTGGCCAGATCCGGGCGAGTGTTTCACCGCAGGTTACAGCATCACCAAGCATCACAGTGAACTCAACCATTCCTGCGTCAGGAGCGAAATGAAAGCACGCCGCGTCATCCTGTGTCAGGTGACAGGTCGGGGCGGCATCAATATCTCCAGCGAGAATTCCGGCGTGGATCAACAGGTTCCGCAGGCCACGCCGCGCGATGGCGACGGTTTCCGGCGTCGCCGTACCGCGGCCGCCCAGTTCGGTTGTAACAAATGTCTTTCCCTGACTTTCTGCTGCATGATCGTACATTGCAGAGGGGTCAATCTCGAGCATCTGAAGACTGAAAGGCGCGCAGAAAGCATCGCGCGCGGCCCGGCATCGTGCTTCCTGCGCCTTGTCCTCAAGCGTGTGGCAGGCTGCAAAGGGCAGGAAGTCGAGCGATTTGCCGCCTGAATGAAAGTCGAGCACGATATCGGCCATCGGCAACAGGTACCGTGTGAAGTAGTCAGCGATCTTTTCCGTGATCGTGCCGTCCGGCCTGCCGGGGAATGCGCGGTTCATATTGCCGCCGTCGATGGGCGACGTGCGCGTTGCGGCGTGTACTGCTGGCGCGTTCATGAACGGGATCAGAATGATCCGGCCGCTCACGGCCGCCGGATCGAGGCTGGTTGCCGCGTCCAGGATGGCAAGCGGTCCTTCGTATTCATCGCCATGATTTCCACCGGTGATCAGCGCTGTCGGTCCGGAGCCGTTCCGGATAACTGTCACCGGGATCATCACAGAACCCCAGGCGCTCTCATCGCGGCTCCACGGCAATTGCAGGTGACCGTGCTGTACACCGTACACGCCGAAATCGACGGTGGCGGTGACGGGCGAGGGGGTGTTTGTCATGTCTTGACCATCAGTTCCCGGGGCGTGTTGCACAGACATTCGGCGCCGTCTTCGGTAATCAGCACAGGTTCGGTGATCTCGATGCCGCCATCGTCCAGCCAGAGCGCAGGCATGAAATGAAATGTCATGCCCGGTTTGAGTACGGTCTTGTCGCCGGAGCGCAGCGAGAACGTGCGCTCGCCCCAGTCCGGTGGGTAAGACAACCCGATGGAATAGCCACACCGGTTGTCCTTTTCAAAGCCCAGCCCGTTCAGAGTGCCATTGAACGCCAGCGCAATATCGCCGGTTGTATTGCCCGGCCGTGCCGCGGCGAGGCCTGCCTCAACAGCTTCGAGTACGGCGGCTTCGGCACGCCGGTAGCGGTCAGGCGGCGCGCCAAGAAACAGGGTGCGCGACTGCGGCGCGTGGTAGCGGCGGTAGACGCCCGCAATCTCAAAAAAGGTGGCTTCGCCCTTCTTCATCGGTTCCGCGTTCCAGGTCAGGTGCGGGGCCGTCGCATCGGCGCCGGAAGGTGCCAGCGGTACGATGGACGGGTAATCACCCCAGTAGCTGTCTGCACCTGTTATCCCGGCGTGGCTGATCTCCGCCACCAGGGCGTTCTTGGCCAGCCCCGGTTCGGCATGTTCCAGAATGGTCCGGTGCATTTTTTCGACAATACGGGCCGCCCGGCGCATGCAGGTGATTTCTGTGGGGCTTTTGACGCAGCGCTGCCAGTTTACCAAACCGTTCACATCTTTGAATTCGGCCTGCGGCAAGCCGGACAAAAGCGACGTGTAAGATGCTGCTGTGAAATAATAATTGTCCATCTCAAGGCCGATCTTTGCGGACGACCATCCATGTTTCCCCAGAAGATTGCACAGGTCTTCCATCGGGTGTTTTTCCGGGTTCTGCACATAGGTGTCGTCATACCCGTGAATACAGGTATCCGGCATCATAACCGTGCGCTTTGCCCCCAGCGCGTCAATGCCGCGCCCCCACCAGAGCGGCGGCCCGTCCGGGCCGAGCACAACCGCCTGGTGCACGTAAAAGGACCAGCCGTCGTACCCGGTCAGCCAGGCCATATTCGCGGGATCGCTCACAACAATAACCTCGACGCCTGCGGCCATCATGGCGTCGCGGGTGCGCTTTATCCGCCCGTCATATTCACTGATGCTGAACGGCAGGTCAGATGCTGGCATGGTACTCTCCGCTTGTCGCGCCTTCGGGGCGTGAGGGAAGGTTAGCGGATCGTTTTGCGCCGGTCCATCGACGGGTTTCCGGGGCGGGACGCTGTCGGCCCGGCCGGCGGCTTTGACAGCCTGTCTGCAGTTTTGCAGTATGCTGGATATGTGCAACGAAGGCGGCAGATGAAATCCACATTTCTGAATTCAACGGGTTCTGTTTTCCGTGCGGCCTGCGCCTTGCTGATCCTTGCAGCGCACAGCCTGCAGGCACAGGAGGCCTTCCGTCTGGAGGGCCATGGGGGGCCGGTAAAAGGGATCAGCACGACCGCCGACGGGACAATCCTGACCGCCAGTTTCGACAATGCAGTCGGCCTCTGGACGCCTGACGGCCCCCGCTGGTTCGATGGTCATGAGGCAGCTGTGAATGCAGTCGTTCCGGTGGGGGATGGACGTATGGTTTCAGGGGGCGATGACTTCTCTCTGCGCCTCTGGGATCCGGCGACAGGGCAGGGAAGGGTGCTGGGGCGTCACAGCGCCAAGATCATCCGGCTTGCGGTGTCGCCTGAAGGCACGCGTGTGGCATCGGCCAGCTGGGACAGAACCGTGCGTGTCTGGCCGCTGGACGGCGCAGACCCCATCGAGTTGCGGGGACATGCCAACACCGTCAGCGATGTTGCGTTTTCGCCGGACGGCGCCCGGGTTTATACGACCTCGGCGGATGGTACGGTGCGTCTCTGGGATGCGCATACCGGCGAATTCCGCAGGCGTCTGGTGCAGCACGGGTTCGGGATTAACACGCTGCTGATCGCGCCGGATGAAAGCTGGCTGGCCTATGGCGCGGTTGACGGGGGCACGCGGGTCATAACGTTGCCCGAAGGGGACGAAAGTGGTGATTTCACTGCGGACAGACGCCCGATCCTCGCCATGGCCTACAGTGCCGGGGCTGACCTGATCGCCGTGGGTGACGCCCAGGGATACATCATGATGATCGACACAGTGGACTGGCGTATTTCGGATGACTTCCGGGCGACCGCTGCAGGACCGGTCTGGGCGCTGGCGTTTTCTCCGGACGGTCAGAACATCCACGCCGGCGGCATCTCGGACGCGCTGCACAGCTGGCCGGTAGCGGAGCTCGGAAACGCAGAGCAGATGGCCGGGACGGAACGGTCCTTTCTGAAAAAGCCGGAACTCATGTCGAATGGTGAGCGACAGTTCCAGCGCAAATGTTCCATCTGCCATACCCTTGAGCCCGACAGTAAAAGGCGTGCAGGTCCAACGCTCTATGGTCTGTTTGGCAGGCCGGCCGGCACCGTATCGGACTATCTCTATTCTGACACGCTGGTCAAAGCGGATCTTGTCTGGTCCGAAGAGACCATAGACCTGCTGTTTGATCTGGGTCCGGATCATTACATTCCGGGGTCGAAAATGCCGATGCAGCGGATCACGGGTGCGCAGGACCGTGCCGATCTGATCGCATTTCTGCGGGATGCGACAACTGAAAACTGACAGCGTGTCGCTGTTGCGTTTCAGCAATCCCGACACGGTTTGCCGAAATGTGTCGTCTCGCGATTATGGTGCCCGATTGTACGAACCCCGTAAGCCGCACCATAAAGAGATGTCGGCCATTCGGTCTATCAGTCGGGGTGAATTGGCTCCGGCGGTAGGGATCGAACCTACGACCAATTGATTAACAGTCAACTGCTCTACCGCTGAGCTACGCCGGAACGGTCTGGGCGATATAGCAGCGCTCAAAACCCGCGTCCAGAGGGTTTCCGCGAAAAAATTAAAATCAGCCACCAGCCTTTTCACGCAGCAAAAAAGACGCTGTTTCGCTCAGGTCTCCGACGCTGCGAACCACCTTTTTTCATGCAGATCAATAAGGTGGGCGAGGACGTTTCGTGTTGCAGCACCAAGGAGTTCAGCAGTTACATCTGTGTAGATCCGTCGCGCGATGTGGGCGGCAGTCGTGGGGCCTGCGTCCAGTGCGTCCAGAATAGCTGACTCGCGGGCCTGACGATGCGAGATCAGCCATTTCAGACGTTCCTGTGGGTCGGTTACCGGCTTTCCGTGCCCGGGATAGAAAATGCGCCAGTTTTCCCTCTGAAGGGTCGCGCAACTGGTCATAAAATCGGTCAGATCACCATCCGGTGGTGACACAAGCGAGCTGGCCCATCCCATAACGTGGTCCCCGGTGAAACAGACATCCTCCCATGCGAGGCAGATGTGGTTTCCGATATGTCCCGGCGTATGCAGCGCCCTCAGCGTCCAGCCGTCACCATCGACCGTTGCGCCATGTGTCAGACGAGTGTCGGGCTGAAAACCGGCATCAATCCCTTCGCCACCACCTGCTAGGCCTGACGCGGCAAGGCGGGTCATGACCGCCGATCTGCCGGCCTCGGCCGGGCCAAATGCCAGGACCGGCGCCCTGGTGAGCTTTGACAGTTGTCGCGCCAGTGGAGAGTGATCAAGATGTGCGTGTGTAACCAATATGTGGCTGATGCTGTGTCCGCCATCCGTTGCGGCCAGGATGGCCTGCAGATGGGCGTCATTGTCTGGCCCCGGATCAATCACAGCCACGTGTGACGCACCAACCAGGTAGGTGTTAGTGCCGCGCCATGTCATCGGGGACGGGTTGGGCGCCACGATACGGCGCAGCATCGGGCCCAGAGAGACAACTTCACCATGAACCGGGTCAAAATCCTCTGGCATCTTCATCTGTTTGGCTCTTTCTAATCGCCCGGGGCGCGGATAGATTCAGGTCTATGTTTTTTGGCTGGCTCAAACAATACATGCCGCGTTCGCTTTATGCCCGCGCTGTGCTGATCCTGCTGCTGCCTGTCGTGGTGCTGCAGATCGTTGTCACGATTCTGTTTCTGACGCGGCACTTTGAAGATGTGACCCGGCAGATGGCGGCAACTGTGTCGCGTGAACTGCGTCTGGTGCTGAATGTCGCAAATCAGGCGCGTGATCGCGCAGCCATACCCGCACGCGTCAGTGCACAGGTGGGGCAACTGGACATGGCAGCTGCGGCAGTCGATCAGGCTGAGGTGCCCGTGGCAGATATGCGGGACTGGTACGATTTTTCGGGGCGCGTGATCGTGGCACGCCTGCCTGCTGAAGTGCCGGCGGTGATGGTCACGGATCTGACAGAAGACCGGCGCGTGCATGTCTACGCCGCCAGCGATCACGGGCCGGTGCGTCTCAGCTTTGACCGGCGCCGAATTTCGGCGTCTAACCCCCATCAACTGTTTGTTAACATGCTGTTTTTCGGTGGTATTGTGACGGTCATCGCGATCCTTTATCTGCGCAATCAGCTCAGGCCGATCAAGCGTCTGTCACATGCAGCCGAAGCATTCGGGCGGGGCCGGCATGAACCCTACACACCTGCCGGTGCTCTGGAAGTGCGGTCTGCCGGGAATGCCTTTCTCGATATGCGGGCCCGGATCGAACGTCAGATCGAGCAGCGGACACTGATGCTGTCCGGCGTCAGTCATGATCTGCGCACGCCGCTGACGAGAATGCGTCTCAGCCTGTCGATGCTGGATGACGCAGAGCGTGAGTTGCTGGAGCAGGATGTTGACGACATGCAGCAGATGCTGGACGCCTTCCTCAACTTTGTAAAAGGCGCGGGCGAGGGTGAACCGGTCCCGGTAGATCCGCACCTCCTGGTCAGCGAGGCTGTCGAAGACGCAAAGCGTGCCGGGCGGGATGTTTCTGTTGCGCAGGCAGAGGGCGATGGAACCGGTGAGGTCAAACTGAACGCACTGACCATGCGCCGGGCGCTTGATAACCTGATTTCCAACGCCGTGCGGTATGGAGCCCGCGCAGAGGTTTCAGTGATGCTCAGTGACAAGGCGCTGCGCATCCGGGTGGAGGATGATGGTCCGGGTATCCCGGCCGATCGGCGGGAAGAGGCGACCCGGCCGTTTACAAGGCTGGATCCTGCCCGAAACCAGGATCAGGGGGGTGGTGTCGGGCTCGGGCTGGCCATCGCCACCGACATCGCGCGCGCGCATGGTGGTGTATTGCGGCTTGGCAGTTCGCAGCGGATGGGCGGGCTTCAGGCGGATATCGTCATCGCGCGATAGTTCCCAAAGGTTTTCTTTCCGCACCATGCGCGGAAACAGGCGGGAAGAACATCCGTTGGCCTGACCGTTCCGGCGGCCGCACGGGCGCCGACCATGTCATACGAACAGTTCTACCGACCCGGCGCAGCGCACAGAGCCGGGGCTTGCAACACTGCGGTTAGGTGTTTGGGCTCTGGTGCATCCGGCTGAGTTTTGAGAGTGTTACTACAATAGTCAGAAGGTCCCGCCCCGTATGATCCGTCATCTTTCCCTGCCCGCTGTTTCGATGGGGCTGCTCGCGGCTTTTGTCGGTTATGCAGCTTCGTTTGCGATTGTACTTGCTGGGATGACAGCCATGGGTGCTACCAGCGATCAGGCTGCGACCGGCCTTTTCTTTGCGACAATCGGTATGGGTATCTGCAGTATCTGGCTGCCCATAAAAACGCGTATTCCCGCTGCAGTTGCATGGTCGACCCCGGGTGCTGCTTTTCTTGCCGCGACGGCGGCTTTGCCCGGTGGATTTGGAGAGGCCGCAGGGGCATTGATTTTCTGCAGTTGCCTCATCATCCTGACCGGGTTCGTTCCTGCGCTCGGCAGGCTTGTTGCCGCCATCCCAAAACCGATTGCCAATGGTTTGCTGGCGGGCGTCCTGCTGAAGCTCTGTTTTGCGCCGGCTATAGCGTTTGCTGAATTTCCAATGCTGATGCTGCCGGTGTTTGGCGCGTGGTTGATCGGGCTGTGCTGGAACCGGTTGGCAGCCATGCCGTTTGCCGTGATCACTTTTGTCTTTGTTCTGGCGCTGGCTGTGGACACGTCCGCGACACCGGCTTTGTCTGATGGCCAGTGGCTGCCTGATTTCGTGCCAGTTGCCCCGGTCTTTACGGTTCAGTCGTTTTTTTCCATCGCAGTGCCGCTCTATCTCGTCACGATGGCGGGGCAGAACATTCCTGGGTTCGCAGTCCTCGAGCTCAATGGATACAGCGTCCGGCGGCAGGCGCTGATCCGGGATACCGGTGTTGTCAGCATGGTGATTGCGCCCTTCGGTGCGATTCCCGTCAATATGTCCGCGATAACGGCTGCAATGATGGCGGGGGAAGACGCCGGGCGTGATCCGGATGCACGGTACTGGGCGGCGGTGACTTCCGGTGTGGCGTATGTTGGCATGGCTTGTGCCGCTACGCTGATCATCTCTCTGGCCAGCCTCGCGCCGGCTGCGCTCATAACCGCCGTTGCCGGACTGGCGCTCATCCCGGCTCTTGTTGGTTCGGTATCATCGGCTTTCAGTGATCCTGACCAGAAGGAAGCCCCGGCGCTGACGTTCCTTGTCGCCGCAAGCGGAATGACATTGTTTGGTGTCAGTGGCGCGTTCTGGGGAGTTGTGGCCGGTTCTGTTGTCTGGATGATGAAAGCCGAATAATAAAGAAAAACAGATGGTTAGACAACGTTCCTTATCCGACGAAAACATGCAAGGCTGACCCGCAAAAGGCGTCAGGCCTCATTCCATGCCTTGTCTGTTCACGGGCTTCCGTTTGGCAACCTGTGCTTGGGAGAAATTCCTGCTTCCCCGGCGCTGCAACTGTGTGTCCTGTACAAACTGCTTGAGGCCCGCAGGTTTTTGCCCTGTCGCTTGTGGATCGCGGCATACGGCAGTGCGGTCCACAGAAATCAAAATCCGGGCCGAAGCCCATTTCGTAGTCGGTTGGGCAGTCGGTTGATTAAATGCAGGACCGGGCTCAGGCTGATTGTGTCGGAGCGCTGCCCTGCATCCCAATGACGCGCTCCGGAGTGCTGTTCGCCCTCGTCAGCGCTTTGTGTCAGAACTCCTCCCACCCTGAGACGGCCTCGGGTTGGGCGCAGCCGGCGGATTGGCTGGCTCGCCGTTGCCTGGCCGGCTCAATTCCGCCGTCGCGGGCTATGGGCTTGTGCGCGCCAGCCTCGGGTAACCCGTGAAACTGGCTCAGCGCTTTGGCAAGGTTCTGGGCTTCTTTGCTTGTCGAAACACTGGCAGCCGTCATTTCTTCCAGCGTTGCGGCGTTGTTCTGCGCAGTTCTGTCAATTGAACCGATGGCCAGATTGACCTCCTGGATTCCGGAAGATTGCTGCTCCACGGCCATCGCAATTTCAGAAATCTGCGTTGATGCAGTTTCAACATCTGCGATGATCGCTTCGAGCGCCTTTCGGGACTGGGTGACATGCTCCACGCCAGTCTTTACGCTCTGCGCATTCTGGTCAATTACTGTGCTGATTTCCTGGACAGCTTCCTGCGATCTTTGTGCCAGGGCGCGCACTTCAGATGCGACCACCGAAAAACCGCGGCCTGCTTCTCCTGCGCGTGCGGCTTCGACGCCCGCGTTCAGAGCAAGAAGGTTGATCTGAAAGGCAATATCTTCAATGACTTTCACGACGCTGTTAATCTGACCAGATGCTTCCGCAATCGTGCCGATTGAGGCTTCCGTTTGGTCTGATACATCGCGGGATACATCGGCTCCTTTGCGCACCTTCTGTGTGGCGGCATCCGCCGATCTGGCATTTTCCACAACCTGGCTGATGCTGGACGCGATTTCCTCAACTGCGGCGGAAGTTTCCTCGATCGCGGCGGCGGCGTCTTCGGCGCGCTTGGACATGTCGTTCGCAGAAGTTTCAAGGTGATGCGAGGTTGCGGAAACGGTCTTTCCACTCTCCATGATGTCCGACATGGTGTTGGACAACGCACTGAGTGCGGAATTGAAATCGTTCTTCATCCGCAGGAAAACCCCGCTGCGTTCACCTTCGATCCGGACGCCTAGATTGCCGTTTGACAGCTCGCCAATGCTTCGGACGAGATCATCGATGCTGTCTTCGGTCTGCTCCAGCAGGCGATTGACGATCTGCGCAAGCTGGACAAGGCCGTCATCCTCAATATCGGCAGGAAGACGTTCGGAAAAATCTCCCGAAGCGGCTTTGCCCAATACGCGTTCCATCTGTTTCTGAAATTCCTGCGCGGTCTCCAGTCTTGCCCGTTCAGCCTCTCTCTCACGTTCATCCCGGTCGCGTTTTTCCTGCTCAAGCTGCGCCTGTCGCGCGCGTTGGTCTTCGTCGCGTTCGCGTGCAAGGCGTTCTTTTTCCTTGACCTCAAGATCAAGATCCCTCGCTTTGCGTGCGTTTTCCAGAAAAACAACCATCGCATTGGTCATCTGCCCGATCTCGTGCCTCGCTTCTGTTCTCTCAATTTCGATGTCGAGATCACCGGTTGCGAGCTGGTTCATATCGGCAGTGACCTGAGCCAGCCGGGACGCAATCGCACGGCCGGTGAAGAGGGCAAGCCCAGCTCCGATGACGGTCGCGGCCGCCACAAGCAGCGATACAATCAGGATAGAGCGGTCCGCCATGGCAACACCCGCAGGACCAAGGCTGTTCTGCTGTGCCACAACCGCGTCCACCGTGCTCTCCACGAGCGCAAGCGCTTCGGGCCCGATTTCATCCATTCTGTCATAGCGTGTGTTGCGCTGCGCAATCACGTCGGCGACCGCCTCTGAGGTGGCATCGAAAACGTCGAGATCCCTCATTGTCTCTTCTGTCAGCTCCCGCCGCCTGGGGTTTTGCAGTTCGGTCATCAGTTCTGTCAGACCCACACGCGCGTTTTCGATCTCCTGATTTGAGCGCGCTGCATCTTCGGGACGGTTATCCACGAGGTACTTTTCAAGGTAATACCGTGCCAGCATCAGGTTGATACCGGCCTCACCAGCTGCGGCAGCGGCAACCGCATCGTCGTCGCGCAGTGCTGTTTCCATAACTTCCGAAAGCTGGCGCCGGGCTTTGACACCCGTATCGGCTGAGGTCTGAACGAGGGTGTCCCGTTGCTGTTGCAGCTCGTAGGCCTCGCCCATGAGGCGTTCGTATTCAGCCAGCAGATCTGGAATACCAGCCACCGGGCCCAGCCCCTCATAGTGGCTGATGATTTCGGTCAGCGCTTTCTTCAGATCAACAACTTCCGCAATGTTGCCAGAGACTTCCTCAACAAAAGCCTGGTCTTTGGTCAGCCGGTATTTGGCCGATGCGAGCCGCGCTTCAAACATGTCTTCGAGAAAATCACCGGCAAGCAGGCTGTCGCGTGCCGTCGTGCGGTAGTCAATGAATGTGTCGGCAAGCCGGCTGGTCTGGAACGCCGCAAAACCGCCCAGAATAACGATCAGAGCAACCATGGATCCCATGCCAAGATAAATGCGCATTGCGAGTGTCATACCCACCTCCGGTTCAACAGTGCAGAGTTGCGTAAATCTACGGTCAGTTCTCTAACGGTTCGTTACCTGATGACGGAATGGAGCGTTTTTTCTGCAAAGAACCTGTCTACTGTCTGCGGGCGGGCGGGTCGCTGCTGTCCGGCGTGTTTCAGCTTTATGCCCGATCCTTGAACATACGAAAAACTGCGGGCAGGTGTGGGCAGAAACAGTGATCTGGCACGTTGTGTGTGACCGCAGACAACAAAACTGGTGGTCACAGCGGTCGTCTGACTGAGCGGACATTGAAACGGGCCAGCAGTCGCCCGCACGGATTGCCGTTCTGAATGACCTGCAGTCAGGGCCGGTTTCTGGTGGGTATGGTAGGCCCGGCAGGACTTGAACCCGCAACCAAAGCGTTATGAGCGCTCTGCTCTAACCAATTGAGCTACAGGCCCGCCATAGTTGTGTGCGTAAGGCCGCAGGCAAGGGAGGTCAAGAGTGCAGCGCACGTTGCAGTCGCGTCTTTTATGCTCTAATCCGCGAACAGCGACTGCAGGGGCCAGGAGAACGAGCATGACCGCGCCAAAAAACGGAATAACCTATGCCGATGCCGGGGTGGACATCGACGCCGGGAACGCGCTGGTGGACCGCATCAAGCCCGCCGCAAAGCGCACCAGCCGGTCCGGTGTGATGGCAGGTCTTGGCGGTTTTGGCGCCCTTTTTGACCTGAAGGATGCCGGCTATTCTGACCCGGTGCTGGTTGCGGCGACAGATGGTGTAGGCACCAAACTGCGTATTGCAATTGATACCGGCTATGTCGACAGCGTGGGCGTGGATCTGGTTGCTATGTGTGTGAACGACCTGGTGTGTCAGGGTGCGGAGCCACTGTTTTTTCTCGATTATTTCGCCACAGGTGCGCTCGACACAGACAAGGCAGCGCGGATTATCGAAGGTATCGCCCGTGGATGCGAAGGGGCAGGGTGCGCGCTGATCGGTGGCGAGACTGCTGAAATGCCCGGCATGTATCCGCCCGGTGATTTTGATCTCGCCGGTTTTTCTGTCGGTGCCATGGAGCGTGGGAGCGATCTGCCGGCTGGTGTCGCCGAAGGTGACGTTCTTCTGGGGCTCGCCTCTGACGGTGTGCATTCGAACGGGTACAGCCTTGTGCGGCGCCTCGTTGAGTTGTCCGGTCTGGGCTGGGAGGACGCCTGTCCCTGGGCAGATACGACGCTGGGGCAGTCTTTGCTGACCCCGACACGCCTTTATGTACGCCCGGCACTCGAAGCCATCAGATCAGGCGGTGTGCACGCGCTTGCCCATATCACCGGCGGTGGCCTGACCGAGAACCTGCCGCGTGTCCTGCCCGATGGTCTTGGGGCGCAGATCAACCTCGACAGCTGGACGCTGCCGGGTGTTTTTGCCTGGATGGCCAAAACCGGCGGTATGCAGGAACAGGAGATGCTCAAAACCTTTAACTGCGGGATGGGTATGGTGCTGTGTGTGGCATCCGACCGGGCGGATGCGCTTTCGGAACTGCTGAGCGCCGCAGGCGAAACTGTCACACAGATCGGCGTCGTTTCGGCCACTCCGGGCGTTCAGTACGACGGATCTCTTCTGTGACAACGCGGGTTGCCGTCTTTATCTCAGGTGGCGGGTCCAACATGGTAAAGCTGCTCGACAGTATGACAGGCGATCATCCTGCAAGGGCCTGCGTGGTCCTGTCCAATGACCCCGGTGCGGGTGGGCTGGAAAAGGCGCGTCAGCGCGGCGTGCCCACCGAAGTGGTGCGCCATCAGCCGTTTGCCGGGGACCGGCCCGCGTTTGAGGCTGCGGTGACCGCAGCACTCACACCGCACGCCCCTGATCTGATCTGTCTTGCGGGCTTCATGCGCAAGCTCACCGGCGGTTTCACGGACCCGTGGCAGGGCCGGATGCTCAACATCCATCCGTCTCTTCTGCCGAAATACAAAGGGCTGCACACACACGCCCGGGCTCTGGAAGCGGGCGACGATGTTCACGGCTGTACCGTGCACGAGGTCACCGCGAAACTGGACGACGGGCCGGTGCTCGGTCAGGCACAGGTTCCTGTGCTTCCGGATGATACACCTGAGACACTGGCCGCCCGTGTTCTGGTTGAGGAGCACCGACTTTATCCGGCTGTTCTGCGGCGTTTTGCAGCTGGCGACAGAACACCGGTTTTCCTGCGGTCGGGAGAGCCGTAATCGGGTTCTGGTCTTTCAGAGGTTACTCGTGTAACAGTGCCGCGGTGTGGGGCCGAGCCAAGAAAAAAGATTTGCCCGTATGAAGACCATCACGACAACTCAGGAACTCGCAGCCTTCTGCCAGGAGGCGGCACAGCACGACTATGTGACGGTCGATACTGAGTTTTTGCGCGAACGGACGTATTACTCAAAACTGTGCCTCGTACAGCTGGCGATGCCGGGCCGTACGGATGATACTGCGGTCCTGGTTGATCCGCTGGCGGACGGGTTGTCACTGGAACCCCTCTACGATCTTTTCCGGGACAGTTCGGTGGTCAAGGTTTTTCACGCGGCGCGCCAGGATCTGGAAATCTTTTTCGTGGATGCAGGCGTTTTCCCGGAGCCGCTTTTTGACACGCAGGTCGCGGCAATGGTCTGCGGGTTTGGCGAGCAGGTCGGCTATGAGACGCTGGTGCGCCGGGTAGCGAAAAAGCAGCTTGATAAGACCTCGCGTTTTACCGACTGGTCCCGCCGGCCGCTTACGTCCGCGCAAAAGACCTATGCGCTGGCGGATGTGACGCATCTGCGCGAGATTTATGAATACCTGGCCAGACGGCTGGAAGAGACGGAACGCAGCCGGTGGGTGCGCGAGGAACTCTCCGTTCTGACCACTCCGGGCACCTATGTGGTTGAGCCGCGTGAAGCCTGGCGGCGCGTCAAAACCCGGACCAATTCGCCAAAGTTCCTGGCTATCGTGCGGGAACTCGCCGCGTTCCGCGAAACCTATGCGCAACAGCGCAATATTCCGCGCAACAGGGTTTTCAAGGATGACGCGCTCGTGGAACTGGCGTCCAACAAACCTAAAAACAGCGAAGAGCTGGGCCGATCGCGCCTGCTGCTGCGCGAAGCGCGCCGCGGAGATATTGCTGACGGCATTCTTGCCGCTGTTACGGCAGGCCTTGAGTGTCCGCAGGATGACATGCCGCGGCCGGACCGGACCCGTGACAAGCTCCAGGTGAATCCTGCGCTGGCGGATCTGTTGCGGGTGCTGCTCAAGGCAAAAACGGAAAGTGCCGGCGTGGCCGCCAAGCTGATTGCTCCTGCGGCAGACCTTGACGCGATTGCAGCAGGGCTGCGCGATGTGCCCGCGCTGTCGGGCTGGCGGCTTGAAGTCTTCGGATCGGATGCGCTGCGCCTGTGCGAAGGCAGGATCGGCCTTGCTGCTGACGGCTCTGACGTGCGGATCGTCGAAATCGATTGATCCTCAGCGGCGTGACACCTGCGCGTTTGTGACACCTTCGACTCTGATGCTGCGCACGCCGCTCAGTGTCTGGTCGGTGACCTTGCGGGCTGCCGTCACCTCGCGCGTGGCCGGCCCGCCCGTTTGGGAAATGTCGTCTGGTCGGATACCTTCCAGACGGTAACTCAGAACGCCGTCCTCGGATTGTTCATCATCAAGCGCCGGTGTCAGGCGTACATCGTACACCCCCTGTACGGACGCAATCCCGGTGGCCCGGATAATGGCACCGCCTGGCACACGCTCGATCACCAGATTGCTGATCGTGTCAATTGGTTCGCCCGTGTAAATCGCGGCTCTTTCACGACTGCGGGCGAAGAGGCCCGTGTTTTCCGGGATCAGCGGGTTGTCGTTTTCAACCTGCGGGGCAGGGGCCTCTGAACTGCTGCCGCCGAACCAGTTGAAAGGGTTCAGACTGCTGTCACGCACTGAACCGCATCCCGTGAGAACAAGTGTCGAAATCAAAAGGGCGGAAACTGATGTGCGCATGGTGCCTGCCGTCGTTAACTTCTGTCCGGTGTAGCCTGTCCGGCCGGTCTTGAAAAGCATCAAGGAAGGGTCTGGACCTTTCATGTATCGCGACTTAGGTCATACGCGAATGTCGGAGAAAGCACATGGCACAGGCAGCATTTGAGGAACTGGTCGAGGACTTTGAGTTTCTGGACGACTGGGAAGACCGGTACCGGCTGGTGATTGAAGAAGGTAAGGCAATGCCCGCGCTGGATGCAGCGCTCAAGGTTCCGGCGACAAAGGTTGACGGGTGCGCCAGCCAGGTCTGGCTGCATGTCGTCACAGAAGGCGGCACTCTGACCTTTGACGGCGAAAGTGATGCGATGATCGTGAACGGTCTGATCGCCGTCCTGCGCCGGCTTTACAACGGTCTCAGTGTTGAAGAGATCAACGCCATCGACGCCCGCGCGGAAATGGGGCGCCTGGGTCTGAATGATCACCTCTCTGCACAGCGTTCCAACGGTCTGAGAGCTATGATCGAACGTATCCGCGAAACGGCCGCTGCAGCGGCCTAAAGCCGGGCGAGCGCTGTTTTCAGGTCCCCGTATCCGGTCAGGCGGCGCTCAAAGGCGAGCCCCAGGCGGTCAGCACATTCTTTCGCTTTTTCCGTCAGGGCGGGATCATCGGTTTGTGCCTGATAGATCAGTTTTTCGTAGTTGCCGAAATACATGTCGCGCAGATCGGGATGGCGGTCGAGGCCCATCGGGCGGATCACAAAAGCGTCGAACTGGCGTACCAGGAAATCTGTCAGGTAAAAAGCCGTGAACTCGTCCCCGGCGCGCTCGGCGAATGCTTCATTCCCTTCGAAAAAGCTGTAGCAGTGTGGCCCTGCAATCATGCTGACACCCATCTCGTCACAAGCCGCCTGCAGCAGGCCACCAGTGCCGCAGTCGGCATAGACGACAAAAATGTCATCATAGTTATTGCGATGGGCATTGACCGCTTTGCGCACCTCTTTAGTGATTTTGTCCGGGTAGAGATGCAGTTTTGCCGGCAGGCAGGTCAGATCGAGGTGGTCCCAGCCATTTGCCGTGCGCAGATCCAGTATTTCCCGCGCCAGCGCGCCACAGGCGATCAGAAGAACCCGCCCGGTCCGGTGCCCGAGCGGCAAACCCTGTTCGGTCAGTTCTGCATCCTGGATCTGTGTCAACAGACAGCCTCCTGTCACAAAAAAGCCTGCGCCGGTGTCCCGGAGCAGGCCTTTCAGAATACTGCACCTGTAGCGTCAGGCGGATTTCTGATTGTGCTTGCGTCCGACCCATTCCTTGGCGGTTTCCACTGCCACAGCGGCATCGCGGCAATAGGCATCGGCACCGATGGCCTTGCCGAATTCTTCGTTCAGCGGTGCGCCACCGACGAGCACAATATAATCATCGCGCACGCCCTGTTCGACCATCGTGTCAATCACGACTTTCATGTAGGGCATTGTGGTGGTCAGAAGCGCGGACATGCCCAGAATGTCGGGCTCTTCGGTCTCGAGCGCTTCCATGTATTTTTCAACAGCGTTGTTGATGCCCAGATCGACAACTTCAAAGCCCGCGCCTTCCATCATCATACCGACAAGGTTCTTGCCGATGTCGTGGATATCGCCTTTGACGGTGCCGATCACCATTTTACCGACGCGGGGTGCGCCGGTTTCGGCCAGCAACGGCTTCAGAATGGCCATGCCGCCCTTCATCGCGTTGGCTGCCAGCAGCACCTCCGGCACAAACAGAATGCCGTCCCGGAAATCATGCCCCACAATGGTCATGCCGCCGACAAGCGCTTTGGTCAGAATGTCATAGGGCTGCCATCCGCGCTCCAGCAGGATGTTCACGCCTTCCTCGATTTCTTCCTTCAGACCGTCATAGAGGTCATCGAACATCTGCTGGACAAGTTCTTCGTCGTCCAGTTCTGACAGGATGATATCGTCTTCTTCGTCGGACATGGGCTTACCTTTCTGACGTCACGCGATGCGTGCAGTTTCTGTTCTGTATTGCGACAAATCGGGTGCGTCCAACTGTCACAATAGCGACACCGCCATATCCGGGGGCGACTTTTCCACAGGAATTTCCGGCTATACCCCGGAGCCTAAAAGGGTTTTTCCAGTTAATTTACAGAGTATCGGCGTCTGCCGTCCGGAGGTTTCCGGTTGTCTCAGCGGGCGGCCCGACGCCGCCGCGCGGTGCGCCGCGCAGGCTGTTCACCCTCGCCGGTGCCGTCGGTTGCGGAAGAGAACGCGCCCAGCCTGCCCGCGATCTCCTCAAGCGACGGGGGAGATGTCATCACACGGGTATCCAGAGCCTCGCGCATGTGAGCCAGATGTTCCGGCATCGTGCCACAGCATCCGCCGATCACACGGGCACCACAGGCCCGCGCCATAACAGCGTAGTCCGCCATCAGTTCGGGGGTGCCGTCGTAATGGATATGGCCGTCCATATACTTGGGGATCCCAGCGTTGCCCTTGGCGATCACCGGCTGATCCGGCCCCTGAGCGGCAAAGCCAAGGATGGTGCGCAGCAGATCGGACGCTCCCGTGCCGCAGTTGGCCCCGAAAGCAACGGGAGCTTTGTCCCCCAGATCATTGACCATGCGCACCATGTCCGAACTGGTCACGCCCATCATCGTGCGCCCGGCTGTATCGAAGCTCATGGTTCCGCACCAGGGCAGACCGGCGAGTGCGAAGCCCTCTGCCGCGGCTCTGTATTCCTCCGGCGCACTGATTGTTTCCAGCCAGCCGATGTCGGCACCGCCTTCTTTCAGGCCATCGGCGGTCTCGTGGAACATCTCCACAGCAACCGCATGGCTCAGCGTGCCGACGGGTTCCATGATCTCACCGGTCGGGCCGACGGAACCCGCCACGATCACCTTGCGCCCGGCGGTGTCGGCAACCTCGCGGCCGATCTCGGCCGCGACACGGCTCAGTTCATGCGCGCGTTTTGCGGCATCGTGCAGCTTGAGGCGCGAGGCATTCGCCCCGAAGGAGTTGGTCAGAAACAGATCGCTGCCGGCATCAACCGCGCCTTTGTAGAGCGTCGTGATGCGGTCAGGATGTTCGGTGTTCCACAATTCCGGCGCATCGCCGGACATCAGGCCCATATTAAAGAGGTTGGTGCCTGTGGCACCATCGGCCAGCAGCGTGCCTTTTTCCTGCAGCAACGCTTCGAATGAGTTGGTCATGCCCGGGGCCTTTCAAATTCCGAGCCTTCCCCTCTCAGAATTGGCCGCTCCAGGCAAACTCATAATATTCACATTTGTTATGAGTTTTCCGACATGTTCCCGGGGCGGAATTGTAACGCCCCGGAAAATCAGCTTTGTCCCGGTCAGACTTCGTTCATGATCTGGCCTTTGGCCACCGCCATCAGCTCGACCATTTTTGACCGGATCGTCTGTTCGTCCGCGCGGCCTCCCAGATCGCCGGACACCTTGCGGTATACGTCTTCGTCGCCGGCTTCCTCAAAATCAGACTTCACCACCTCTTTGGCGTAATCAGCAGCTGCATCGCCGGATTTACCAAGCAGTTCCGCCGCCCAGAGCCCCAGCAGCTTGTTGCGCCGCGCCTCTGCCCTGAACTGCATCTCTGCGTCATGGGCGTATTTGTTCTCAAACGCATTTTCGCGGTCGTCAAAGGTGCTCACGGGGGTCTCCTTGTGGTGATGATTTGCTGTTTATACAGATATGCGGTGTGGAATCGTCCGGCGCAAGGGTCGCTGTCTTGCAGCATCACCGGCGTTGCACTAAGAGGAGCGCAGCGGGGGCGGGTCTGCCGTCGCTCATTCGCGAAAGGACGCCCATGGCCCGGCGCAAAAAAATTTACGAAGGCAAAGCAAAAATTCTGTATGAAGGCCCGGAACCGGGCACGATTGTTCAGTATTTCAAAGACGATGCCACTGCATTCAACGCTGAAAAGAAAGCCGTGATCGAAGGTAAGGGTGTGCTGAACAACCGCCTGTCCGAGTTCTTCATGACCGGCCTGACCCAGATCGGGGTTCCGAACCATTTTATCCGCCGTCTCAATATGCGCGAACAACTGGTCCGCAGCGCCGAGATTGTACCGCTCGAAATCATCGTCCGTAACTACGCAGCCGGAACTATGTCTCAGCGGCTTGGGCTCGAAGAGGGCACGCAGCTGCCGCGACCCATTGTGGAATACTGTTACAAAGATGACAGCCTCGGCGATCCGCTGGTGACCGAAGAGCACATTGCGGCATTCGGCTGGGCCAGCCAGCAGGACATGGATGACATCCTGAGCATCGCACTGCGTGTGAACGATTTCCTGTCCGGTGTCATGCTCGCTGTCGGTATCCGGCTGGTCGACTTCAAAATCGAGGTGGGTCGCGTCTTTGACGGCGATTTCCCACGGTTGATTGTCGCTGACGAGATCAGCCCGGACAGCTGCCGCCTCTGGGATATTGAAACCGGTCAGAAGCTCGACAAGGACGTGTTCCGCCGCGACCTCGGGAACCTGACTGACGCCTACACGGAAGTTGCCAAACGCCTTGGCGTGATGCCGAAGTCCGCAACACCCGTCAGCAAACCAACACTGATCAACTGATCCAGCAACAAAGGAAGATCACAGTATGAAGGCCAGGGTGCATGTCATGCTCAAAAACGGCGTTCTCGACCCGCAGGGAGAGGCCGTGCGTCACGCGCTGGGAGCGCTGGGTTTTGATGGTGTGAACGGAGTGCGTCAGGGAAAAGTCATCGAGCTGGACCTGGCAGACGGCACAACGGAAGCCGACGTCACAGCGATGTGTGAAAAGCTTCTCGCCAACACGGTCATCGAATCCTATTCGGTGGAGCTGTCCTGATGCATGCTGCCGTCGTCGTTTTCCCCGGATCGAACTGCGACCGCGATCTTGCGGTGGCATTTGAGGCCGCTGGTGCAAAGGTTTCGATGGTCTGGCACAAGGACACATCCATGCCCGATGGCGTGGATATTATCGGCATCCCGGGTGGGTTCTCCTTTGGGGATTATCTGCGCTGTGGGGCGATTGCCGCGAATTCGCCGATCTGCCGGGCGGTTGCTGATCATGCGGAGCGGGGTGGCTACGTCATCGGCATTTGCAATGGTTTCCAGGTTCTGACGGAAACAGGTCTGCTGCCGGGCGCGCTGCTGCGAAACGCAGGACTGAAGTATATCTGCCGGACGGTTGGCCTGCGGGTTGAGACGTCTGCGTCGGCCTTTACTGAAGGCTACAACGCGGGTGACGTGATCAACGTGCCCATCGCGCATCACGACGGCAATTACTTTGCAGATGACGACACCATTGCCATGCTGCAGGACGAAGACCGCGTCGCCTTCCGCTACACAGACAACCCGAACGGCGCCCGCGCGGACATCGCCGGTATCCTGTCAGAGAACCGCCGCGTTCTCGGTATGATGCCTCACCCGGAACGGGCGGCGGATGCCGGCCATGGCGGCACGGACGGTCAGGCGCTCTTTCGCGCATTGGGCGGTGTCCTCAGCACAGCGTGACTTGAGGGTGACCACACCTTCGGCATAGTCTGAGACATGTCTGCTGATACTGATCCGGATCCACCAGCCCTGACCAACAGCTGGCGCGTGCGCGCCGCTGTGGTTGTGCTGATTGTGCTCGCGGTCACGGTTGTATCAGTCACCAACAAACTGCTGACGGACCGGTTCACGGAAAGCACGAAGAACCGGGCAGAGCTGCGCCTGGCGCTCTACAGCGGGAACCTGCTCGCAGAACTGCGCCAGAATGCGATTGTGCCGCGGCTGCTTGCGCGCGACGCCGAACTTGTCGGCGCGCTGAACTCCGCCGACTATACGGCGTCCACACGCAGGCTGATCTCCTTTGTTGAGGAGATCGGTGCCGCCTCGCTGATGCTGCTGGACATCGACGGGCGCACTGTTGCCGCCACGGACAGGAACAGGCTTGGGTCGGCCTACCGCCAGGATGCCTTTTTTGTGGACGCCGTGCGTTCGAATGCCACGGTTTTCACGGTCGCGCAGCGGGACACCGGTGCCTATGATTTCATCTATTCCCGTCGTGTAGAGTTCGGATCGGAAGTCCTGGGCGTCATTGTCGTCGAGGTTGCACTGCAGAAATTCGAGGCCGCCTGGGCGGGCATTTCCGATGCGGTGATCGTCACCGACAGTACGGGCGCGATTATTCTGAGCACCGAGCCGCGCTGGCGCGGGCGAACCGAAGAAGAGGCGCTGGCCCGTCAGACACCTCAGAACGCGATCCAGCGGGCGATCCAGGCAACTGCAGACTGGACCGCGCTGCCGGCGGAAGCATACCTGCAGGGCGAGGCGGTGATGCGGCTTGAGACGCGCATTCCGTTCCGGGGCTGGAAGCTCACCTCCTTCACCACCTATGCCTCGGTGCGTGAACGCGTAAACGGCGTGCTGGCCCTCGAAATCATGGGGTTTGCGATTCTTCTCGCGCTGACCTTCTATGCCCTGAGCCGCCGCAGCGCGTTGCGCATGGCGCTTTTTCAGCAGGAATCCGCTGAACTGCGGTCCCTGAACGTGGCGCTGCAGCGGGAAATCGCCGAGCGCAAAAGGGTGCAGGAAACGCTGGCAGTGGCCGAACAGACGCTGGAGCAGTCAAGCAAACTGGCCGCTCTGGGCGAGATGTCTGCGGCTGTCAGTCACGAACTCAATCAGCCGCTGGCGGCGATGAAAACCTATCTTGCCGGCGCGCGGCTGCTATTGCGGCGCAACCGTCAGGAAGAGGCGCTTTCGTCGTTCGGACGGATCGATGATCTGATCGAACGTATGGGGGGCATTACACGCCAGCTGAAGTCATATGCCCGTAAAGGCCAGGAGGCGTTTACCCCTGTAGACATGGGCGAAGCGCTGGCATCGTCGCTGTCGATGATGGAACCGCAGCTGCGTCAGCGGCAGGTTGAGATCGCCCGGATCATCCCCGATGCCCCGGTCCGCGTGATGGGGGACAGGCTGCGCATCGAACAGGTGATGGTGAACCTGCTGCGTAACGCTATTGACGCGACCAAGTCCGAGCGTCAACCTAGGGTGGAAGTCATGCTCTCTGCCGGAGAGACCGCAACGCTGACCGTCCGGGACAACGGGCCCGGGATCGAAGACCTCGATTCGCTGTTTGAGCCTTTCTACACCACCAAACAGCCCGGGGACGGCGTGGGCCTGGGGCTTGCCATCTCCTCGGGGATCGTTAACGACCTTGGAGGAAGGCTTACTGCCCGTAACGGACAGGCAGGGGGCGCAGTATTTGAGATGCAGTTGCCGGTGCTGACCGGTGACGAGGCGACACAGGCAGCGGAGTAAATCATGGCTCAGGCGATGAAAATTGCGATTGTGGATGACGAACAGGATATGCGGCAGTCGATCAGCCAGTGGCTGGCCCTGTCCGGATATGACACCGAAACATTCGGCAGTGCAGAGGATGCGCTCAAGGTGCTCGGGCCGGACTATCCGGGCATCGTCATCTCGGACATTCGTATGCCGGGCATGGACGGGATGCAGTTTCTTAAAAAGCTGATGGGCAGCGACAGTGCGCTGCCGGTGATCATGATCACCGGTCACGGCGATGTGCCGATGGCGGTCGAGGCGATGCGCGTGGGTGCGTATGACTTTCTCGAAAAGCCCTTCAATCCAGACCGGATGAGTGAACTGGCCAAGCGGGCGACCGGCGCGCGCAGGCTGGTGATGGATAACCGGGCCCTGCGTCGCGAGTTGAGCGACGGCGGCCAGATCATGAAAAAGCTGATCGGCCAGTCCCCGGTCATGGAACGTCTGCGCGAGGATATCCTGGATCTGGGCCAGGCCGATGGTCACGTGCTGATCGATGGCGAAACCGGAACAGGCAAGACCCTGGTGGCGCATGCGCTGCACGCGGTTGGCAGCCGGGCCGGCAAGAAGTTTGTGCTGGTCAGCTGTGGCGCATTCGAAGAGGAAGCGCTGAGCAAGCGTCTTTTCGGACCGATGATGCCCGAGGATGCGCAGTTGCCTGCGATCGAGGAAGCCCGCGGCGGCACGCTGGTGCTTGAGGACATTGAGGCACTGTCAGAGACCATGCAGGCGCGCCTGCTGAGCGTGATCAACGAACAGGGCACCCCGGCGGAAACCCGTATCGTCGCGATCTCCAATCTGCAGGAAGCCGGCCGCACGTCCGAGGACGCGCTGCGCGCAGATCTTTTTTACCGCCTGGCAGCCCTGCGGATCACTGTGCCGCCGCTGCGGATGCGCGGCGAGGATATCCTGACGCTTTTCACCCGCCTCAGCGAGCAGTTCTCCGATGAGTACGGATGTGAAGCGCCCAAAGTGACCGCACAGGAAGCCGCGCAACTGCTGCAGGCGCCCTGGCCGGGCAACGTGCGTCAGCTGATCAACGTGGCTGAACGCGCAGTGCTGCAGTCGCGTCGCGGGGCAGGGACGATTGCCTCGCTTCTGATGAACGATCACGAAGACATGCAGCCGGTGATGACGACCGAAGGCAAGCCGCTCAAGGAATATGTTGAGGCGTTTGAGCGCATGCTGATCGACAACACCATGCGCCGCCACCGTGGCTCCATTGCCAGCGTTATGGACGAGCTTTGCCTGCCGCGCCGGACGCTGAACGAAAAGATGGCGAAATACGGTCTCGCGCGGTCCGATTACCTCTGACATCCGGCTTTGCGGGTCCGGCGCATTTGGGTGACGGGCCCGGCCCGTGCTATACCGGCAACTCTACAGATGACGGAGCAGCACGATGGGCAGGGACCACGTTTCGGTAAACAGGGATGTCTGGGACGCGGATGCCCCGAACTGGGTCCGCGCCGGTGAGCGCCTCTGGGGCCTTGATGAACCGGTTTGGGGCAACTGGAACCACACCGATCAGGGCATCGGGATGCTGCCTGCCGACATGACCGGCATGGACGCCATCGAGCTGGGGTGCGGTACGGCGTATGTCTCGGGCTGGATGGCAAGCCGTGGGGCCCGTGTTACGGCGATTGATGTCGCGCCACAGCAGCTCGCAACCGCCCGCCGCCTGTCCGCGGAATACGATGCCGGCATCACGTTTATCGAAGGAAATGCGGAAAAAACCGGGTTGCCAGATGCCTCCTTCGATTTCGCGGTTTCGGAATATGGCGCTGCGATCTGGTGCCCGCCTGAGGACTGGCTGACCGAAGCCTGGCGGCTGCTGAAACCGGGCGGTCGGCTCGCGTTTCTGGGCAATCACCCGTTGTCGCTGATCTGTTCGCCCGAAGATGGCGCGCCCTGTGACACAAAGCTGCACCGGCCGTACCGGGATATGTGGGGTGCTGACTGGACAAAGGTTGAGATCGACCCGAGCGGGATCTGTTTCAACCTGACGTTCTCGGACTGGATGAAGCTCTTTTCGAAGATTGGTTTTTCTGTGCGGAAATACGATGAGATCTATGCGCCCGACTGGGCCGATGACACTCGTGGCGCCGTGCCCGCAGAATGGGCAAAAAGCTATCCCGTTGAGCAGATCTGGCAGCTGGCGAAGCCCTCCTGAACCGGTATGTGAACAGGCGAGGACCGGCAGGAGACCCACTTCAGAGCCGGGTTTTCGGTGGCGGACACCTGCGCAGTGCACTTTACCCATTGTGTTTTTACCTCAGGTAGCATTATCTGAGGGGACGGAGTGGCGGATTTCGGTCCGCCTTCCTGTGAGTTTCGCTGGCACCTGCGTGACGTTTGAGACATCAGGTCACCGTGTCAGACCGATTGAGCCGGAAACGGCTGACGAACCGCTGACGGGTTGTAAGGCGCATACGCCCCAAAACACGCAGTAAATAATGGACGCGAGGCCGCCTTTGTGAGCCCGCGTCGGAGAAGAACCGCGATGACGCGCGCCGAAGCTTTGAGCAGATTTCCCCTGGCACCGCCAGGCATGGAAGTGCGTGCGTCCCTGATCGCCCTGACAAGACATATTCCGCATCTGGCCGATCCTCCGGGATGGGGCAGGCTGCGGCTGTGCAATCTGGAAACATGGCTAAGAAAATGCTTATCGATGCCACCCACGCGGAAGAGACCCGCGTTGTGGTGGTCGACGGAAACAAGGTTGAGGAGTTTGACTTTGAATCCGAAAACAAACGCCAGCTCGCTGGCAACATCTACCTCGCAAAAGTAACACGGGTCGAACCGTCGCTCCAGGCGGCGTTCGTGGACTATGGCGGTAACCGCCACGGGTTCCTTGCGTTCTCGGAAATTCATCCGGACTATTATCAGATCCCGGTAGCCGACCGACAGGCGCTGCTTGAGGAAGAACGCGCTTATGCCGAAGCGCAGAAGGCCAAAGAAGACGACGAGGAAAAACCCAAGCGCCGCCGTCGCAGCCGGTCGCGCGCCAAGGCCGAAGATACGCAATCTGAAGATGCAACCGCGACGAAAGAAGTGGACACGGATCAGATTGAGGGCATGCAGACGATTGATCTGGATGACGAAGAAGGGTCTTCGCCGATGGAACGCGTCGCAGAGACGCCCGTCGAAGAGCCGGAGGACACACCGGAAGAGGCTGCAGAGGCAGCCGCATCTGAAAACAGTGAAGCTGAAAGCAGCACAGAAGACACCGACGGCGACGCACCTGACGCAGACGCAGATGCGGCTGACGATGATGATGACGACCAGCCACGCAAGGCTGATGCGTCATCCAAGGATGACAGCATTGAATCCGTCGCAGACGAAGACGATCAGGAAGACATCCGTCCGGCCCGCAAGCCGCGTCCGCGCCGCTACAAAATTCAGGAAGTCATTAAAGTACGCCAGATCCTGCTGGTGCAGGTCGTCAAGGAAGAGCGTGGCAACAAGGGAGCTGCGCTGACAACGTACCTCAGCCTCGCTGGCCGTTACTGTGTGCTGATGCCGAACACGGCGCGTGGCGGGGGTATCAGCCGCAAGATCACCAATGCCGCTGATCGCAAGAAGCTCAAAGAAATTGCCAACGAGATCGAAGTACCGCAGGGTGCCGGACTTATTGTGCGCACGGCCGGGGCAAAGCGGACCAAGGCGGAGATCAAACGCGATTATGAGTATCTGCAGCGTCTGTGGGAGCAGATCCGTGAACTGACGCTGAAATCCATCGCACCGGCGAAGATCTATGAAGAAGGCGACCTGATCAAACGCTCGATCCGGGATCTCTATAACCGTGAGATCGATGAGGTTTTTGTGGAGGGTGAGCGCGGCTACCGCATCGCCAAGGACTTCATGAAGATGATCATGCCGAGCCACGCCAAAAACGTGAAGCTCTACAATGAAGGTCTGCCGCTCTTTGCGCGTTACCAGGTCGAGAGCTACCTGGCCTCCATGTTCAACCCGACCGTTCAGCTGCCCTCGGGCGGGTACATCGTGATCGGTGTGACCGAGGCGCTTGTGGCGATCGACGTGAACTCGGGACGCGCGACCAAAGAAGGCTCCATCGAGCAGACGGCGACCAAGACGAACCTGGAGGCAGCCGATGAGGTTGCCCGCCAGCTTCGGCTGCGCGACCTCGCCGGTCTGATCGTGATCGACTTCATCGACATGGACGAGCGTAAAAACAACTCCGCTGTCGAAAAGCGCATGAAGGAAAAACTCAAGACCGACCGTGCGCGCATTCAGGTCGGACGCATTTCCGGCTTCGGCCTCATGGAGATGTCGCGGCAGCGCCTGCGTCCCGGTATGATCGAGGCGACGACACAGCCCTGCCATGCCTGCCATGGCACCGGCCTGATCCGCTCGGACGACAATCTGGCGCTGTCGATCCTGCGTCAGATCGAGGAAGAGGGCACGCGCAAGCGTTCCCGCGAGGTGCTGATCAAAGCGCCCGTGGGCATCGCCAACTTCCTGATGAACCAGAAGCGGGAGCACATCGCTCAGATCGAGGCCGGCTATGGCCTGTCGGTGCGGATTGAAGGGGATCCTGCGCTGGTCAGCCCGGACTTCAGCATGGAGAAGTTCAAAACAGCGACACGCATCGTCAAAGCCTCTGCCGAAGCCGTGGTTTCCGTTGATACATCGCTGATGGATCAGGTCGATGCTGACGAGCCGGTCGATGAGGAAGAAGCACCAGCCGCGGCGCAGGAGAACGAAGGTGAAGGCAAGCCGAAGCGCCGTCGTCGTCGCCGCAGACGGAGCCGGAACCGCAACAACAACGATCAGCAGTCCGGAGAAGAGACAGGCGATCAGAACGCCGCAGAAACCTCCGGGTCTGAGGATGGTGCGGATGCCGGAAATGTGACTGGCGAGGCTGCTGATACGCAGACCGACGCAAACGCAGAGCAGGCAACCGACGAGTCTGCTGAGGCATCGGAAAAACCGGCCAAACCGAAGCGTACCCGTTCGCGGTCCAGAAAGCCCGCAGCGGCCAAGGAGGCTGAGGCCTCGGAGGCTGCGGCCGAAGATGCGCCGCAACCGTCAGAAGAGCCTGCAACCGAAGCAGCGCCTGCGGAAGATGCAAAGGCGGAGCCGGAAGCGCCGGCTGAACCTGAGAAGCCCAAACGCAAGCGGGCAAGCCGTGCGAAGAAGAAGGATGCAGATCCTGCGCCGGTTGCCGAAGAAGCGCCGGCAGAGACACCTGCAGACCCGGAACCCGCGCCTGCGGAAGCAGAGCAGGTGGCCGAAGCACCGGCACCTGAGCCTGTGGCTGCAGAGCCTGCACCGGAACCGGTAGCCGCAGAACCAGCACCCGCGCCCGAAGAGCCGCCCAAGCCCAAACGCAAAGGCTGGTGGTCGCTCGGCGGCTGACCTGAGATTACAGTGAAACGCTGAAAACAGGCTCTTCGGAGCCTGTTTTTTTATGCCTTCTTCCGGATAACATATGTCTGAACGGTGCCGCTGTTGGCGGCGGAAATCAGTTCATGACCAGCCTCATGACAGAAATGCGGCACGTCAATCACAGCTGCGGGATCGTCGGCCAGTATCTTCAGGGTATCGCCGGGACTAAGGCCCTGAAGCCGTTTGCGGGCTTTCAGAACGGGCAGGGGGCAGAGCAGCCCGGTGGCATCAAGTTCAGCGGTGTTTTCGGCATTCATGTCGCTCAGATAGGGGTGATATTTCATTCTGTCCACAATGTTGTGACCATTCGCCGGGGTGACGTGCGGCACCCGATCCGCTAGGGGTCGGGTATGTTTGGAATTGAAATCATAGACGCGGGTCTTCTGCCGGCCATGACAGTGGCCCTTTTTGCCGGGATCATCAGTTTCCTGAGCCCCTGTGTGCTGCCCATTGTGCCGCCCTACCTCGCTTATATGAGCGGCGTCAGCCTGAGCGAGATGTCCGGGGAGAACGCCGCGCGCAGGCGGGCTGTTGTCTCGGCGCTGTTCTTTGTGATGGGGCTGAGCACCGTCTTTCTGATCCTTGGGTTCACGGCTTCCGCGTTCGGGGCGTTTTTCCTGCAGAACCAGCTGCTGTTTGCCCGCATTTCGGGGATCGTGATCATCATCTTCGGCCTGCATTTTCTGGGTGTCTTCCGTATTCCCTTCCTCGATCGTGAGGCCCGTCTGGATGCAGGCGAGCGTGGCGGCTCAAGCTTTGGCGCCTATATTCTTGGGTTGGCCTTTGCCTTTGGCTGGACGCCCTGCATCGGCCCGCAGCTGGGCGCGATCCTGTCGCTTGCCGCATCCGAGGCATCCGTCACACGCGGGACTGTCCTGTTGGGCATCTATGCTGCTGGGCTGGGTATTCCTTTCCTGCTCGCGGCGATGTTTATCACCCGGGCAATGGGTGTCATGAACCGCCTCAAGCGCCACATGCATACGATTGAACGTGTGATGGGGGGGCTGCTGCTTCTGGTGGGGCTTGCCATGCTGACTGGGGCGTTCACGACGTTTTCCTGGTGGCTGCTGGAGAAATTCCCGGCGCTTGCGCTTCTGGGATAACCGGCCGCCCGTTCCAAGACCTCGATCACTCAGGCAGATTTCCTGTCTGCCGCCACGCTGGATTGCATGCGATGCGGACCGCAATTGCGGCGTCCGGATGCTCTGAAGCAATTCGTCGGCGCGTTGTCCGGCGCTAACATGTATCTTCCGTCCGATCAGTCATTTATGGAAAGGCGCAGGGGCGGAATCAGAAGGAACGAGTGAGACATGTCAGATCAGTCTTCAATGCGCGAACAGATGCAGTCCGGCGCAGGTTTTATCGCAGCACTGGACCAGTCGGGCGGCTCCACGCCCAAGGCGCTGAGCCTTTATGGTGTTGAACCCTCAGATTATTCCGGTGATGAAGAGATGTTCCGTGCCATGCATGACATGCGCGCGCGGATCATTCTGTCGTCCGATTTCACCAGTGAGAAAGTCATCGGTGCGATCCTTTTTGAACGCACTATGAATGACACGATCACTGGCAAACCTGTCGCGGAGCTGTTGTGGCATGACCGTGGTATTGTCCCGTTCCTGAAGATCGACAAAGGTCTGGAAGAACAGGCGGACGGCGTGCAGTTGATGAAGCCGATGCCTGGTCTGGAAACCCTTCTGGAGGAAGCGCGCGGCAAGGGTATCTTCGGGACCAAGGAACGCTCGGTCATCCACGAGGCGGACGCGGCCGGTATCGCGGCCATCGTGGCGCAGCAGTTCGAGGTGGGTGCGACCGTAACCGCAGCCGGTCTGGTGCCGATCCTGGAGCCGGAGGTGAACATTCACTCTGAGACCAAAGCAGAGGCTGAAGCCATGCTGGAGGCTGAAATCGCCCGGCATCTGGACGCGCTGCCTGACGGCGTTGACATTATGCTCAAGCTCACACTGCCTGAAAAGGCGGGTCTCTATGACGCTCTGGCACAGCACCCGCGGGTATTGCGCGTTGTGGCCCTGTCGGGGGGATATTCCACCGATGACGCGTCGGCGCGTCTGGCGCAGAATGATCACATGATCGCCAGCTTCAGCCGTGCCCTGACCGAAGGGCTTCAGATCAGTATGTCTGATGCGGAGTTTGACGCGGCACTGGGCGGCAACATCGACAAAATTTATCGCGCGTCCGTCTGAGAGCGTTCCAGCTGCGCCTGAAGCTGGCGCAGCACGTAGACGCGGATTGCAGAGGCCAGACCGGTCTCTGTGCCCCGTGCCACATCGATTTCAGCCACCAGAGCATTAAGAGGCGTGGACCGCGCGGCCGCAATATCGCGCAGCGCCTGCCAGAACTCGTCTTCCAGCGAGATTGAGGTGCGGTGTCCCTTGAGGGTGACAGAGCGTTTAACGGGCCTGCGGCTCACTTGTCGCGCCTGTGCCCGTCTGTGCGGCGGTCGGCCAGGTCTTTACGGGCCTGGTCCAGTTCTTTTTCGGCCTTGCTGCGTCCGAACCTGACCGCGTTTTCATCGGCCCGCGCCCGGCTTTCCTGCCGGGCACGTTCCTTGCGAAACCTGTTCAGGTTGACCGGTTTGCTCATTTGGGCCCGGTCATGTTTTCCGGGCGCACCACTTCGTTGAAGCGCTCTTCGGTCACGAACCCAAGGTTAACCGCTTCCTCGATGAGGGTAGTGCCGTTCTTATGCGCGGTCTTTGCGACCGTTGTGGCGTTGTCGTAGCCGATCTCCGGCGCCAGAGCAGTTACCAGCATCAGCGACTCGCGCATCAGTTTCTCAATGCGGTCCGCATCCGCGCGCAGTCCGTCGATCAGATTGTCGGTGAACGCCGATGCGGCATCTCCCAGCAACTGCATCGACTGCAGCACGTTGTACGCCATCATCGGTTTATAGACGTTGAGCTCAAAATGCCCCTGGCTTCCGGCAAAACCGACGGCGGCATCGTTGCCCATCACATGCGCACAGACCTGGGTCAGGGCCTCACACTGGGTCGGGTTGACTTTGCCCGGCATGATCGACGACCCGGGCTCATTTTCCGGCAGGATCAGTTCGCCCAGACCACAACGGGGGCCAGAACCCAGCAGACGGATGTCGTTGGCGATTTTGAAGAGCGATGCCGCGACAGTCTTCAGAGCGCCGGACATTTCGACCATCGCGTCGTGAGCAGCCAGCGCCTCGAACTTGTTGGGTGCTGTCACAAAGGGCAGGCCTGTGATTTGGGCCATATTGGCTGCGACCATCACATCCCATCCAGGCGACGTATTGAGGCCTGTGCCGACAGCTGTACCGCCCTGCGCCAGTTCGTAGATGCGCCCCAGCGCGTCCTTCACCCGCTGGATGCCCATGGCGACCTGATGCGTGTAGCCCGAGAACTCCTGGCTCAGCGTCAGCGGCGTTGCATCCTGGGTATGTGTCCGGCCGATCTTGATGATGCCGTCAAATTCGCAAACCTTCGCCTCCAGTGCTGCGTGCAGTTTTTCAAGACCGGGCAACAGTACATCACGCGCTGTCATCGCTGTGGAAATGTGCATGGCGGTCGGGAAAGTATCGTTTGACGACTGACCCATGTTGCAGTGATCGTTGGGGTGTACAGGGTCTTTGGACCCGATCACGCCCCCCAGGATTTCAATGGCCCGGTTGGCGATCACTTCGTTGGCATTCATGTTTGATTGTGTGCCGGACCCGGTCTGCCAGACCACAAGCGGGAAGTTGTCGTCAAAGCGGCCCTCAACCACTTCGCCGGCGGCCTGCACAATGGCGTTACCGCGTTCAGTGTCCAGTTTGCCCAGCTCGATATTGGCCTGCGCACAGGCCTTTTTGATCACGCCGAGTGCCCGCACAACCGCGATTGGCTGCTTTTCCCAGCCGATCGGGAAATTCATGATGGAACGCTGGGTCTGAGCGCCCCAGTATTTGTCTGCCGGAACCTCAAGCGGACCAAAGCTGTCGGTTTCTGTGCGGGTCTGGGACATGGGTGGCTCCGTGGGTGAATTGCGTCGCATCGGGTGTACCGCTGCATGACGCGCGGCGCAACGGGCAGAACGCTGCGAAGTGCCGCAGGGTGAGAGATTGCATGATGCGCCAGGTGACCTAAGTTATTAGGGACAGCTGCAGCTGTCCGGTGCGTAGTGGAGGTACGATTGATATGACCTGGTCCCTGGCTGTAACACGGCAGGCCCTTGCCCTCTGCCTATGTTTTTGTGCGCTTGCTCTCACGGCGGCAGCGGCGCAGGCGGATATTACGCGGTTCGCCGGAAGTTACGAGGGCAGTGCGGATGTGATCTCCGCCGATGGTACGGCCCGTCCGCGTGACATGAGCGTGACCATTGAACCAACGGACGAAGGGTACCGCGTTGACTGGACGTCGACGACTTACCGACCGAATGGCACGGCGAAATCGAAGTCATACTCCATTGAATTTGTGCCAAGCGACCGTGCGGATGTCTACGCCTCGGCCATGAAACGCAACGTGTTTGGCCATTCGGTGCAACTGGATCCGATGAAGGGTGAGCCCTATGTATGGAGCCGGATTGATGGCGACACGCTCAGTGTGTATTCGCTGTTCGTCGCGGAAGATGGCGGATATGAAATCCAGCAGTTTAACCGGACGCTGACCGACGGGGGCCTGAAGCTGGAATATCAGTCAGTGCGAAACGGCGAAATCCAGCGAACAGTCACGACATTTCTGAAAAAAATCTGACAGTTACTTCCGGAAGCTGTCGAGCGATACGACCTCGGCATCGCCGGATTTTTCTGTGTCGTCTTCGGCAGCGGCTTCTGCCGGTTCTTCGGTTATTTTGCGTGTGGCAGGCATTTTCGCGGGCATCGGCGTTGCCTCTGCCACCGGTGCGTCCTCGTCATCTTCGTCCTGCTGGGTCTCAAACCGCAGGCCGAACTCAACAGATGGATCCACAAAGGTCCGGATCGCGTCATAGGGAATGTAAAGCGGCTCCGGCGCATCGCCGAAATTCAGCGTGACCGCAAAACCTTCGTCCCCCACATCGAGGTTGTCATACCAGTGCTGCATCACAACCGTCATTTCACCGGGGTAGCGGTCTGACAGCCAGTCGGCCAGTTCAGCATCCGGGTGACTGGTGTCAAATGTTATAAAGAAATGATGCGCGCCGGGCAGGCCATTGTCGGACACATCCTGAAGCACCTTGCGGATCAGGCCACGCATGGCGTCATGCATCAGGTTACCGTAATCTATGCTTCGGCTCATGGGGTTCCCCCGCGCGGACAGTCGAGAAGAAGCATAGCTGATTCACCGGCGGATAAAAGAGGCTGCACCGGCAAATCGGGTAAAATCAGAAGAGACTGATGAGAAGTCCGGCAAGGGCCATAGCCGTCAGGACTTTCAGGATCCCCCAGTTCAGACCCGTGATCAGGACCGCGGCGAGCCCGGTGAGCAGAAACGCCTGAAAATCTGCTGAGCCCGGGTCCGGGAGCGGGGCCGCAATGCCTGTGTCCGGCAGCGTTCGTGTGAACAGCACATGGATCGCGAACCACACAGCAAGGTTGAGAATAACGCCAACGACGGCGGCGGTAACGGCCTCCAGTGTGGCGGACAGGCGGGGGCGGGCGCTGATGGCATCCAGCCAGGGCCCGGCCAGGAAAATCCACAAAAAACAGGGCACAAAGGTCACCCAGAGCGTGACGGCGCCCGCAGCAAGTGCCAGCGGCACGCCGCCCTGCGCGTACCCCGCCAGCAAAGCCACGAATTCGGTGACCAGGATCAGCGGACCGGGCGTTGTTTCTGCCAGCCCCAGCGCATCGATCATCTGATCCGGTGTGATCCAGCCGAAATCGGTCACGACGGTCTGGGTGATCCAGGTGAGCACCGCATAAGCCCCGCCAAAGGTCACAACGGCGAGTTTGGAGAAAAAGAGAGCGATGTCTGTCAGGAAGGTCTGCCCGGTCGCAGCCAGCACCAGCACGGGTGCCAGCCAGAGCCCAGCCCAGATGACGAATGTCCGCAGGCTGTTGTGGTGTAGGGGCAGGGCGGGCGGCACCGGTGCTTCCTTGGTGCGGGTCGTCAGGAAGCCCCAGAGCCCCGCGCCGATCACCAGAAGTGGGAAGGGTATGCCGAACAGAAACAGGCCGCTGAACGCCGCAAGAGCGAGTATCCAGGCTGTTGGGGTTTTCAGTGATTTCCCTGCAACCCGGCAGAGTGCCTGCAGCACGATAACAATAACGGCCGCCTTAATGCCCGCGAAGGCGGCCTGAACCAGAGGCACCTGTCCATAAACGGCATAGCCAAGCGCCAGCGCGAGCACGACCAAAGCGCCCGGCAACACAAACAGCAGTCCCGCAATCAGCCCGCCACGCGTCCCGTGCAGCCGCCAGCCTGCATATGTGGCCAGTTGCATGGCTTCAGGGCCAGGCAGCAGCATGCACAGAGACAGCGCGCGCAGGAAATCCGGCTCGCTGAGCCATCTTTGCTCCGTTACCAGTTCGCGGTGCATCAGCGAAATCTGCGCGGCCGGCCCGCCGAAAGACAGCAGTCCGATCCGCCCGAAGACGCGGAACATCTCCTGAAAAGAGGGGGCGCTCATAGAGCCTCCAAACCGGCGCGCTGGTTTCGTGGCTGTCTGTCGAGCGCCGGCAGTTGTTGTCTGCAGGGCAGGGTTTGAGCGGGCGCCGCTGGCAAATCAATGGCACGCAGCAGAATTTCCGGGGCGGGTGTCAGATATCCGTCCATTGTGCAGTAACCTTCAGCGGGAACAGGATATGACCCTCGGGATTCAGCCTTGCGGGGCAATCATGTGCTCCCATGTGTTCCGGATGCCAGTTCATGCGGTCGCGGTCAATTGCCTGCGCTGGTCAGTTGGCTATGGGCTGCCAAAGGTCACCGGTCGCCCGTGCCTGTCGTGCAGAAGATCGGGATATGATGAGGTGCAGGCTTCTGTTGCCAGGTGCCTGCGGACCCCGCCTGGTGCTGCAAGGCGCCAGGGCTTAAGATTTCGGAAGCTCCGACTGCTTATGCAGCCATTGCCGCCGGTGCACGATTGTCATTTGCAATTGTACGTTTTGAACCGATAACGGTGGTATCTCACCGAAACAAAGCTAACCCCTTTAGACGTTCGTCGATCCTGTTTCGGCCCCATAGTCCTCAAATGAAGGATGTTTGGTGGAGCCGCCGGGTACCGCCCCCGGGTCCGATCCGCTTATTACGAGCGCGTTTATGTTCATAGTTCCGAAGAACAGTCCCAATATAGGGGCTTGTCTGGGGGGGCTCAAGTGAAAGTCGAAAAAATAGAAAAACTGAAAATATGGTTGAATATCAGTTTTCTAAAATTGGTTCTTCAACTGAAAATGCCGTTTCAGAACACAGCGGACGCGTTTGCGCCGATCAGCGCCGCGGCAAGTGCGGCCTCTATTCCGCCAAACAACAGCACTTTGGCCACAGGTGGTTTATCCAGTACCAGCGACACAGCGCGTCCCAGAGCGGCACCAACGAAGGCGACGCCAACCATGACGAACGACACCGGGTGCCCGATCAAAATGGCACCAGCGCCGGCAACCACAAAAAGCCCGCCCACGGACGCCCGCAACTCCGAAAGCCCCATCGTGGATTGCCCCGTTTCCAGATCGAGAGCCGCCGCAGTGTAGCGTGGTGCCAGAAAGCCAAACAGCCCGAACCCGATGGTCAGAAGGCAGCAGGTGATGTTGATGATGTCGCTCATACCATGGGACGTAGCTGTTTTGCCGCTTTGCGCAAGGATGCATGTTCACTGCTGCAACCGCTTTGCAACCCCAGATAGAAATGACATAATTGCGTCAGCTGTCTTCCGTAAACACCCGGTATGTGTTAACCTTTTTGTGCCGGAGGGAGAGCCGGCGACTGTAAATTGAGTAAAAAAATTTGTGCTGACCTGTGGGTGCTGATTTTCCAGGTGCCCGGGTTTTCGTCTGCGGCGGTGCGTTCGTACCGGTGTGGCTTTATTTTGAATACGAAGCATTCCGGGAGTGCAGCGTACCAGGCGCTGCTGGCCCGATCGGAGGTTGCGATGTCAGACATCGGAATTTCAGGCACTGCAGATGAACTTGCACAACGCCTGTTGCAATGCGTGGGGGCCGGTACTGTACTGATCACAGAGATGTTGCCGGACAAACATGTTGTGCACGGGTATTGTGGTCCGCGTCTGCCGGAACGTCTGCGCCATGAGTTGCCGATCGGGTATCCGGTCTGTGAACATACGGTGGAAATGGGATTCCCGCTGATCGTGGATGATGCCTTTAATCATCCGTTGCTGCGGGGCAATCCGGCGGTTTCCGAGCTGGGTATAGGGTCATACGCGGGAGCGCCGGTCTTTCGCCGGAACGGCAGGGCTGCCGGCACAGTCTGTGCGATGCTGCCCCATATCCACCGCTGGAATCCCGAGCAGATTGAATCCATTCTGACTGCGTCCCGGCAGGCCGAAGAAATACTGTTCGGAGATGGTTCAACCCAGCGCTGGTCTTGACACTCCCACTACCACCTATAAGGTAATTTTCAGTTTTCAAACCAAAGACGTCTGCGTCTTTCGACCATACTACGGCCCTGGACAGCATGTCTTCTACCCTTACCACAACAGACAAGCGTGATCATTCGGGTCTGGCGGAAAACGATGACGTTTTTGCCGCAGATACTGCGCTCAGCGATTCCGAAAAATCCCAGATCGTGCGGTCGTTTTTCGATCTTGCCGATGCTGTGATGGATGAGGTGCGTGATGACATCGAGCAGCACGAATCCCTGTCTCTCATGCGGATCGGCGAGTTGATCGACAAGCACAGTCAGCCAGGCTCTGCCCGGCATATGAAAAACATCTGGCGGGCGCTTCAGTATCTTGTGGACGCTTCGCTTGATGAGCGGGCAACAGCAGAACATACGCGTCGCGGGCAGGACGCTGAGGCCAGCACCAGCGACTGATCTCAGGCGGTGCTTTGCCTGGCCCGGGCTTCAAACACACTTGTAGCAAGTGCCTGCGTTTCCTTTTCAAGATCAGACAGGGCATCCTGGGTGCGCGCGCCGTCATGTGTCTCCAGCGCATCTGCAATGGCCGTGTGGATATCCACAATCCTGCTGCGGGAGCGCGCGGTGAAGGTGATCATATTCATCAGCGGCTGCATGGCTTCAACCGCGCCAGCAAGCTGGTAGCTGAGCACGGGATTGCACGCGCCATCCACCAGCGCCCGGTGAAAGGCCACGTCAGAGGCACAGAACGCCTCGTCTGTCAGCCCGGGCTGGGCCTGGCGGTGGATTTCGGCGCGCATTGTGGCCAGATGGTCGGGCGTACGCCGCTCAGCCGACAGGGGTGCACAGGCGCGTTCCAGCGCATAGCGGGCTTCGCACGCCGTCTCGAATTTCACAGCATTCATGCTCAAAAGCAGCGTCGAGGTCGTGATCTGCTGGGGATACGCGGCCTCGAAACTCAGACGGTTCACAAAAGCGCCGCCGGTGGCGCCCCGCTGGGTGCGTATCAGGCTCTGGGCGGCAAGCCTTTTCAGCGCTTCGCGGACAGTTGGACGTGAGACATCGAAATGCTCGGACAGTTCTGCTTCCGACGGCAGGCGCTCGTCCACAATCAGAGTGCCGTCCACAATGGCGTCTCGTATGGCTCCGGCGATCTGGGCGGACAGATCTGCGGGGCTTTCTGGATCAATCTTCATTTGTCTTACATTTATTGTTTGCCCGTTTTCTAATTGTCTGGCATTTGAAAGGCAAGAACAAGGGACTCACCATGCAGGGCATGCTCCGCTCAACACTCTGGCTCGGTTTTTTCGCGTCAATCCTTGGCGCGTGGTGGGTCATGTACGCCATGAGCGTCGATATGGACGTCGATCTGCTTGGTCGCCCGGGCGAAATGGGCGCGCGCATGGCCGCGATGGACCCGCGTATGCCAATGTACATGCCGATGGCAAACTTCGGCCCGCTGTTTGTGATGTGGGCGATCATGATGGCCGCGATGATGCTGCCGACACTGGTGCCGACGCTGCGCGCGTACGAAGATCTGATTCACAGCGCGAACGGTACGCGCGCCGGATGGCTTGCGGTGCTGCTGGGCTATTTCATTGTCTGGGTGCTTTTTGCGGCGGTCATCACAGGCGCACAGCTTGGGCTGCTGTTTGGTGGCGTCGTCGATATGCTTGGCATTGCGAAATCGCCCTGGGTTGCCGGGGGGCTGTTGCTGGTTGTTGGTCTTTTTCAGTTCACCCGCACCAAAGAGATCTGCCACGGTGTCTGTCATGCGCCGGGGATGTATTTCCTCGGACACTGGCGCACCGGGTTTGCCGGCGGGTTGCGGATGGGTCTTGGGCTGGGGGCCTATTGCGTCGGCTGCTGCTGGGGGTTCATGGCCCTTGGTTTTGTCGGCGGTGTGATGAACCTTGCGTGGATGGGGCTGGCGACGCTCTTTATGGTGATAGAGAAACTGCCCCAGCTGGGTCATTATGTGACACGACCTATGGGCTTTGCACTGGTTCTGGCCGGTGTTGCACTGCCGGTCTGGCAGATTTTTACGGGAGGATAGGATATGGCGACCAACAGAAAGCCTGATGCGGACCGGCTGCGGATCAGCCAGCGCATCGATCAGCGGATGCCAAACCCCAAACGCAGGCAGTCAACGCCGACGGAATGGGCCATCAAGGGCGAGCTTTTCCTGAACTGTTCCTGCACGGTTTTCTGTCCCTGTGTGGTCAGCCTTGGCGCGCATCCTCCGACCGAAGGGCACTGCCACGCGTGGATGGCGATCGCCATTGATGAAGGCCACTACGAAGGTGAGAGCCTTGCCGGTCTGAACATCGGGCTGCTGGTCGATATTCCCGGACGCATGGGCGAGGGCAACTGGAAGGTTGCGGCCTATGTGGATGAACGCGCAACCGGCAAGGCGTACAATGGCATTCTGCAGATTTTCTCCGGTGCTGCGGGCGGCACGACGGGCCTGTTCACCATGCTCGTATCTGAGATTATCGGCGCTGAACGCGCCCCGGTCGAGATTGTGCGCGAAGGCAACCGCCGGTCGATCATGATCGGCCGCAAAATCCAGGGTGAGATCGAGATGCTGGCGGGCAAAGATCCCGGCCATCCTGTGATGGTCAGCAACTCCAAATACTGGATGGGGCCGGATATCATCGCGGCAACCGGACTGAAAAGCCGTGTGCGCGATTATGGTCGTGTGTGGGATTTTGGCGGTAAGTCAGCAGAGATCTGCCCGATTGACTGGAAAGGTCCCAAGGCGTGATCGACGCGGGCTATGTGCGGACGATGGCCCGCTATAACAGCTGGCAGAACAGCCAGCTGATCCCGGTTCTGTCGGAGATGTCCGTGGATGTGCTGGAGCAGGACCGCGGAGCGTTCTTCGGTTCCATCCTGGGGACGGCCAATCATCTGCTCTGGGGTGACACCATGTGGATGAGCCGGTTTGACCCGTCAGTCGAAAAGCCGAAGGCGGACATATCGGGCAGCACACAGATACACCCGACCATCGGGTCATGGGCCGCAGAGCGGTTCCGCATGGATGGCAAAATCCGCTACTGGGCCGACAGTCTGCGTGCTCTTGATATGACCAATGAGCTGTCCTTTTATTCAAGTGTTCTGGGCCGCGATGTCAAAGCGCCGCTGGCCCCGTCCATCATGCATTTCTTCAACCACCAGACCCACCACAGGGGGCAGATCCACGCCATGCTGACGGCTGTCGGTGAAAAGGCGCCGGTATCTGACCTTTTTGTCATGCCAGAGGATGCCTGAAATGGCGTTGATTTCCCCGTCACGGCGCCTGCGCCGTACCCCGTTTTCGGACGGTGTAGAGGCTGCCGGTGTCAAAGCCTACACCGTGTATAACCGAATGCTCCTGCCGACCATGTTCGAGAGTGTTGAGGCGGATTACCACCACCTGAAAAATCATGTTCAGGTCTGGGACGTCTCGGTCGAGCGGCAGGTCGAACTGCGCGGCCCTGATGCCGCCCGTCTGATGCAGATGCTGACGCCACGCGATCTGCGGGGCATGCTGCCGGGGCGCTGTTTCTATGTGCCGATTGTGGATGAAACGGGCGGCATGCTGAATGATCCTGTGGCCGTGAAACTGGCCGAGGACCGCTGGTGGATTTCCATCGCGGACAGCGATCTGCTGCTCTGGGTCAAGGGCATCGCAAACGGCTACCGCCTCGACGTGCTGGTAGATGAGCCGGACGTGTCACCGCTGGCCGTTCAGGGTCCGAAAGCGGACCAGCTGATGGCGCGCATTTTCGGTGATACGGTCAATGATGTGCGGTTCTTCCGTTTCGGGCTTTTCGAATTTGAGGGTCGCGAGCTTGTGGTGGCCCGGTCGGGGTATTCCAAGCAGGGTGGTTTCGAGATCTACGTTGAAGGCGGCGACATCGGCATGCCGCTCTGGAACGCGCTGTTTGCCGCGGGCGAGGACCTGAACGTACGCGCTGGCTGCCCCAACGGGATCGAACGGATTGAGGGCGGTCTGTTGTCTTATGGCAATGACATGACCGACGACAACACGCCGCATGAATGCGGTCTGGGCCGGTTCTGCGATACGCAGACGGCCATCGGCTGTATCGGGCGGGATGCCTTGCTGCGGGTCGCCAAGGAAGGGCCGGTGCAGCAGGTGCGCGCCATCGCTATCGACGGAGATCCGGTCCCGTCCTGTGACCGGGCCTGGCCGCTTTTTGCCGGGGGACGCCGGGTGGGGCAGATCACCTCTGCGGCGTGGAGCCCGGATTTCGTGACCAATGTGTCCATCGGCATGGTGCGCATGACGCACTGGGATACCGGTACAGAGCTTGAGGTGGAGACACCGGACGGGATGCGCCGCGCGACGGTGCAGCCGGGGTTCTGGATCTGACAGACGGCGGGCATCCAGCCGCCGTACAACTGATACTGATGTAAAACGGGGCGACACGCCCGAAAGGAGATGACGATGTTCAACGCACTTGTGGTCAACAAGGATGAGGAAAGCGGTAAAACCTCTGCTGCCGTGGAAGAGATCAGCGTTGATCAGCTGCCCGCGGGTGATGTGACGGTTGCCGTCGAATATTCCACTGTAAACTATAAGGACGGCCTGTGCATTGGCCCGGGTGGCGGTCTGGTCCGCAATTATCCGCATGTGCCGGGCATCGATTTCGCCGGGACTGTCGAAAGCTCTGAGGACGCGCGTTACAAGCCGGGCGACAAGGTCGTCCTGACCGGCTGGCGCGTCGGCGAGGTACACTGGGGCGGATACGCGCAGAAAGCGCGCGTGAAAGCCGACTGGCTTGTGCCGCTGCCAGGTGGCCTTGATACGCGCCAGGCGATGGCTGTGGGAACTGCGGGCTTTACCTCGATGCTGGCAGTCATGGCGCTCGAGGACCACGGGCTGAAACCGGGAGACGGCCCGGTTCTGGTGACCGGTGCCGCGGGCGGCGTGGGGTCTGTTGCTGTGGCGATCCTGGCAGCCCTTGGCCATGAGGTGGCCGGGGTCACCGGGCGTCCGGAAACGGCGGACTACCTGACGTCGCTGGGCGCGACACAGATCGTGGCCCGCGAAGAGATCAACGAGACAGTCAAACGTCCGCTGGAAGCGGAAACATGGGCAGGCTGCGTGGACGCCGTGGGCGGGGACATGCTGGCGCGTGTGCTCGGACAGATGAAATATGGCGCGTCTGTTTCTGCCGTGGGTCTGGCAGGCGGCGCTGGTCTGCCGGCGACGGTCATTCCGTTCCTGCTGCGCGGGGTCAACCTGCTGGGCATCGACAGTGTGATGCAGCCTTATGAGAACCGCCTGCGCGCCTGGCAGCGTATCGCCAGTGACCTGCCGATGGATAAACTGGAAGCGATGGTGCAGCCCGCCACGCTGTCAGATCTGCCGCAGCTTGGCTCCGACATCCTGAAAGGTCAGGTCAAAGGCCGTGTGGTTGTTGACGTAAACGCCTGAGAACCTGCCGCGCTGTTCGGCTGAGCGAATGGCGCGGCACCCTTTCAGCTTCGGGGTGGCTGATCCGGAATGTGCTGTGCGGCTGGTTGCCCCTGCAACGCGTCCCAGAGTGCGGCCATAACAGTACCCATCGGTCGGTCCCGCCGGCGGATCGCAAATATCTGCGTGCGCCGTGGTGGGAACCCTTCGACATCCAGGACCGTAAAGGCGCCTGTATCAAGCTCTTCGCGGATCAGGTGCGCGGGCATGCCGCCCCAGCCAAGGCCAGCACTGATGATACTGCGTTTGGCTTCAAATCCGGTGACGGTCCAGCGCCGCCCGCCGGACATCAGGTCCCGGCTCTGAGTGAACGCCTCGCCACCGGTGCCCGAGACGACAACCTGCGTATATGTCTGCATCTCGCGCCGGCTGCGCAGCCCCGGGCGGGAGGCCGCGGGAAAATCGCGGTGTGCGACGGGCAGGATTGTCACGTGACCGACCGGCAGTGTTTCGACCTCGTCCACCGGCACACCCTCAAGACCGGCCAGGATCATGTCCGCCTCTGAGGCCATGAGACGGGCCACCGGGCCTCCCATGAGTTCCTCGTATAGACGGACATGCGTTGCGGGCCAGGCGCGGCTCATGGTGCCTAGGATGGCCAGAAACGGGTCAAGCGCCATTGTTGCTGTTGCGGCGATCCGGATTTCGGCCTCCTGTTCGCCCGCAAGGCCTGTAGCCGCCGACTTCAGGACCCGTACCTGTTCCAGAACCCGCAGGGCTTCCCGGTAGTAGACGTCGCCGTTTTCCGTGAGGCGCGGGCGGTAATCCGCTCTGGTGAAGAGGTCAAAGCCCAGTTCGTCCTCCAGCTTGCGGATCTGGTGGCTGACGGCGGACTGGGCTTTGTTCAGCCGGTCTGCGGCCCCCCGAAAGGTACCGGCGGCGACAATAGCGTCGAGGGCAATGAGCTGATCAAGGGTCATTGGTTGCTTCCAGATGATCTGAAAATCAGATCATAAACATGAAAACTCAATATTATCAATCATTCGACAGCAGGCGTATCCGGTGTGGGCATAAAAACCATCAGGAGACTGAAATGAAACTCTATTACATTCCCGGCGCCTGTTCTCTGGCAAGCCACATCATGCTGAACGAAACCAATGTGACCTTTGACATCGAAGCGGTCGATCCGAAAACCGGCGAAACAGCGACCGGACAGTCCTTTCGCGGTATCAGCCCGAACGGATACGTGCCGGCCCTTGAACTCGGCGAGGGTGAGGTCCTGACCGAGGGCGTCGCAATTCTGCAGTACATCGCGGACAACAACCCGGAGTATGCATATGCGCCGGCACCGGGTACTGTGGCCCGGGCGCGCCTGCAGCAGTTCCTGAATTTTGCCGCAGCGGAACTGCACAAGTCCTGGAGCCCGCTTTTCTCGGATACATCGACTGAGGTTGAACAGCAGGCGGCGCGTGCGAAGGTCGCCACAAAATTTGACCACCTCGAGGATGTGCTGAGCGATGGCCGCGAATACCTTGTTGAAAACCGGTTTTCTGTGGCGGATGCCTACACGTTCGTCGTGACAGGCTGGGCGAACTTCAAGGACATCGACCTCACACGCTGGCCCAACCTCTCGGCATATGTCCGGCGGATTGCAGGTCGTGCGTCAGTAGACGCTGCCATGCGGGCAGAAGGATTGCTGGCATGAGGCAGGACAGTCAGCTTGAGGTTCAGGAACTGATGGTGCGCTATTTCGACGGGCTTTACCGGTCGGACAGCGCCGTATTGCGCAGCGTTTTCCACGCGGACCTCATGTACGTGAACGCAACCCGTGGGAACTACGAGAACATGGGATTGGCCGCCTATATGAAACGCATTGACGCCCGTACACCACCTTCATCCCGCGGTGACCCGCGCAACGAGGTAATCGAACGGGTCACCCTGCACGGGGACCGGATTGGCATCGTGGAAGCGCGGATGACCATGATGGGGCGGGATTATCAGGACCTGCTGACGCTTATCCACACGACTGATGGCTGGCGTGTTCTGACCAAGGTCTTCAGCTATGTCGAACGCGGGGAGGCGGAAAGTGCCATACGTTAACATCAAGGTGACCCGCGAGGGCGGGCCCGACGGCCTTGGCCCGACGGCTGCAGAAAAACGTGAACTGATCGAAGGGGTGACGGATCTGCTGGAGCAGGTGCTTCATAAGAACCCCGCCACAACGTTCGTGGTGATTGATGAGGTGCCGCTCGACAACTGGGGCATGGACCGCAAGCAGGTCAGCGACATCCGCCGCTCATCCACAGCCCGGTGACATGAAAAGGGCGCCCCGGTCTGGGCGCCCTGATCGTTTTGTGAGACTGAGCCTACTCCGCAGGCTGTCCGTCCGATGCGCCGGCCGACACATCGGCCTTGTCGCGGCGGCCGTCGTTGATGAGCGCCTTGCTGAGCGAGATGACCATCAGGACCATCACGACCGTAAAGGGCAGGGCACCGATGATCATTGCATCCTGAAGCGAGGCCAGCGGGTCACCGCCGCGCCCGGACGCGCCTGCAATGATCAGGCCGCCGATTACGCCGGTCATGATCAGCCCCCAGATGATGCGGTGTTTGATCCCGGTTTCCTGTGCGCCGCCAGACATGATGGTGTTCATCACCAGGATGCCTGAGTCCGCGGACGTCACGAGGAAGGTCATGATCAGCACCACACACATAATAGTAATGCCGGACAGGAACCCGCCTGAGATCATCTGGCCAAGCGTCACAAAGAGCTTGTTTGTGTTCGAGGCACCGATGATCGCGCCATCTGCCACGCCCTGCAGTTCCAGATCAATCGCCGTGCCGCCAAGGATGGTCATCCAGGCGAAACACACCAGCGCAGGGGCAAAAACGCAGCCCAGGATGAATTCACGCACGGTACGGCCCTTGGAGATGCGGGCGAGGAACAGCCCCACAAAGGGCGAGAAAGCGATCCACCAGGCCCAGTAGAATGTTGTCCATCCCGACTGCCAGCCAAAGAGCCGGCCTTGCGTGCCTGCTTCATAGGCCGCCACCTGCACTTCGGGTGGCAGCGACGCTGCGGCCCCTTCGAGCCCTTCCTGAAACGCGCCCAGCGATCCCCAGGCGTTGGTTGCGCCACCATAAAGCTCAGCCGCTGCCGGTGCCGCCGCCTCGGGCAGACCAGCGGCAAAGGCGCTTTCACTGAGCGGCGAATAGGCTTCAAAGCTCAGCGGAACGAAACGGATAATATAATCCACCAGCGCCGTGCCGTATGTCGTCATGGCAAAGAGAAAGCTGCCGAAGATCACAAAGGTCATCAACAGGATGATTGACAGGACAAGGTTCAGGTTGGAGAGGTATTTGATCCCCCGCCCAACACCGGAGACCGCCGAGATGATGGACAGCGTCATGATGATAGCAAGGGCCACCAGCAGGCCAACCGTGGATGGTGCAGGTGGCGTATCACCGTCTGCGGCACCCATGAGCCATTCCATACCTGTCACGGCGTAGACGCCATCGACAAACTGGCTGACACCGTAACCGATGGTCACCGACACACCGAGAATTGTGGCCACGACGCCCAGCACATCGACCACGTGACCGATGAAACCATTGGCAAAACGTCCCAGCAGTGGCGTCAGTGCGGAGCGGATAGTCAGTGGCATGTCGCGTGTGTAAGCGTAATAAGCGAGGCTCAGTCCGGTGACGACGTAGATGGCCCAGGCGTGGAAGCCGTAGTGCAGGAACGTGTAGCGGTAGGCCGAGGTCAGCGCCTCTTCGGTATTGCCTTCAACACCGCCGGAGACAACCACCGGGTTCGACCCCCAGAGCCCAAGCGGCTCAGCCGTGGCAAAAACCATCAGGCCGACGCCAAGACCGGCGCCGAACATCATGGAAAACCAGGAGAAATTGGAAAACTCCGGTCTGGTGTCCGGGCCGCCCAGTTTGCGTTTCCCGGACGGCAGGATGGCCAGGGCAATAAGAAAGAACGCAAAAGCGCCCACTGAGATGATGTAGAATGCATTGAACCCCTGCAGCAGAGCCCAGTTCCAGGAGTCGAGCGTGGAGTTGGCAGAAAGCGGGAAGATGATAGCCCAGAGCACAAGGGCAACCATGGTGATTTTTGAAAGAAGGGCGATTGGAAGGCTGTAGCCTTCGTAAAAGCCCGCATCCTGAGTGTTGATCTCAAGATCCGTAAACGGCGGCTTGACTGACATTGTTCTGTTCCCTGTTTTTCGGGTCCTCTGACGGGACCCCGTGTGAAAAAGGTCATCTGTCGTGCAACAGAAAAGGTTGCACGTTTCTGAACATCTGCGCGTGGGCCTATGCACGAAACTGCATGAAGTGTGTCAAACGGTCACAATTCTGATTGGTCCAGTCGCGACGCAGGTAGATCAGAAACGACACTTTTAACGTGCATTGGGTCGCTGAAGCACCGGAAACGGCCCTCTTGACGCCGGCGCGTGCGCGGACAACGGTGCGCGCATGATACTGGATATTGAATATGTGCGGGCGCAGTTTCCCGCTTTTGAAGAAGCCTCGCTGACAGGTCAGGCCTTTTTCGAGAACGCCGGAGGGTCCTATACCTGCCGGCAGGTCATTGACCGTCTGATGCGGTATTACACGCAGCGCAAAGTGCAGCCCTATGCGCCTTATGAGGCCAGCCGCCTCGGTGGCGAGGAGATGGATGAGGCCCGCGACAGGATGGCCGCTCTGTTGGGCGTGGCCTCTGATGAACTGAGCTTCGGGCCCTCGACCACACAGAACACCTACGTGCTGGCCCAGGCCTTTGCCGGGATGATGCAGCCGGGTGAGGCGATCGTGGTGACCAACCAGGATCATGAGGCGAACACCGGGCCCTGGCGGCGCCTGGCGGAACGGGGCATTGAGATCCGCGAATGGAAAATCAATCCCGATACCGGGCATCTGGAACCGGACGACCTGGAAAGTCTGCTCGACGAAAACGTGCGTCTGGTCTGCTTCCCGCATTGCTCAAATGTGGTGGGCGAAATTAACCCGGTGACTGAAATCACAGCACTCGCGCACGCGGCGGGCGCGTTCACCTGTGTCGATGGGGTGTCCTATGCCCCGCATGGCTTCCCGGATGTCGGGGCGCTGGGGCCCGATATTTATCTTTTTTCGGCGTATAAAACCTATGGCCCGCACCAGGGGCTGATGGTCATCCGCCGCGCGCTGGGGGAACTGCTGCCCAATCAGGGGCACCATTTCAACGGTGACAGCCTCTATAAACGCTTTACCCCTGCGGGACCTGATCATGCACAGGTGGCTGCCTGTGCGGGCATGGCCGACTACATTGATGCACTTTATGCGCATCACTTTGAGGCTGAGGCCGGACCGAACGCGCGGGGCAGTGCGGTTCACGATCTGATGCGGTCGCATGAGATTGCGCTCCTGCAACCTCTGCTCGACGCAGTGTCATCCCGCAATTCCGTGCGCCTGCTGGGGCCGGATCAGGCAGCAGGCCGGGCACCCACTGTGGCATTGTCACTCAACCGCGACGGCGAAGAAACCGCTGCAGCGCTGGCCGCACATGGTATCATGGCTGGTGGCGGCGATTTCTACGCAGGGCGCGCACTGGAGGCGATGGGTGTTGACATGCAACACGGCGTTCTGCGGCTGAGTTTCACGCATTACACCACGCAGGATGAGATCGAAAAGCTGATCCATGCACTGGACGAGGTATTGTAACCGGTTTTTCCTGATCCATGTTCGTATACCGTGCGTATCCGGTTTAAGACTTTGGAAAGGGTCACGGTTTGAGCAGTTCACCAGTTATTCTGTGGTTCCGGCGCGATCTGCGTCTGAGCGATCACCCCGCGCTTGCGGCGGCGGCAGCCACGGGCAGGCCGGTGATCCCGGTATACATCTACGACGATCAGACGGCAGCGCTGGGAGCTGCACCCAAATGGCGCCTCGGCCTCGGCATCGGACACTTTGCCGGCAGCCTGGAACAACTGGGCAGTCGCCTGGTTCTGCGCCGGGGTGATGCGCTCAGTGTCCTGCGTGATCTGATCCGCGAAACCGGTGCCGGGGCCGTCTGGTGGTCGCGGCTCTATGACCCGGACGCCACTGAGCGTGATGCTGCCGTCAAAAATGCACTGAGAGAAGAGGGCACCGATGCACGCTCGTTCGGCGGGCATCTGATGTTTGAGCCCTGGACGGTTGAAACGAAAACCGGCGGGTTCTACCGCGTCTATACCCCTTTCTGGAACATGGTGAAGTCGCGGGACGTCGATGCGCCACTGGCCGCGCCGGATGGACTGGCCGCGCCGGATACCTGGCCAAAAGGTGACGCGCTGGAAGACTGGAACACGGGCGCTGCGATGAACCGTGGGGCCGCGGTCGTCCGGCCCTGGGTGCGCCTGGGAGAGCAGGCAGCACAGGACCGCCTTGCGGCGTTCATTGACGAAACCGTCGCAGAGTATGATACCACGCGCGATCTGCCCGGCGTTGATGGCACATCCGGGTTGTCCGAGAACCTTGCGCTGGGTGAAATCAGCCCGCACCAGTGCTGGCACGCCGGAAGACGCGCCTTGGAAGAAGGTCGCAAGGGCGCGGAGACCTTTCTCAAAGAGTTGGTCTGGCGCGAGTTTGCCTACCATCTGATGCACCATACGCCGCATATTCTGACGTCTAACTGGAAAGAAGACTGGGATGCCTTTCCTTGGAATACCGACGGGCAGGCCGACAAGGTCATCGCCTGGAAACAGGGCCGGACCGGTATCCGCTTTGTCGATGCGGCCATGCGGGAACTCTATGTGACGGGCCGGATGCATAACCGGGGGCGGATGATCGTCGCAAGCTACCTGACCAAGCACCTGCTGACCGACTGGAAGATCGGGCGCGACTGGTTTGAGGATTGTCTGATCGACTGGGATCCGGCGAGCAACGCCATGGGCTGGCAGTGGTCTGCGGGTTCAGGTCCGGACGCAACGCCATACTTCCGGGTGTTCAATCCTGTCACCCAGCTCGACAAATTCGACAAGGATCGCGTCTATGTCCGCCGCTGGCTCGCGGAAGGCTATAAAGAACCGTCAGAAACGGCGTTGTCCTTTTTCGACGCAGTTCCACGCGCCTGGAACCTCTCTCCGGACGACAGATATCCCGCTGCGGTTGTACCCGCTGACGAAGGCCGCAAAATTGCGCTTTCTGCTTATGAAAACAGGGGCTTCTGAAACCAGGCATCACAGGTTAACGTATCTGTTAAAGAGGCCTGCCCACGAACGAACGGAACACTCATCTATGATCCTTACCACCACTGACGGACAGTCCGGACTGCCACGGTATTTTGCGCGCGTATTCGCGATGGCGCAGCAGATGAATAACGGGCGCGTCGATTTCGTTCTGCCGGATGGGCGCAGGTTTCGCGCAGAGGGGCAGCATCCGGGCCCGGTGGCAGAGATGGATATTCACAACGATGATCTTTTTGCACGTCTGATCCGCGAAGGTGATCTTGGGTTCTGTGATGCCTATCTGGACGGGTGGTGGTCCACGCCGGATCTGCAGGCTTTTATGGATCTGGTACATGCCGACAACGAAGACATCTATGACGGTTTTCCGGGTATGGCGCTGGTGCGCAATTTCGAGAAGTTCCGGTTCTGGCTGCAGCGCAACAACAAAACGCAGGCCCGGCGGAACATCAGCTATCACTACGATCTGGGCAATGAATTCTACGGTCTGTGGCTTGATGACACGATGACCTATTCCTCGGCGTTGTTTGAAACGGGTCAGGAAAGCACCGAAAAAGCGCAGACGGCAAAGTACAAATCTATGGTCGACCAGATGGGCGTGAAACCCGGGGACCATATTCTCGAAATCGGCTGTGGCTGGGGCGGTTTTGCTGAATACGCCGCGAAAGAACGGGGGCTGAAGGTCACAGGACTGACGATCAGCGAAGAGCAGTTCAAGTATGCCCGGGAACGCATTGAAAAAGCAGGGCTTTCCGGCAGCGTTGATTTCAAGCTTCAGGACTACCGTGATGAGCAGGGAACCTACGATGGCATTGCCTCAATCGAGATGTTTGAGGCGGTCGGTGAAAAATACTGGCCCGTCTATTTCGAGACAGTGCGTGACAGGCTGAAGCCTGGCAAAACGGCGACACTGCAGATCATCACTGTCGCCGACCGCCGGTGGCAGGTCTACAAACGCGGCGTTGATTTCATTCAGAAATACATTTTTCCGGGAGGTATGCTGCCAAGCCCCGGCGCGCTCAAGGCGCAGATACACCGTGCAGGCCTGGGTATCGAGCGGTCGGTCGAGTTTGGCCACAGCTATTCAATCACACTGCGCCGGTGGCATGAAACCTTCAATGATAAATGGGATCAGGTCAGCGAAATGGGTTTTGACGAACGGTTCCGGCGCATGTGGAACTTTTACCTGACATCCTGCGCTTCGACGTTCGAAAGCTCAAACTGCGATGTGACGCAGATCACGGTGCGCCGCCCGGGCTGATAATCACCCTGGAATTGCCCAGAATTAACCCTTTTTGAGCCAGCTCTGTGGGATACCACTGCTCAGGCCTGCGCGCGATCTGCGGCGGGCCGGACGCAGCAGACCGTGTTCACAGGAGTGGTTATGCCAGACGCAGCGAAGCTTATTGCCGGGATTCTGATCGGAGTGCTCGGGCTCATTCTGTCTTTTCAGATCATGCCGCTTTTCCCGGACAGCACGGATTTCGGAAATTTCGTCTGGTATAATGCCGTGATTGGTGTGCTGACCGGATGGATTGTGATGGGCAAGCGCGCGGGCCGGGGCATTACCGCTGCAATCAACAATGGCTTTGGCGGCGCGCTGATGCTGGTGCTCTGGGGGCTGTTCTTTCACTCCTGCTTTCAGATGTTCGATCGTGCGATGGACAACTGGTACAACGGCGCCTTCATCGCTCTGGCTGCAATCTTTGAGTTTATGGCCGAAAATGCCCTCATCCTGATCAACCCGCTGGTAATTTTCACGCTGATCGCGGGCGGCGTCATTGCAGGGCTCGCAACAGAGTTTGCATGGCGCACCTGGCGCTGATATGCGCGCGGCATGAAACGGCCGCTTTTTTTCTTTGGAACACTTTGTCACCCCGCGCTTCTTGAGGTCGTTGTGGGTGATGTCTCGCATCTTTCACTGACACCTGCGGAACTGCCGGGGTACCGCGTTTTTGCGGCCTCAGAGGGTCCGTTTCCAGCCATCGTGCAGGATGCATCGGCCACGGCCTCCGGCCTGCTCGTCGAAGGGCTGACTGATGGCGACATTGCGCGGCTGGATTACTACGAAGAGGCGTTCGGCTACACGCTCGTGGACGAAACGCTGACAACCGGACAGAATGTCCGGGTGTATATGCCCCCAGCAGGGGAATTCACGTTTCTCGGCCCCTGGAATGTCGATGACTGGGCCCGGGCGCATGGGCGTATGAGTGTCCTCGCGGCCACCGAGGTCATATCGTACATGGGGCAGAAATCCCCCGGCGACATTGCTGCGATGTTCCCGATGATCCGCGCGCGCGCCTGGTCGGTCATGAACGCGGAAAACAGCCGCCATGGTGCCCGGACACTGGACGGGCAGGTCAGTGTGAAAGATATGCGGCGCCCTTATGCCAACTACTTTGCTCTCGAAGAATATGATCTGACCCACGAGAGGTTTGACGGCGGAACGACGCCTGAGGTGATGCGCGCCGTGTTCCGGGCACCGGATGCAGCACTTGTTCTGCCCTATGATCCGGTGCGCGACCGGGTTTTGCTGGTGGAGCAGATGCGTATGGGGCCGCTTGCACGCGGGGATCGCGTGCTCTGGCAGCTCGAACCGGTGGCCGGACGTCTGGACCCTGGCGAGGCCCCGCAGGAGGCCGCCCGGCGGGAAGCGCTGGAGGAGGCGGGCCTGACGATCGGCGAGATGTTCGCGGTTGCCGAGGCCTATTGTTCGCCGGGCAACTCGTCAGAATTTTACTATATATACGTGGGCTTTGCGGATCTGCCGGATGACGTTGCAGGCACAGGCGGGCTGGACGAGGAAGACGAAGACATCCGCTCGCATGTTCTCTCGTTCGATCAGCTGATGGACATGTGCGATGAACTGCAGCTTGCCAACGCACCCCTGATCATGTCTGCCTACTGGCTGGCCCGCCACCGGGACCGGCTGCGCGCAATGTCTTGAGGTCGCCGGTCTGCAGGGCTAGGTATCGGTCAGGCAGTGAAAAGGGACACATCCATGCAAGTCGTGAAGGATCTGGCGCAGGCCATCGGAAATACACCGCTGATCCGGCTGAAACAGGCCAGCGAGGCCACAGGATGTGAAATCCTCGGGAAGGCTGAATTCATGAACCCCGGTCAGTCGGTCAAAGACCGCGCGGCACTGTTCATTATCCGGGACGCCATCGCCAAAGGCACCTTGCGCCCGGGCGGGACCATCGTTGAGGGAACTGCGGGCAATACCGGCATCGGTCTGGCACTTGTGGGGGCGTCGATGGGCTTCAGGACAGTCATCGTGATCCCGGAGACCCAGAGCGAAGAGAAAAAGGATATGCTGCGGCTGGCAGGGGCCGAACTCATTCAGGTGCCCGCCGTGCCCTATGCCAACCCCAACAATTACGTGAAATACTCCGGCCGGCTCGCCGAAAGGTTGGCCCAGTCCGATCCGAACGGCGCGATCTGGGCAAATCAGTTCGACAATGTTGCAAACCGCCAGGCGCATGTTGAAACGACCGGTCCGGAAATCTGGGCTCAGACCGACGGCAAAGTGGATGGTTTCATCTGTGCTGTCGGGTCGGGCGGCACGCTGGCCGGCGTGGGCGAAGCGCTGCAGCCAAAAGGCGTGAAGGTTGGCCTTTCTGATCCCGAAGGTTCGGGACTTTACAAACTTTATACCGGCGAACAGGCCGGCGGAAACTCAATCACCGAAGGCATCGGGCAGGGCCGGATCACGGCCAACCTGGAGGGGTTCACGCCGGATGTGGTCTACAAGGTCCCTGATGCCGAAGCGCTGCCGGTTGTTTTTGATCTGCTGCAGAACGAAGGGCTTTGTCTTGGTGGCTCCTCTGGCATCAACATCGCCGGAGCCATGCGCCTGGCGCGCGAAATGGGGCCTGGCCATACCATTGTGACCATCCTGTGTGACTACGGCACCCGCTATCAGTCCAAACTTTTCAATCCTGACTTCCTGCGCAGCAAGGACCTGCCGGTGCCGGAATGGCTGGACCGCGAAGCTGCCGATATTCCCGTCGTTTTCGAGGACGCATGACGCGGGTTTTCCGCATATGTCTGGCACTTCTGTTTGTTGTCTGGTCCGGGATCAGCGCGGCTCAGCAACCGGACGGCGATGAAAATCCGCTGTATCCGTTCTGGGACGAATTTGCCGCCCGGGCTGAGGAACGGGTCACCGCAGCCCAGGACAGCAACGAGGAATTCGAGGAACTGCGTGCACGCATCGTCGAGTTCCGCAGTGAATTTGCCACCCGGCAGAGCGCCAATGCAGAGCGGATCCAGACCCTTCAGGCCCAGATCGGGGCACTGGGGCCGGTGCCTGAGAGCGGTGAGGAACCGGAAGACCTTGCTGCACGCCGCGCGGAGCTGAATGCCCAGCTTGAAACACTTCTGGCGCCGGTACGCGTGGCGGATGAGGCATTCAGCCGCGCCAATGGGCTGGTGGGAGAAATCGATACGATCATCCGGGAAAGGCAGGCGCGCCGGCTCCTTTCACTCGGGCCATCCCCTCTGAACCCGCTGCACTGGCCCATTGCGGCTCAGGATATCGCGCGTGTCTGGAAGGATATGCGGGACGAGATGAGCGCTCTGGGCGATCCGGTCCGGCTCTCGCAGATGCGCGACCGCCTGCCGCTTGTGGTGTTTCTGCTCGCCGTGGCGCTCACCCTTATCGTCCGGGGCAGGCCCCGGGCGGGCAGGGTGCTGGGATGGCTGCGCCAGTGGGGCGGACGCGGGTCCGGCGTCTGGAGCTTTCTGGTCTCCCTGTTTCGGATCATTCTGCCGCTCACCGGGCTGTTGCTGCTGACCCATGCGATCCGTCTGACCGGGCTCGCGGGGAGCCGTACGGATCAGTTGCTGGAACTGATACCGCTCTGGGGCGCGCTGTTGCTTGGGTTCCGCTGGCTTGCCGAACGGCTCTTCTCGCGACACGAAGAGGATGCGCTGATCCAGCTGTCGGACGACAGCCGCGCCCGCGCGCGGTTCTACATGCTGCTGTTGTCGCTGTTGTTTGTGACCCGAGGATTCTTCGGGCTGATTTTCAGCCTGGAACAGGCGGCTCCGGCCTCTATCGCAATCGCCGCTTTCCCCATCGTCGTGCTGATGGCCATTGTGCTGTTCCTGATGGGGCTGATGCTGCGGAGCTATTACGTTGCCGTTGACCCGGACGTCGAGGAACAGGCGCGTGGCACCGGCGTTGCGCGTGTGCTGCGCGCGGCTGGCACGGGTATGATCCTTGTGGCCGTAACCTCTCCCGTGATGGCTGCTGCGGGCTATGCTGAGGCCGGAAACGCGCTGCTTTACCCGACTGTTCTCAGCCTGCTGATCCTCGGCCTGGTGATGGTGCTCCAGCGGTTTTTCGCAGATGTGTACGGTCTTCTGACGCGTCAGGGGCCAGAGGCGCGTGACGGTCTTGTTGCGATCTTTGCCGGGTTCCTGCTTGTGGTGGCGGCGCTGCCTCTGCTGGCACTGGTTTGGGGCGCCCGTGTCACCGACCTGACCGAGCTCTGGACGCTCTTTCTGCTCGGCTTTGACATCGGCGGCACACGGGTGTCGCCCGGGGATTTCCTGAAGTTTGCCGTGATTTTCGCCCTGGGCTACGGCCTGACGCGCGTCATACAGAACACGCTGCGCCAGAACGTTCTGCCCAAGACGCGGCTGGATATCGGCGGTCAGAATGCGCTCGTCTCCGGCGTCGGGTACGTAGGTATTTTTCTGGCAGCGCTGCTGGCGATCACCGGGGCGGGGATCGATCTGTCGGCCTTTGCTATCGTCGCTGGTGCCCTGTCCGTGGGCATCGGGTTCGGCCTCCAGAATATCGTGAACAACTTTGTTTCGGGTATCATTTTGCTGGTGGAACGCCCGATTTCCGAAGGGGACTGGATCGAGGTTGGCGGTCAGATGGGGTATGTCCGCGATATCTCTGTGCGCGCAACACGCATCGAAACCTTTGACCGGACCGACGTAATTGTCCCGAACTCTGATCTCATTTCAGGGACGGTCACCAATTACACGCGTGGCAATACGGTGGGCCGCCTGATTGTGCGTGTCGGCGTGGCCTATGGCACAGATACCAGGCGTGTGGACAAAATCCTGCGCGAGATCGCCGAAGCCCAGCCCATGGTGCTGAACAATCCGCCGCCGAATATCGTGTTTTCCGGGTTCGGTGCGGATTCTGCTGGATTTTGAGATCCGGGTGATCCTGCGGGATGTGAACTGGATCCTGAGCGTGCAGAACGACATCAACCATGAGATCGCCAAGCGGTTCAGCGAAGAAGATATTGAGATTCCGTTCGCGCAGCGCGACGTCTGGCTGCGCAATCCAGAGGCGCTGAAAGAGGACAAATCATGACCCGAATGCTGTTTCGCGACGATCCGTATCTGCGCGAAGCCAGTGCGGTGGTCATGGCACATACTGAACAGGGCGGCATTTTAGTGGATGCCAGCGTTTTCTACCCCACCGGTGGTGGGCAGCCCGGAGACAGTGGATGGCTGGAGTGGCCGGGTGGCTCATGCACCGTTGCTACCACTGTAAAGGGAGAGGGTGAGGACATCGTGCTCGTCCCGCAGGAAGGTGAGAGCCTGCCGCCAGTGGGGGCCACAGTGACTATGCGTCTCGACTGGGACAAGCGGTTTGGCCACATGCGCGTGCACACAGCGTTGCATCTCATGTCGGTGGCCATTCCTTTCGGGGTGACCGGTGGGTCGATCAGTGCGGACAGGGGGAGGCTTGATTTTGACATGGCTGAGCCGCCGCAGGACAAGGAAGCCATCGCGGATGCGATCAATGAAATGATCGCGGGCGATGCTGCCGTTTCAGAGGACTGGATCACAGAGGCGGAACTGGATGCGCAGCCCGATCTGGTCAAAACACTGACCGTCAGACCGCCGCGCGGGTCCGGCCGGATCCGGCTGATCCGGATCGGTGAGGCGGATGCGCCAGTTGACCTGCAGCCCTGTGGTGGCACCCATGTGGCAAGACTGGGGGAAATCGGTCGCGTACGCCTTGGCAAAACTGAAAAGAAGGGCCGGATGAACCGGCGGGTTTATCTGCATCTGGACAACTGATCCGGGCAGACGGATTGTCTGAATTTGCCTCTTGCATATCAGGGTGCGGGCGCGCTAAACCGCGCCAACGGAGCGGTGGCCGAGTGGTCGAAGGCGCACGCCTGGAAAGTGTGTAGGCGGGAGACCGTCTCCAGGGTTCGAATCCCTGTCGCTCCGCCACTAGACCCCTGCGATGACAACCAGCCTTAAGCTGGCTACCGCTGACCGGCGCACCCGAATGCAGGGACATTCATTCGATCAACGGCTGTCTTTTCTTCTGCCGTATTCATCGCAACCGTTGTTCGGCTGCGCTTTGAACGGATCACAAAACGATCTGTGCATGTGCTGACACGAGTAGTGCCTTGTCAGTGATCAGATAATTTCCGTCTGAACCGAAGACATCCGGCACGCTGAGGCTGGCAATTCTGATCCGAAAACAAGGCAACCGGGTCCGCATGACCGCCCAATGGCAGAGTCCGGTTGCGTTTTCGGGGTTTCGCAGCCGCCTTTTGCCGCTGACGGTCCGACTCTCTCTGGCATGCGTTTTGCGCGTAGGATCGGTCAGATAAATAAGCAAATCCGACTTTTGCAGGTGCTATAGCAGTGTCAGTTTCGGCGACAATACCCACCCCGGCACTTGAAAAAGCGGGAAGTTTGCCCGGTAACCCGTTGATTAGGGGCTTCAATTTCTTTGCTAAGCCGGCATCCAAAAGTGTCAACAATAGTTTACTGTTTACACTGTCAATCAGTATTGACATACTTTCAGGATCAACCGTGTTGTTCAGCAGCGCTGTTGTGGGTGTGTGGGCGTGGCCGTACTTTTCTCCGCACGGTCGTTTTCGCGCTCCCCAATTCAACTATGGAGGAGATCGGATATGTCCGACGATCCAGAAAAGGTCTGGCCAACCGGCCTGAACCTGAAAGAAGCGGAAGAGGTTCACAGCTACCTCATCGATGGTACCCGTGTATTCGGTGGCATCGCGCTTCTTGCTCACATTCTTGTGGCGTTCTCGACGCCCTGGCTCGGCTAGGGAGAACACGTTATGAACAATGCAAAAATGTGGCTTGTGGTACCCCCGGCTGTAGGGGTGCCGGTGTTTCTTGGTGCAGTTGCAGTGGGCTCTTTTGCAGTCCATGTCGCCGTGCTCAGCAACACATCTTGGGTTTCGGACTTCCTGTCCGGTCAACCCCTCGGAACCGGCGATGAAATGGCTGCGGCCACGACAATTGCTCCGGAAGCTGATGTAGCAAAAGCGTCCTATGTGACGGACCGTGCAGACGGTTCGAAGGAAGTAACAGTCGTCCTGCCGGATGGTACTGTTGCGCGGGCGGTTCTGCAGACCAATGAGGTCCTCGCATCGGCTGCTCCACCAACAGTGACCGCCACCGACTAGGCGGTTCTTTGCCCCGGGCGTCCGCGCCCGTGGGCACTTCCTCCGGAGTCCTGAGGCCGTTCCGTCAGTGACACGGTCCAGGCGCCGGATGCGCGGGTAACAGATGATGAATTTTCGCAGTTTCACCCTGAGCAGGATCGCGTCCATTGCGCCGCGCTATCTGCCGTTTGCGGATGTTGCGACCGATGAGGTCCCGCTGTCACGGTTGCTGCGCCTGTCGCTTTTTCAGATCACTGTCGGTATGGCGCTTGTGCTTCTGGTCGGCACGCTGAACCGTGTGATGATCGTGGAACTGGCCGTACCTGCGTCGCTGGTGGCTGGTATGCTGGCCCTGCCATTGCTTTTCGCCCCTTTCCGTACCCTGATCGGTTTCCGGTCAGACACGCACCGGTCCGCTCTGGGGTGGCGCAGGGTTCCCTATATCTGGAAGGGGACCATGTATCAGTTTGGCGGCTTTGCCGTGATGCCCTTTGCCCTTCTGGTGCTCTCCGGCTACGGAGAAGCGGTTGATGCGCCCCGTTGGGTTGGTCTGACTTCGGCTGCGCTGGCCTTTCTGCTGGTAGGCGCTGGTCTGCACATGGTTCAGACTGTTGGCCTCGCACTTGCCACCGATCTGGTAAAGGAAAAAGACCACCCGAAAGTGGTTGGTCTGATGTATGTCATGCTGCTCTTTGGCATGGTGATCAGCGCGCTGATTTATGGCGCATTGCTGGCGGACTACACACCCGGCCGGCTGATCCAGGTGATCCAGGGGTCCGCTGTGGTTACTGTTGCTCTCAATCTCGTTGCCTTGTGGAAACAGGAAAGCCGCAACCGGGCACGGGCCCAGGCGATGGCAACGGCGCCGAAACGTGAATTCGCTGATGCCTGGCGTGAGCTTGTGAGCCGGCCCGGAACGACGCGCCTGCTGACGGTTATCGGGCTTGGCACTTTTGGTTTCGGTATGGCGGATGTCCTGCTCGAACCCTATGGCGGGCAGGCGCTCGGGTTTTCAGTCGCTCAGACCACGCAGCTGACCGCGATTTTCGCGGGTGGCACGCTGGCCGGCTTTGGCATTGCATCCCGGCAGCTCGGCCGCGGTGGGTCTGCCGTCCGGCTCGCGTCTGTCGGGGCCGCAACCGGCATTCCGGGCTTTGCCGCGATTATTCTGTCATCGGCCGTGGGCGGGCCCGCGCTGTTTGTCGCCGGTGTCCTGGCGACGGGACTTGGCGCCGGCCTTTTCGGGCACGGGACACTGACGGCAACCATCCGCAGCGCGCCCCTGATGAGGCCGGGCTGTCGATCGGCGCATGGGGCGCTGTTCAGGCTACCTGTGCCGGGATCGGTGTGGCGCTGGCCGGTGTGACCCGGGACATTCTTGTGGCACTGCCGCAATTTTCGGGACTTCCGGCGCATGCGCCCTACAATTTTGTATTCACGACAGAGATCGCATTTCTCGCTCTGGCCATCTTTGTGGCCATCCCGCTGACTGTAAGGCTGACCCGCGCAAAGGCCCTGCATCCCGTCAGCACCCCGCAAACCAACCCGGTGGAGGCACCATGACGACGGTAATCACGCGATATTTCGACAGCGCATCAAAGGCACGCGATGCCTGGCACGAGCTTGTGCACAGAGAGAGGTTCCCACAGCGCATCCTGCGTATGTTTGAGCAGTCCGAGGGGCTGGTCGACGCGCTGACGGGCTTGCAGATCCCGGAAGACACTGCGCGTGCCTACGAGAAAAAGATGTCCGGCGGTGGCGCGGTGATTATGGTGCTGGCAGGCTACAAGCCTCTTGGTGTGGCCAAGATTGCACGCACCATCATGGCGCAGATGGGGGCCACCGATATGGGCGACCTCGTTGAGGAAGCACTGGTTCCGGACACCCGCCCGCCGACCAAAAGCATTCTGCGCGATCACCGTCACTTTCTGCTGCGCCGGCGCGACCCTTATAGCACATCACACCACATGGCGGACTGGCCGATCGGCCTGATCAGCCGTCGTAAACCCTTTAAAGAGATGGTGTTTGAGCCGCATCAGCGGATGGCGAACTGGCCCATTGACCTGCTGTTGCCCGGCAACAAGCGCTATGGGCGGTTTCCGTTCGATTACCTGGTCCCAGGGCACCGGTTCCAGGCCAAATTCCCGTTCGGTCACCTGGTGCCGCATAACCGGCGCTTCGGGCGTTTCCCGTTCGGGTTCCTTGTGCCGCACAGCAAGCGGTATGGCCGTTTCCCGTTCGGGTTCCTCGTGCCGCATGGCAAGCGGTACGGCCGGTTCCCGTTCGACTTCCTTATCAGGAGCGGCAGGCGCATGGCGAGCTGGCCGTTCCCGCTGCTGATCAACGGCAAGCAGGGCGGCAACGCGCTGATCCCGGGTCACAAATATCAGGCCAAATTCCCGTTCGATCACCTTGTGCCGCATGAAAAGCGGTATGGTCGCTTCCCGTTCGGCTTTCTTGTGTCGCACAAGCGCCGTTACGGCCGGTTCCCGTTCGGTCTGCTGGTGCCGGGCCATAAATTTATGGCTAAATTCCCCTTTGGTCATATCGTGCCGGGGCACAAGCACTATGCGAAGTTCCCGATTGATCACCTGGTGCCGGGGCATAAATACATGGCCAACTTTATTTTCCCGCATACCAAAACATAGCCTCACAGGCTGATGGCATTCCGGGGCGTCGCAGAATGTGCGGCGCCCTTTTTCGTGTCCCGGGCAGGGCGCGGAGCTGTCGGCGATACCTGCCGGTCTGTTCTGTGTTCCAACTGCCAGTTTGCCGGATGCGTCAGTTTGCGCCGTGAAATGCCGCTCCCGGCGTTGCCAATCCTGTGATGACGCGCCATGTTGGCCACAACAGTCGGGCGGCGGGGACACTGCGGTACCTGCCTGCTTCACCCAAAGCCATCATCCGAAAGACAACAGGATTGCAGCTATGAGATATGAGAGACCGGAAAGCCTCGATCAGGCTTCCGCGATGCTGGCCGCTGAGGCCGGCGTGACCCGCATTCTGGCCGGAGGCACCGATGTGCTTGTGCAGATGAAGTCAGAGGTTGTGGAGCCGGACCTGATCGTTGATCTCAAGCATCTCGCGGGCATGCGCGACATTCAGGCTGAGGCAGGTGGCTTCCGCATCGGTGCGGCAGTGTCAGGCGCGCAGCTGAACGAGCATGAGGGTGTTTGTGCTCTCTGGCCCGGCGTTGCCGAGGCTCTCGATCTGATCGGATCTACACAGGTGCAGGGGCGTGCAACCATGATCGGTAACCTCTGCAATGGGTCGCCTGCTGCTGACAGCGTGCCTGCGCTCTTTGCCGCTGATGCTACTGTCAGGGTGCATGGCGCGTCCGGCGCGCGTGATATCCCGGTGCATGATATCCCGAAAGGGCCCGGCCGGACCAACCTTGCGCCCGGCGACATCATCACATCGGTGTTTTTGCCGGCGCGACCGGAGCGGTCTGCCGATGCATACCTGCGGTTCATTCCGCGGACGGAGATGGACATCGCCGTGGCCTCGGCTGGTGTCAGTGTGACTGTTGATGCGGAAGGCGTGATCACTGTCGCGCGCGTAGCAGTTGGTGCTGTCGCGCCCACCGTGCGCCTGGCAGAGGCAGCAGGTGATGCGATCACAGGGTCAACCCTGGATGACAACGCAATGGCTGCACTGAGAACGGCCGTGGAGGCTGTGTGCAGTCCGATTGATGACAAACGCGGCACCGTTGCGTTCCGCACAAGCACAGCGGGCGTTCTGGCGCAGCGCGCAGCACGGATCGCTTATGAAAGGGCGCTGGGGTAAGTCATGAAAAAGATACATGTATCCACCACGATCAACGGTGATGAAACTGAGTTTGTCTGCGCACCTGATGAAACACTGCTGGATGTGCTGCGCGACAGGCTGATGCTGACCGGTGCAAAGGAAGGCTGCGGCACTGGTGATTGCGGCGCCTGCAGTGTGACCTTAAACGGGCGGCTGGTCTGTTCCTGCCTGATGCTGGGGGCCGAGGCCGAGGGCGCCGAAATCGGCACGATTGAAGGTATGGCGGACGGCGATAACCTGCATGTGCTGCAGCGCGTGTTCATCGAGAAAGCGGCCCTTCAGTGTGGGGTCTGCACGCCGGGCATTCTGGTGGCAGCCAAAGCGCTGCTGGAGAAAAACCCCGATCCGACCGAGACTGAAATCCGCTACTGGCTGGCGGGTAACCTGTGTCGGTGCACCGGATATGACAAGATTATCAAAGCTGTACAGGTCGCAGCTGAAGAGATGAGGAGCGCATAAGATGGCATTTGATGCAGGACGTGAGCGCCAGTTCCGGGTCGTAGGCCAGCGTGTTGAGCGGCCCGACGGGATCGAAAAAGTCACCGGCAAAGCACTGTACGGGGCGGATATGACCGCACCGGGCATGCTGTTCGGACGCATCCTGCGCAGCCCGCACGCCCATGCCCGGATTGTCTCCATTGACACCAGTGCCGCTGAGGCGCTGAAAGGTGTGAAAGCGGTGGTCACCGGAGCCGATCTCGTGCACCCGGATGACGAGGGGCTGGCCGATATATCCGACAATTGTCTGGCGGGTGACAAAGCGCTCTACGACGGACACGCAGTCGCGGCTGTTGCGGCGGTAGACAAGCCCACGGCACGTGAAGCGATCCGCCTCATTCGCGTGGAATACGAAGTGCTGCCTCATGTCACCGACGTGGATGCTGCGATGAAACCGGACGCGCCGGTCGTTCACAGCGGACGGGCGGATGAAACCGTGGGCGCTGGATTTTCGGAAAACGTGACCAGCCATTTCGAGTTCGGGCACGGGGATCTTGAGGCCGGTTTCGCGAAAGCTGATGTGGTGATCGAGCGCAGTTTCACCACGGCAGCGACGCACCAGGGATACATAGAACCGCATGCCTGTCTGGCCTCGATGGGGCCGGACGGACGGGGTGATCTGTGGTGCTGTACGCAGGGCCAGTACAACGTGCGCAGCATCTGTTCGGCCCTGATGGGCATGGATGCCAGCCAGCTGCGCGTCACGGCCTCCGAAATCGGCGGCGGATTCGGTGGTAAGACAACGGTTTTCATCGAACCGGTGGCGCTGGCGCTGTCGCGCAAGGCGGGGCGTCCGGTGAAAATCGTCATGACCCGCGAGGAAGTGTTCCGAGCGACGGGGCCGACGGTTTCCTCGTCTTCTGACGTCAAAATCGGCATGACAAAGGATGGCCGGATCACGGCGGCACAGGCAAAGCTGCGCTATCAGGGCGGAGCGTACCCCTGCGGCACCGTCGAATTCGGGGCGCAGTCAGCTTTTGCCGCTTACGACCTTGAAGCCGTTCAGACCCTTGGCTGGAACGTCATGACCAACCGCCCGAAAGAGGTGGCATACCGGGCGCCCGGCGCGCCGATGGCCATTTACGCGGTGGAGAGTGTCGTGGACGAGCTCTGCCAGGAGCTGGGTCTTGATCCGCTGGACACGCGCCTGCTGAATGCCGCACGCAAGGGGACGCTGTCGTCCTATGGCCCCACCTTCAACGAGATCGGCCTGGTGGCCACGCTGGAAGCGGCCAAAGCGCACCCGCATTACACTGCTCCGCTGGGTGAAAACCAGGGCAGGGGGCTGTCCTGCGGGTTCTGGTTCAATTTCGGGGGCAACACTTGTGTATCTCTGAATATCAACCCGGACGGCACCGTCGGTGTGGTCGAGGGCAACCCCGACATCGGTGGCTCTCGCGCGTCTATCTCGATGATGGCGGCCGAGGAACTGGGCATCCCGTACGAAAAAGTGCGTACGGTGATCACTGACACCAATTCGCTGGGTTTCAATGACGTCACCGATGGCAGCCGCGTCACTTTTGCGGTTGGCCTCGCGACCATCGAAGCAGCACGTGCCGCGATACGCGAGATGTGTGCCCGGGTGGCGAAAATCTGGGACATCGATGAGGAAGCGGTCGTCTGGGAAGATGGATATGCGCGTCCCTCAGGCCCGAACGCGGGTGATTTCGAGCCGATGAGTATTGCCGAGATCGCAGCCGTGGCGGACAACACCGGCGGACCTATTGCGGGCCACCATGAGATCAACGCGGATGGTGCCGGAGTCAGCTTTGGCGTGCATCTGGTGGACACAGAGGTGGACCCTGAAACAGGCACCACCAAAGTACTGCGCTACACGATTTTCCAGGACGCCGGCAAAGCCGTGCACCCTGACTACGTCGAAGGCCAGATGCAGGGCGGTGCAGTTCAGGGCATCGGATGGGCGCTCAACGAAGAGTACATCTATGGTGATGATGGGCGTCTGCAGAACCCGGGGTTCCTGGATTATCGCATTCCTGTGGCTTCCGATCTGCCGCCCATCGAAACGGTCATCCTTGAAATCCCGAACCCGGGGCACCCGTACGGTGTCCGCGGTGTGGGGGAGACGCCGATTGTGCCGCCGCTGGCGGCCCTGGGAAATGCCGTTTCCCGCGCAACAGGTGTGCGTCTGACGGACCTGCCGATGTCGCCGCCGCGCCTGCTCAAGGCGCTGGGGGACAGAGGCTGAGCCATGGTGCGCGTGAAGCTCTGGGGCTCACTGCGCAGCCTGGCTGACGGCCAGGAATACGTTGAAGTGGATGCGCGGAATTTCCGCCAGATCCTCGACCAGCTTGAAGAGAAACACCCCGGCCTGAAACCACAGATCAGGCGGGGCGTTTCCTTTGCGCTGGACGGTGTGATTTACCGAGATGCATGGTTCACAAAGGTGGATGAGGACAGCGAAGTTGTCCTGATGCCTTACATGGTGGGCGGGTGACCACGCCGGTGTGACAGCAACCGCAGGTTTTGCTGTCAAAACAACGGACCACGGGCTATTCCTTGTGTAACGACAGGGGGCTCTTATGAAATTCGCGCTGATTCCTATGCTGACTGTACTCTGGACGGCGACGGCGTTCGCGCAGGAAGCCCCAGGGCAACCGCCAAGGCCTGCTAAGGTCATCACGGTCGAGGAAAGCGCACGCGTGATCGAACGCCGGTATCCGGCGATTGTGAAGCCTTCTCAGGAAGCGGTTCTGTCTTTCAAGGTATCCGGTGAGGTCATCGAACTGCCCGTCAGGGGTGCGACTAATGTTGAGCGTGGCGATGTGATCGCAAAACTTGACCAGCGCGCCTTTGAAGAAACCGTCGCGCAGCTGGAAAGCCAGCGGGATCAGGCGGTTGCACAGCTTCAGATCCTGCGTAGTGGTGCCAGATCCGAAGAGATTGCAGCCCTGGAAGCCGACGTGTCCGCGGCGCAGGCGCAGGTCGATCAGGCGCAGGACCAGCTGGAGAGGACGCGTCAGCTTGCCGAAAGCGGCGTCGTATCCGAGGCCCGGCTGGAACAGGATGATGCGGCGGCCCAGGTCGCGCGCGCGGCCCTGCAGGCGTCGCTGGAACAGCTGGCCATCGGCCGCGCGGGCGGCCGGGAAGAGGACATTGCCGCGGCAGAAGCCGTTATCCGCGGTCTCGACAGTCAGTTGCGCAACGCGCGCGACAATCTGGATGATGCCACGCTGCGAGCGCCGTTTGATGGCATCGTCGCGCGTCGTGACATCGACAATTTCACAAACGTTTCCGCAGGACAGAGTGTTGTCCTGCTGCAGGCGCTGGACACAGTCGATCTGGCCTTTGATGTGCCGGGCCCTGATGTGCTGATCTGGAGCGCGCGGGAGAATGTGCAGTCCGAGGTTCTGCTGGAGGCGCGTCCGGGGCAGAAAATCCCGTCCGAACTGGTGGAATTCTCCACCCAGGCCGATCAGGGTACCCAGACATATCGCGCACGTGTGGGCATCACCGTGCCTGAGGGGGCGCAGGTTTTCCCCGGTATGGTCGGCACCGTGATCGTTTCCACCGACGAGGATGTCGCGGCGTCGATCCAGATTCCCTTCTCCGCGGTCGGGACAGACACGGATGCGAGCACTTTCGTCTGGATCGTCGACAGCGGGGATCAGTCTGTCAGTGCCCGCCCTGTGACCCTGGGTGATGTGATCGCAGACAGCGTGGATGTGATCGACGGTCTGGAGGCCGGCGAGACAATCGTCACCGCAGGTGTGTCCTACCTGCGGGAGGGGGCGGTGATCCGGCCGGTATCCCGGATCGGGGAATAAGCAGATGGATCTCGCCCGTTTCGCAATTGAAAAGCGCCTGATTTCAGCGCTTGCCACACTGCTCATCCTGCTGGGTGGATATTTCGCCTATACCGCTCTGCCGCGTTTCGAGGACCCGGAATTCATTATCCGGCAGGCGCAGATCATCACGCCATACCCCGGCGCCAGTGCCGAAGAAGTGGCGGGTGAAGTCACCGAGGTGGTTGAGAACGCGCTGCAGCAGCTCTCTGGTGTGGATGAGGTCACCTCTGTTTCCTCGCCCGGGCGCAGTACCGTCAAGATCGAGTTTACAATCGCATCGACCAAGACGCGTGATCAGCTGGCGCAGAAGTTCACCCAGATGCGGGCCAAGATCAGCGACATTCAGGGGGACCTGCCACCCAATGCGCAGGGAAGCATCGTCTATGACGACTTTGGCGACGTATACGCGCTCTATTTTGCAATCGTGGGTGACGATTATACGCTCAGTGAACTCTATGAATACGGCAAGGACCTGCAGCGCGAACTGGTGACTGTTGATGGTGTGTCCAAGGTCGTGCTCAGCGGGGTTCAGGAAGAGGTCATCTACGTCGAATACGCGCCCGCGCGGCTCATTGAACTGGGCCTGGCGCCTTCACAGATCGCCAGCCTGCTTGAAGGGCAGAACCTCGTCGCACCCGGCGGTTCGGTTCAGGCGGGACCGGCCCGGCTGACGGTGCGCGCCCCTGCTGCGGTCGATTCCATCGAGGCGATTGAGAATCTTGTAATCGCAAACCCGCAGAACGGAGCGACCTTCCGGTTGTCGGATATCGCGGAAGTGTCGCGTGGGTATGTGGAGCCGGCGACGAGTCTGCTCTATCGGAACGGAAGGGCTGCTATCGGTCTGGGGATTTCCAACAACATCGGCGGCAACGTCGTGAACATGGGGGATCTGGTCAAGGAGCGTATGGCGGAACTGATCTCTGAACGTCCCATCGGCATTGATGTGGAAACCATCTCGGATCAGTCGAGCTCTGTGCGCGTATCGGTGAATGACTTCGTCATGAACGTAGTGCTCGCGCTGGCCATTGTGGTGGGGACACTGCTCATCTTTATGGGGCTTCGCTCGGGTATTCTGATGGGGGGTATCCTGCTCATCACCGTGGCGGGCACTTTGCTGGGGATGTATCTCTACGGGCTGGACATGCAGCGTATTTCGCTGGGTGCGCTGATCATTGCGCTTGGCATGCTGGTGGATAATGCGATTGTTGTGGTCGAAGGCACACTGGTGCGTGTGCAGGCCGGGGAAAGCCCTGAAGATGCGTCCATCGGTGTTGTAAATCAGACGAAATGGCCGCTGCTGGGCGGTACAATCGTTGGTTTCCTTGCATTCTCTCCTATTGGGTTTTCGCCGGACAACACCGGTGAATACGCTGGCAGCCTGTTCTGGACGGTCAGCATCGCGCTGCTCTTTTCCTGGCTGATCGCGATCTGGCTGACACCCTATTACTGCACGCTGCTCCTGAAACCGGGCAAGGCAGAGGAGAAGGGGGAGAACATAATCCTGCGCGGCTACCGCGTCTTTCTGCAAAAGGCGATCCGCATCCGCTGGGTGACCATCGCGATTATTGTCGGACTTTTCGCGTCTGCAATTGCGATGTTCTCGCAGGTGCCTCCGGGCTTCTTCCCGGCCTCCACCCGCGAACAGTTCGTGGTGGATTATTTCCTGCCAGAAGGTGCCGACATCTCTGTGACGGAGGCCAACGTTCAGGAGATCGCTGCTCACATCCGGGAGCTTCCGGGCGTGACCGGAACGAACACAGCGATAGGTCAGGGTCACACACGCTTTATGCTCACCTATGAGGCTGCAGATGCCAGCTCGGCATATGCGCAGATCCTCGTGGACGTTGAGGAATTCGCCCAGATCGCCGGTCTGGTCAGCGAAGTTCAGCCCTGGATCGACGAAAACTACCCGGCTGCAAACGCCAAAGTCTGGAAATTCCAGCTTGGCCCCGGCGGCGGTGCCAAGATTGAAGCACGGTTCTATGGCAATGATCCGAGCGTGCTGCGTGATCTGGCTGCCCAGGCCAAACAGGTCATGGCGGATTACGGCGCCATAGCCATCAAGGACGACTGGGGAGAGCTGCGCCCTGTGATCCGCCCGGTGATCAATACCGAGAACGCGCGACGTCTCGGTCTGACGCAGGGCGAGATTGTCTCCGCGATCTACGGGCATATGAACGGCACGCGCATCGGGACCTATCGCGAGGCGGAAGAACTGCGTCCGATCATCATGCGCCCGTTTGAAGCGGAGCGGGATGATGCCGCGCGCCTGCAGGATGTGCAGATTTTCAGCCAGGTTGCCGGCACCTATGTGCCTGTGGCGCAGGTGGTGGACGAATTCCGGCTGGTCTATGAGGCTGGCAACCTGCAGCGGTTTGACCGCCAGCTGGGGATCACCGCACAGTCTGACAACCCCGAGGGTGTCCTGTCTGGTGATCTGTTCGCGCAGGTCCGTGGCCCGATCGAGGCCATTGAGCTGCCACCCGGGTATACCATGACCTGGGAGGGTGAGTACGGCAGCAGTGCCGAAGCGAACGAAGGCCTCGCATCAACGATGCCGCTAGGGTTCGGTGCGATGATCATTGTGGTGCTGCTGCTGTTTAACGCGATCCGGCAGCCGCTTATCATCTGGCTGACTGTGCCGCTCGCGCTGATCGGTGTGATCTGGGGGCTGGCGCTGTCAGGCACTGCCATGGAGTTCATGGCGATCCTCGGTGTTTTGTCGCTTGCTGGTATGCTGATCAAGAACGCGATTGTTCTGATCGACGAGACAGACAGTCAGATCGGGCAGGGCAAGGAGCGCATGCAGGCGGTGGTCGATGCGGCCGTCAGCCGGGTCAGACCGGTGTCACTGGGTGTTCTGACGACTGTGCTGGGGGTGATCCCGTTGCTGTGGGATCCGTTTTTCAAGTCGCTGGCGGTTGTGATTATCTGCGGTCTCAGCTTCGCAACGATTCTGACACTGATCGTGGTGCCGACGCTCTATACGATCTTTTTCCGGATCAGTTCGTCGTCTGAGGCAGACGCAGGATAATCAGATCTGCTGCCAGAGGCGCAGAGCTTCGGCGGCGGGAATAAAGGGCGCTGTCACGGCAAAGCCTTCCGTGTAGCTGCCGTAGAGAACTATGGCCGCGTCATTGTCGCATTTCAGCAGCATGCCCCGCGGGGCCGAATCAGGGCTTTGCTGGCGGAAGGCTTCCGTGAACCTTTCCAGCACCGGGTCGGTGGTTTCTGCCTGAGGCTGCCGGTCATTCTCCCATGTGATCTGGTAGGCTGCCAGCGGCCGAAGGGTAGCAAACAGTAGCTGATCCGCCGGGACGATATTTTTTGGTGCCTTTGCAATCTCTGCCGCTGATACCCCCTCGTCTGACGCTTCAAATGCGTCCGGTCGACCAGTGCAGGTAATTTCAATGTCACCGTCACAGGACAGGAGCGCGATCAGCTCATGCATCTGCTGAGCCGCGGGAGCGTCCCCGATCCATACCATCATGCGGTCAGCGACCGTAATCTGCAGGCCCGGTTTGCCTCCGCCGGACACCGTGTAATTGCGCGGCAGCACGGTTGTATCCACCAGCCACGACAGCTGGTGTGCGCGCGAAAGCAGATCACGTGGCATAACCTCGGTTGCCTGCCGGCGTCCGGCTGCGGCGACAATCATGCCGCGCAGTTCGTCTGAAGCCGTTTCAGGCATGGGTGTGGGGAAAAGCGCGTTCATCAGACCGCCTCGTCAAGGGCGTGGGATGCCTTCCGCAGCCCGGTCAGAACACCGGGGATGTTCCAGGTGCCTGCGACAGGCATCTCGGTGCAAGTAGCGTCGGTCAGACTGTCCCCATGGCGCACAACGGCCACCACGTGCTGTGCATCAAACAGCAACATCTCTGTCGCACTGACCCCAGCACCATCCGCCAGCGCGAACCCATCCGCCATCGTGTCCGTCAGAGCATTCAGCGCAGTCTGCCCGGCCTGTGACGCTTCTGAACTCATCAGAGGCTGGCGTGTGCGCAGGTCTGCAAAAAGGACGGTCAGCGCGTCCGGAATGCTGTCGTGCAACGACTGCAGCACATTACGGGGAGCTTTCTTCGGGACGCCAGCGCTCATCCTATTCTGCCGCACCTGACCATTGTTGCCGTTCCGCACGGCGCCGGTTTGCGCTCTGTGCGTTCAGACGGACGCGGCGCGGACGGATCACGCCTTCCTGTGCGGGGGCTTCAGGCTCTGCCGGCTCAATGGGATCGCCCATCGCTTCATCCCGTTCAATGGCCGCAAAAACGGCGTCCGTTTCCGTCAGGCCGTCTTCCAGTGCGGGCATGTCAGGTGCTGATCGCATCAGGATCTCAATGAGATGCTCGCAGAAGGCGGCGACACCACTGGTCGCCCATACATCCACGTCTTCCTCCGCATGCAGCGCCTCAAGCAGGCTCACAGGAAAAACCTGTGCAAACAGCCCGTCAGTTTCCCGGCGGATCCGTGCGAGTACCCGTTCCCGGTCCTTTTGCGCGCGAAGCTTGTCAAACTGCGTGACCAGCAGCAGATTTTCATACCGGGTGCGGCTGCGTACAGCATCCCAGATCGCCGCCTCCGACTGTCTCCAGGCTTGCGTGGCATGCGTGCACCAGACCACATGATCGGCTTCCCCGACCACTGTTTCCCACATATTGCGGGGCATGTTCGGATCCGAAATCCCCGGCATGTCGATCAGGTCACAAAGCGCCAGCGTGTCCGCTTCCATTGTCACGTGGATGTAGCGCGTATCGTCAAAAGAGACGTCGTCCAGCGCATTGAGCGGCACTTCGGTACGCTTCCCGTCCATGTCGATGACAGCAGCACCCGGTGTGCCGTATGTCATCAGGACCGGCGGCAGGCGCGTTGCGGTCACCCGCATCGGCAAGGGGGCCCGTCCCAGCAGGATGTTGCACAGGGTGCTTTTGCCCGCACTGAATTCACCCATCAGTGCGACCCGGGGTTTGCGCCCGGCAGGGGCGGGCATCAGGGCGTTGTTCGGGTCATCTGTCATTGCGCGGCGTGCCTTACGTCCTGTGGATCAGTTGCCAGCACCTCAAAAGTGTCCAGCAGAGCATCCAGTTCTTTCGTCTTCCGGGCTTCGTCCGCCCCGAGGCAAAGTGTTTCCAGACCTTCCTTGTCTCCGCGGCTGTCTCCGATTTCGTAGAGGATGTCGCGGTTCTGCTCCATAAGGTCCTTGAGCACGGACTGCAGGCGCGCGGTCACGTCAATAGCATGTCCGGTTTTCAGGCCTTCCATGAAATCTGTTGTTTCCGCCGAGATCAGGTCTCCGAAACGACGGGCGAAGGCCTTGTATCCGCGTGTGCGGCGCCACCAGCTGGTCAGCCAGCCCTCCTTGAATTCCATGGCAATGGTGCCTGCAATGCCAACAGGCGCCGGCAGGTCGGGTATGTCAGGTACGGAAAGGCGCACACCCTCGACGGCTTTGCCAAAGGCACGGAAGTAAAACTCGGCGATCTCGGTTACAGCGTCGGTGTAGTGCTTGTGTGCCGCCCCTCTGGCTCGTGTCTCGAATACGGATGCGGCCGAGCGCAGTCTCGCTGCGCAGACCATCCGGGCTGAAGCGCCACGGCTGCTCCGGTCCATAGTTTTCGAGATGCCGGATCAGGGCCACGGATGCATTATGCAGAAAGCCGGCATGCGCGCGGTCTGCGCGCTCCCGGAAACCGTCAGTCAGCGTGGTGAGCGTCGCCGCCAGCGCGTCCGTATGACGGTCGCACAGAGCGTCGAATTCACGCCGGATTTCCTGCATGGTCATGTTTTCGGTCTGCGTGTCGCCCGCAATGCGGATCTTGTTGGCAGCCTGCTGGCCGCTGGCTACTGCCGCTGCATCAGAAGAAACCCGGCGCAGCAGCGCGTTGCCCGTGGTGCCCACGATCTGCGCGGCGATTGCGGCCTGAAGTGCCGGCAGACCGGAAGCCTGCCATGCGCTTTCCGCAAGTGCCTCGCCGGGCGGTACTGTGCCTCGCTGTGCGAGGATGTGTTCTTTGTCGTCGCCTGTAATGTCACCTGTCAGCGCAAGATGCGCCCAGAGCGCACTTCCGAACAGGATCGCCGCATCCTCGGGGCCGCTGTTGCGTGACAGAACCTTGCGGATGCTTTCCTCGATCTGGGGGATCTCGGTTTCCGGTGAAGTCAGCTCGTCGCAGCGGTTCACAAAAATCAGCACGTCGCGCGATGGCATTGCCGAAATCAGACGAATGAGCCCCATATCGACCGAACTGAGCGCCTGATGAGCGGACAGAACCACCACACAGAACCTGCTGGACCGGACCGCGTTGATCGTGACCTGTTCACGCATCATGAACGTGTCGTTCACGCCGGGCGTATCGCGCAGGCAAAAGGGCAGCGCGGCAACCGGTGTTTCGAGCCACAGATCAGCGGCACTTGTTATGTCAGCAAAACGCCCCTGTGTATCCTGAGGATCGGGCGTGTCCACGTCATCACCAAGGCAGATGTACCGTTCCAGCAATTCGGAATCGAAACTGTCGTAATCATGTTTCTGACCCAGCAGCAGCTCGAAACGGCGGCCCAGACGCTTTTTCGATTTCTCGCGCAGTGCGGTCACCTGGGCACGGATTTTTTCCTGCTCATCTTCGGCGCCGGCACGTTCCGCAAGCTCACCCAGACGCCCGCCTTTCTGGATCAGGCGGTCCCATTCAGCCTCCTTCATCAGCTGGAACCTGGCGTTGCCCGGAACACGTTCGGGTCCGGGGCGCAGGTGCACGGAGGTCACAACGGATGTCCAGGGGTTCACGTCTGCGGGCAACAGGTCCGGCCATCCGGCCATGGCATTCACCAGCGTCGTCTTTCCGGATTTCACCTGACCCAGAAACGTGACCGCAGGTTCAAAGCTCTCCAGGTCCTTCTCAAGCTTCGCGATAGGTTTTTTTGCCGACGTGCCGGCCAGGGCTGAGAGCTCCTGTACCGCCTCGCTCAGGCATTCGCGACGGGTGGCAAATTCGGCCATCGCGTCCGGCGCTTCAGGCAGAAACCCATCATATGCATTGCCGGAGCCGGTCGGCTGATCATCATTCTGCTGCGTGTCGGTCATACTGCGGTGCCCGTAAAAATTCTGATATCTGATGCGGATGTTGAGTCAAATTTTTCCCGTATCTGAACCAAATTGTAGGGACAGCTCCGGGCGTTCATGTGTTTGAAATGTGGCGCAGATCCGGCATTGTTTCCGGAAGTCAGGTTTTATGCGGATTTCTGGCCAGATAGTTCCCGGTTGAGTTGAACCAGCAATGCAACTGCGTTCCGGGCAGCAGAATCGCTGTTCTGGCGCGCGAATTTCTCCACATGTTCAATGGCATCGCTGACTTCGGCCCGAAAGGTCGTGGCCTCGTTCGGCAGCGCAACAACCAGCCCTGACATGGCTTTCTGACACAGTGACAGTATTTCGGACACAGTCTGGTCAGGTCTGGCTGTTGTCAACTTGTCGATCCATTTGTCCAGACCGGAGGTGGCGCGTGCCATTTCCCTGCAGGTTTTCGTTTCTGTGGCCAGTGCGCACTGATCCAGTATGGCCTGTGCCCGAAGAAGATCGGACTGACGGGCCTGCTGGATGATCTTCGTCACTCTGGTGAGGATGGCGTGGCCGCCCGATTTCCTGAGTATTTCTTTATCGCCCGTATCCGCAGCAGCGGCTTCGGCACGATGCGCGACGAGGGGGTAAACGCCCGTAAAGCCGGACCCCGCCATATTCTGTGCCCGCGAAAGTGTCCCTGACAGTGTACCCGCCGCGTGCAGCCTGTCCGCCATGGTTATGACAAACAGACTTCGGCCGCTGAGCTGATCCGGCACACAGTTCCAGAGAGCGGACTGATCCTCCGCATCAGCTGCGCACCAGAGCAATATGTCCGTCTGGTCCGCTACCATGTCCAGCAGGTCGCGGGCCATTCCCGTATCATCAGGCAGAGTGACCTCAGTCAGACTGCGGTCTTTCAGGCAGGCGTCGGTGAGTTCCAGGCGCAGGCGCATGGCCTGTTCGGGCAGCGTAAATTCAGTGCCTTCTTTGTCGAGAGTAACGATCTGCCCGGTGCTGTATTCACAAAGTGTTTTTTCCTGCGCCGACCAGACAGCTTCTGTCATCGTCAGCCCGTCCGTCGCCGGCAGAACATGGTGGCCCGCCAGCATGTTGGCGAGGCATGTCTTACCGGTATGCCTGCGCCCGACCAAAGTTATGCGGACCGGCCGGTCCAGACAGTCGATCAGGCTAGCAGCAGCGGCGCGCAGGTTTCGGGGCAGGGCGGTGTTTTCAGTGACGGCGCGCAGGGCCGCTGGGATGTGATCTGTCATGCCTTGGATCGTCAGAGGAATGACTGTCCGCTGGCACGGCTGACAGCTCGTTTCTCCCCACCGTGAAGGTCGAGGAAGATACGCCGCGTCGCCTGCGTCGCCGTTTTCGTCTGCTGTTCGGCGTCAGGATCGGAAATGCGGATGGTGCACAGCGCAATGTTGTCCTGTTCCGGGTCCTTCAGGGCCAGTACGGCATGCATCAGCCGTTCGGAAATCTCGGCGGCCGGACGGAAACGGTTTTGGTAGATCACCCGCGCAATCTGATCGTCTGTGAGGTATTGAAGACCGTCGCTGGCGGCAACGATGATGTCGTCGTGGCGCAGTTCAACGGGCACCTCGCGGCAGTCTATCTGCTGCACTTCCCGGCCCATCAGCACGGATGTCAGACAGTTCCGGTCGGGGTGCAGATCTGCAAGATCCTGCGACAGCGACCCTTCGTTCACACGGTCCTGCAGCTGCTGGCCCAGCGAATGTTCTTCGTTCAGACGGAAAAGATGCTGGCCGCGGAACAGGTACAGGGGGCTGTCACCCACCGAAATCCAGTACAGGTGATTGCCGGCAACAACCGGCGCCACGAGGGTGGCACCCATGCCTGCCGTTTCCGGGAACTGACGGACGTAGGTTGCCAGACAGTCATTGGCCCCTTCGGTGGCCCGCCGCAACAGATCACCGATGCCTTCACCGGTTGCCGCTGGATTGCCGGCCTGCATTTTCAGCTCACTGAACACCTCAGTGACCACGACCTTGCTGGCGATATCGCCAGCGGCATGGCCACCCATCCCGTCGGCGAGAACGGCAAAGCCGATGCCCCCGCCTGCGGTGAAGTCAACTGCCAGGGTATCTTCCTGACAGGCGCGGCGGCCCTGGTGGATTGCCGGGGCCGCATCGCAGCGAAAACGCTTTGTGTCAGCCATATTTTGCGTCTTTTTCGTCTTCGTCGTTCCATGTGAAATCATCACCGCACAGAGTAACCAGGCGCAGGGTGGTTTCACCGATCCGGACAAGATCGCCGTCAGAGATGGTTTCAGTGCTCAGAAGGGGTCTGTCATTGATACGCACCAGATTGGCTTTGCCGCTGTGCCCGATGAAGAAGCTGTTCTGCTCACTGTCATAGGCGACGGAGACATGGTTCTCGCGCGAAATGGCGTTGTCACCGAAGTTCAGGGCAACGGTCTGGTCTTCAGCGCGGCCGATGCGCGACACGCCATCCTGCAGCGTAAAGGACGCGCCACGACCGGGGCCTGCAACCACGACCATCCAGGCGACCGGGAAGCGGGCCTGACCGGCACGTGCAGCTTTCTCGATAGGGTCGAGTGCTGCGTCGCTGTCCGTGGCAAAACCCAGCAGCCGTGTTTTCACGCGACCCGATCCCTGAGCTGCGCGGCCCGGCATCGGGGCCGGCATTTCGAGCAGATCAGCGCTGTCGGCCATGCCGGTATCACTCTGTTCGTGAGCCGCATCCTGCATCGGGGCAGGCGCTGGCGGAACTGCGCGTACGGCCTGACGCTCTCCGGCCATTGCACGGCGCATTTCAGCCAGTGATGCCGGTGCAGGAACCAGGCTGTCATCCTCTTCGTCCTCATAGGCGTCCCAGCTCTGATCCTCATCGGAGAAGTCTTCGTGGGACTCCTCTTCGGCACCGGCAACATGCTGTTCGGAGAACAGACGGTCGAGCGGATCACCTGCCGCAGCTGCCGCATCCTCATCAGAGGCATCTTCAATGGCGCGACGGGCAGCCTCAAGCGTCATTTCATCAGATTGCTCATCGTAGGCTGCGGCGTCCTCATCTTCCCAGTCCGACCCGTCAAAGCCATCGGGGTCAAATTCGTCCGGGTCATAGTCGATACCGCTGAAGCCCGCAGCATCAGCGTTATCAGTGACCGGGTCCGCCGGCGTTTCACGGTATTGACCGAGATCGAGGGCCGCGGATGTGTCTTCCTGATCAGCGGCAAAATCCAGCTGGTTCTCTTCAGCAGGCATGGACGCGCTGACCGGTCCGTTGCTGCGTTTTTCATTTATGATGTCGCGGATAAATTTCATCGGTTTCTCCGTTCGTTAGACTTTACTGCTCAGGTGGATTTTCTGCTGACGCAGCGGGACACCAGTTTGCCCAGAAGTGATTTTCTGCTCTGCCGAACAGGGGCTTCGGCAACCTCTGTGGGGGCCGCTGCTGCTGTTGGTGCGACAGGTGCGGGTGCTGCCTGCTCCTCTTCCTGCTCACGAAGCCAGGCTTCGACATCGTCAATCGGGTTGCCAAAGATGTCGACAACGCGGCGCGGTTCGGGTGCTTCTTCGGTTGCGGTTTCGTCTGCCGCATCATCTGCATCCGCGCGGATCTGAGGTTCGATTTCGGTGTTGATCTGACTGACCAGTGCAGAGATCCGGCTTTCCAGCATAGGGTCTGCCGCCGGTCGGGTCCTTTGCCGCGGGGCCGGTGCAGAGCCGCCCTCAAGCGCATCCTGCCACGCGTGGGCGGTACGGAAGCGGTCCACCTGGGAAATCTGCATTGCCCGGTCTACGGAGGCGAGCAGCCGTTCGTCGTAGCCTGTGACTGACCCCAACAGTGGCACCAGTGGATCGGCATGACCGGTCGCGGCAGCGCGCAGGCGTTTCTGGCAGTCCGGCGCTATTTCACCGGTAATGACGTGATAAAGAGTGGCACCCAGGGCATAGAGATCACTTGAAAAATCATGCTCGGCGCCGGGTGTGTAAAACTCGTGCGGTGAATAACCGTCCTTTACAGCAATCATCCGGGACACCCCGGACTGACCAACACCTGCAGGTTCGCTTGCCGCGCCAAAATCGATCAAAGTGACGTGACCATGGTCATCAACCAGAATATTGTCCGGCGAGATGTCGCGATGCAGCACACCGTGACTGTGCGTGTAGACCAGCGCCTGCAGCATCTGGTCAAGCACGCTGCTGACGAAGGCGGGGGTAATCAGTTCCGGACGGTTTTCGGCCAGGTCGATCAGGTCATCACCGGCCACCAGGTCCAGTGCCATATAAGCGCTGTTGTTTTCCTCGAATACCTGATGCACGCCCACGATGTTGGGGTGCTCAAGCTTTGCCATCCGCCGGGCTTCGAGCACAAACTGACGCCGGACCGCGTTCAGCGCGCGGTCAAAACGGGCATCAACTGGCTCTACGATACCCGCCACGCGCCGGCACATGTCAGACGGAAAACACTCCTTGATCACAAAGGCACGGTCGAGGCTGTTGCGCGCAACGTAGGTGATGCCGAAACCGCCCCGGCCCAGGTGCTGCGTTATCTCATACTGACCGTTCAGAAGCGTGGCGCCTGTGGGGAGTTCATCTTCCTGAACGAGATCTTCGAGTGCGGTCATCCGTGTCATTTGTCTTACCTGGTTACCAGCGTCCGGCGGGTGATCGGGGCTTTGAAATTCATTTGACTACAATTGTATTTGTCGTCTCAGAATGTGATCAGAAAATGGCGCACAGGCGGCGGCTGCGTGGCATCCGGCCGGATTAACCACGATAAATCAGGTTTTTATGGTAAATTCAGGCCGGCGTGGTTAACGCGGCTGGCACTTTCAGGCCGCGGTTCCCCGGTGCGCGCCGGTGGCCGGATCAGCAGCTGAAGAGGACCGGCAGTTCTGCATCATGAAGCAGCGACCAGGTCACTGAACCAACAACAAAGTCGTGAAAGCGCGAGTGTCCGAATGCGCCGGTCGCAATCATGTCGGCGTCTGTCCGGCGGGCAGTTGTGACAAGGAGCGGGGCCACATCGGAACCATCCGCCTCGCAGTGTGTGACCGTCGCGCGCAACCCGTGACGTGCATACATTCCGGCTATTGCCAGCGCATCGAATTCCGTCATTTCGTCCAGCAGCGGTCCGCCGACCTGCACCACATTCACGTCAGCGTCCGGCGCGGCCACGCTGACCACGTCATGTGCGGCGCGCGCGGCTTCTCGCGAATTGGTCCAGCCGAGCAGAATCCGTTGCCCAACGGGCGGCCCGTCGTAACCGAGCGGGACGACCAGGGCCGGCCTGCCGGATTCCCGGATCACGCGTTCCTGAACGTTGCGCTGGTCGTATCGGTCAGACGCCTTGTCCGCCTGCGCCATGATCACCAGATCCGCCGCGCGGGCGCTTTCGACGATCCGTTCGGCAGCGGAGACAGCTTCGGCCCGCAGCAGGCGCCATTCGCAGGGGAAATCTTCCGTGTTGCAGTGCCGCTCAAAGATTTCTTCTATTTCTGCGGCTTCGCGGGCCTGGCTCTCATTAAATGCGCCAAAGGCCTGATCGGGTATGTGCATGGCAATCCCGGGGTAGACGACCAGCGCCTCAATCGTGTGGACCCCGACCAGCAGAGCGTTGTGCCTCGCGGCCAGCGGTACAGCAATCCGCATCAGTGTGTCTGCGTGCCGGCTGCCTGTAAGGCAGACCTGTATCGTTTTAATCGCCATGGTTTATTTCTCCCTGCTCCCGTGCGCCGTTATGGCCCCATCGAAAGGGCGCTGTGAGGCCTTCGGTAACACTGTCAGAATGCGCGAACCGGGCTGGCCGCACCTTGATTCTGATCAAGTATACCTGGCCGGGACGCTTCAGAGGGCGGGCCTGTTCAGCGTCTTCGGAACACGGGCGCCCGTTTTTCCGCAAATGCCTGGCGTCCTTCTGCGTAATCGGCACTCATGGAACAGGCCGTCGCCAGGGCATTCATCCGGTCGGCGGCAGCGTCAGCAGCGTCACTGCCAGCGGCCTGTATAGCGGATTTTGCCGCCTCAATGGTCAGGGGCGCGTTGCCGGCAACAGTGGCGGCGAGCCCGTTCACTTCAGTTTCCAGATCAGCCGCCGGGACGACACGGTTGACCAGACCATGCGTCAACGCTTCTGCGGCATCCAACATCCGCGCAGAAAACAGAATCTCAGAGGCTATGGCGGGCCCGACCACGGACCGCAGGCGCCGGACCCCTGGTAGCCGTATCCCAGGCCCAGTTTTGCGGCCGGTATGCCCATGCGGGTGCCCTCAGCGCAGATCCGGATATCGCAGCTGAGCGCAATCGCCATACCGCCGCCGACACAAAAACCATGAATTTGAGCAATCGTTGGTTTTGGAAACGCATAGAGTGCTGCATCTGCACCTTCGTAGCGTTCATTGTAGTTGCGGATGCCTGTATCTGAGGCGCGCATTTCGTCAAACTCAGTAATATCGGCACCCGACACAAAAGCGCGGTCGCCGGCGCCGCTCAGGACAACCGCCCTGATGTCATCGTCTGTCTGGAACAGCGCCAGCGCGTCGCGCAATCCGTCCCACATATCAAGCGACATCGCGTTCAGACGGTCCGGTTTGTTGAACACGATCCGTCCAATGGCACCGTCATGGAAGGCCAGCAATTTGCCATCGGCAAAAGACGTCGGCGGGGAGGGCATGGTGCAGTCCTTTCAGTACCAGAAGCGGTACGCGGCATAGTCTATATTCCGGTGCTAGTGGCAAGCCCTGTGGCGGACCGATGACCCGTCGCGGCCTTGACACCGGGATGGCCATTTGGTGACGTCGCGCGGCAAAGGGTTGATGATATTTGCAGTCCTGGCAATGTGATGGCGCGCATCAGCATAAGAGCCGCCGGAAAGACGCGGGAGGGCCGTCATACCATGAGCACGCTTTTTCACGAGGATACGCTGTTGGAAGGGACAGGCGCGGACGCGGTGGCGCGTGCCCTGTTTGAAGTGGCCAGCGGTCTGCCGTTGATCTGCCCGCATGGGCATACCGATCCCGCCTGGTTTGCACGGGACAGTGCGTTTCCCGATCCTGCTGCTCTGATCGTGACGCCTGATCATTATGTGACGCGGATGTTTGCGAGCCAGGGTCTGGGCCCGGAACTGTTTGGCGTGCGCGGAACAGATGGAGCAGGTCAGGATGAGGACCCACAGACCATCTGGCGCAGGTTTGCGGAGCACTGGTATCTGTTTCGCGGCACGCCGACACGGCTCTGGCTGGATATCACCTTTCAGCGGCTGTTCGGCATCACCGAACCGCTCACGCCGCAAACGGCTGATGACATCTATGACCGCATTGCAGCAGCACTTGCCACGCCGGAGTTCCGCCCCCGGGCCCTTTATGAGCGGTTTGATATTGAAGTGCTGGCGACAACGGATAATGCGCTCGACCCGCTGGATCATCACCGCGCCATTGCCGACAGCGGCTGGTCCGGCCGGGTGATCCCAACCTATCGTCCGGACCAGATCACGGATCCGGATCATGAGGGTTTCGCTGCAGCTCTCGATGACCTCGGCGATATGACTGGTGAGGATACGGGCACCTGGCGCGGCTATCTGGCGGCGCATCACAGCCGGCGGGCCTATTTTCGGGCGCAGGGAGCGACGGCCACGGACCATGGCGTCCCGGATGCGGTAACGGCGGACCTTGATCCTGACACGGCGGCCGCACTTTTTGACCGGGTCCGCTGCGGGCGTGCTGACGATCGTGATCGTGTGCTGTTCCGGGCGCAGATGCTGACCGAAATGGCCCGCATGAGCGCCGAAGACGGCATGGTCATGCAGATCCATCCCGGATCCTTCCGCAACCACAATCAGCAGGTATTCAGAAGGTTCGGGCGGGATAAAGGGTACGATATCCCCACGCAGACGGAATTCACGCGCAGCCTGCACCCGCTGCTGAATGCGCTGGGGAATGAAACGCGTCTGCGTATCGTTTTGTTCACACTGGACGAAACCACCTATGCAAGGGAACTGGCGCCCCTTGCCGGCGCCTGGCCGTCGCTGGTGCTGGGCCCTGCATGGTGGTTCCACGACAGCGCCGAAGGCATGCGGCGGTTCCGTGAAATGACGACGGAAACGGCAGGCATCTACAATACAGCCGGTTTCAACGACGACACGCGTGCGTTCCCGTCAATACCGGCGAGGCACGAGGTGGCCCGGCGGGTCGACTGCGCCTGGCTGGCGCGGATGGTGGCCGATCACCGGCTGCGCGAGGATGAGGCCTTTGACATGATTGAAGACCTGACCTGTGGTCTTGCAAGGCGCACGTATCGCCTCTGACTTGTCGTTTGGTCCATGCGGATTAGGTGGCCCGAAGACGTCCGGGAGGGGCCACTGATATGTCTGAGCGACCTGAAATTGCAGTGATCGGGGCAGGGCTGGCGGGTGTGCATCTGGCACGCCTGCTGTCAGATGTCGCCACGGTCACGGTGTTTGAAAAATCACGCGGCATCGGTGGGCGCATGTCCACACGCCGGGCGGATACGCACCGGTTTGATCACGGTGCGCAATATTTTACGGCGCGGAGCGACGCCTTTCAGTCATTTCTGGAGCCCTTTTTTGCGCAAGGACATGTGGCAGAGTGGAACCCGCGCCTGGCCGGTGCTGCCGCTTCGGACCCGCGTTGGAATGCGCCGCGTTTCGTCGGGGTACCTGCCATGAACAGTCTTGCGAAGGCTGCCGCGTCAGGTCTCAAGGTACGGTTGGGTGACGCTGTGCAAAACATCCTGACGGCGGGACAGGGGTGGCGGCTCGCATGTGCCTCAGGAGCTGAGGCGGGACCCTTCGACATTGTGCTGTCGACGGCCCCGGCCTTTCAGACGGCTGCCCTGCTGCCCAGCGGGATGACGGGACGGAACGCGCTGGACCAGGCGAAGATGCTGGGGTGCTACAGCCTGATGCTGGGCTTTGACGCAGCACCTGACCCGGGATGGGACGCCTTTGTGGGCGATGGAGATCCGCTGGCGTGGGTCGCTGCCAATCACAGCAAGCCCGGGCGGGATGCGCGGCCTGCCTTTCTCTGCCAGACCAGCAACTCCTGGGCGGAAGCTAATCTGGAGCGGGACCAGGAGGATGTCCGGCGCGACCTTCTTGCGGCAGTCAACGATCTGACCGGGATTGATACCGGTATGGCAGAGTATGTAAGCCTGCACCGCTGGCGCTATGCGGCGGTTCAAACGCCCGCTGGCCAGCCATATCTGTTCGATCCGGGGCTGGGTATCGGTGCCGCCGGCGACTGGTGCGGGCAGGGGCGCGTCGAGGCGGCCTTTGACAGTGCCGGAGCCCTGGCATCAGCTGTCAGAATGCATCTTTCAGGCGGATGATGCTGTGGATCAGGTGACCGTCACGGTCATGCTGCCCAGACCGGCAATCGCAACTTCCATCTCATCGCCACGCTGAACGGGCCCTACGCCGGAGGGTGTGCCCGACAGGATGACATCACCCGGTGCCAGCTCAAAATACTCCGACAGAAAAGCAATCATTTCAGGCACTTTCCAGATCAGCTGATTGAGATCACCTTCCTGGCGCAACTCGCCGTTGACGTGCAGGGTTACGGCGCCCTCGGTCAGAACACCGGTTTCTGCCACGGGATGCACCGGGCCTATAGGGGCCGAGGCCTCAAAAGCTTTGCCGATTTCCCATGGCCTGCCGGCTTTTTTCATTTCGCCTTGCAGATCACGCCGCGTCATATCGAGGGCCAGGGCGTACCCAAAGACATGTGCCTGTGCCTGATCGGTGCTGATGTCCCGGCCGCCCGATTTGAGCATGACAGCAAGTTCCACCTCGTGATGCACGTCTGATGTCCTGGGCGGATAGGGAAACGCGCCCGTTGTGTTCAGATTATCGGGGTTTTTCTGGAAAAAGAACGGGGCCTCCCGGTCCGGGTCGTGACCCATTTCAATGGCATGCGCCGCGTAGTTCCGCCCGACACAATAAACGCGCCGAACCGGGAAAACCGCGTCCGATCCGGCGATCGGCACTGCGGGAACGGCGGGTGGGGTGAAAGCGTAACGGGTCATGTGCTCTCCGGGGCTTGCAATTTCTGTTCTGAAGCGGGTCTATCGGCTGAGCGGCGGTTTGGGAAGCGCTGGCCTTCGGCCCCGTCGCCACTATCTGTCAGGCAGGCCCTGAACCGGGTGCGGCGGGATCGCCCGACGACACACAAGACAAGGATGATGAACCGTGCAGCCAATCTCTGAGTTGCTTCTTGCTGATCCGGCCGGCGCGAAAGCTCCTGGCGCGTCATCATCAGAATGGATGTCATATCTGCGTTGTGCAGAGATTGCCGTGACAGCATCCCTGAAGGCGTCCTGCCGCGAAAAAGAATACGACATCTGCCTTCGTGAGATCGGGGCGAAGGCGGTGACTGTTCATACCCGATATGAGGGACGGACATGGGAATCGGCGGACAAACCGGGATTGCAGATCTGTTGGTCGGCGCCGGGCTTTGATCCCGCTGGCGTGTTCACGTCGTGCGGAAAGCGCCTTGAAAAAGCGCAGGGGACGGCGGTGCAGGAACCCGGGCGCAACGCAGATATACCCACGCCTGTGATTGATACACTGCTTGCGCTTTGGCTGGAGTTTGAAATGCCCCGGGATGCCGCCGGATGAGCAACATGCTTCGTGTCAGCGGTTTGTCGAAATCCTATGAGAGCGGCGGCGTCCGGGTGCCGGTGCTGGAGGATGTCAGCTTTTCAATGGCCGCAGGCGGGTCGCTCGCACTGACCGGTGAATCCGGTAGCGGAAAAAGCACGGTGCTGCATCTTATCGCGGGTCTGGATAAACCGGACGGGGGCAGTATCCAGGTCAGTGGCCATGAAGTGGCAGGTCTGGACGATGCGGCCAGCGCGGTACTGCGGCGGGGAACCATCGGACTGGTGTTTCAGCAGTTCAATCTGATCCCTAGCCTGACGGTTGAAGGCAACATTGCCTTTCACGCGCGCCTGTCCGGTAAAAATGATCCCGGACGGAACAGTGAGCTGGCAGAGCGGCTGGGGCTGCAGGAGCATCTGAGCAAATACCCGGAGGCGCTGTCCGGTGGGCAACAGCAGCGTGTGGCGATTGCGCGGACGCTGGCCTGCCGGCCCGCGCTGATACTTGCGGATGAACCGACGGGTAACCTGGACGAGGCGACAGCTGACCGGGTTCTGGATCTGTTACTGGAGACGGCAAAGGATGCGGGTTCTGCGGTGCTGATGGTTACGCATTCGGGCAGACATGCGGGCCGTATGGAACGTCAACTGACCCTTTCGCGTGGTCGTACGGTGCAGACTGAAGCAGCAGAAACGGGTTCTGTATGATCAGGACAGGGATGTTCGCGCTTGTCTCTTACTGGAGGCGTAATCCCTGGCAGCTACTGACGCTGATCGCGGGGCTGGCCCTCGCAACTGCCCTGTGGTCGGGTGTGCAGGCCATCAATGCCGAAGCCAGAGCGAGCTACAGTGCCGCATCTGGTATTCTGGACGGGGGTGGGCTGGCGAGGCTGTCCCGTGTGGATGATCAGGTCATCAGTACCAGTGACTATGTGGCCCTGCGCCGGCAGGGCTGGCAGGTGAGCCCGGTAATGCAGGGGCGGCTGCAGATCGGAGCCGGGGAATTTGTACTCACCGGTGTGGATCTCCTGACCTGGCCCGGCGCCGTATCAGGATCAGCCACCGGCCTCGCCGCAGTGCCCGAGGGATTTCTGGGCGAAGATCCCGCGCTGCTGGCGCACCCGGATGATGCCCCGGCTCTGAGCGGTGTCGACGCGACGGTACGCGCGGACGCGGGGCGGGTGCCCGGCCGTCTTCTCGCGGATATCGCACTGGCGGACCGGCTGCTGAAAGGTGCCGGGCGCATCGAATACCTTGTGGTGGCACCGGACCAGCCGGCCGGCATCCCGGACCTGCCGCCGGCATACCGCATCACCACTGCAGACGCGGCTACTGACCTGAGCAGACTGACGCGCAGCTTTCACCTCAATCTCACAGCTTTTGGCCTGCTGTCCTTTGCGGTCGGCATTTTCATTGTTTACGGCGCCGTCGGACTGGCCTTTGAGCAACGCAGGGCAATGTTCAGAACCCTTCGGGCGCTCGGGCTTCCGTTGTCCCGTCTGATGTTTCTGGTGACGGCAGAGCTTGGATTCTTTGCGCTGATTGCGGGGGCGGCAGGCGTCGCTATGGGGTATATCATTGCGGCGGCGCTCCTGCCGGATGTCGCCGCAACCCTGCGCGGTCTTTATGGGGCCGAGGTGGGCGGGCAGCTGACCCTGCGGCCTGCATGGTGGCTGTCCGGGATGGGCATGGCCTTTGCCGGCACAGGTATCGCAGCGGTTGCGGCACTCATCAGGCTGGTGCAGATGCCTTTGCTGTCCTTCAACCATCCCCGGGCCATGAGCCTGCAGGCAGCGGGTACACGCCGTCTGATGCTTCTGGTGGCGCTGTGCCTTGTTGCGGGTGGTGTGATCATCGGACAGGTTGCCCAGGGGCTGGTGGCCGGGTTTGGCCTTCTGGCGGGGATCCTGCTGGGGGCAGCCCTCTGTCTGCCTGTGTTGCTTTCTGCTGTGCTGCATGTTGCCGAACGGGCAAGCCGGGGCGTTGTGGCCCAGTGGTTCTGGGCTGACACCCGTCAGCAACTGCCGGGCCTGTCCATGGCCCTGATGGCGCTACTGCTCGCCATGGCGGCCAACATCGGTGTGTCGACCATGGTGTCCAGCTTCCGGCTGACTTTCACCGGATACCTGGATCAGCGGCTGTCCTCAGAACTCTATATCCGCCTGAACGCTGAAGCGCAGGTCACTGAAATAATGCCGTTTCTCATGGAAAATGCTGATGCAGTTCTGCCTGTGGTTTCTGTCGATACGCGGGAAGGCGGGCTGCCTGCAGAAATCTTCGGGCTGCGTGATCATCAGACATACCGGGACAACTGGCCGCTGCTGGAGGCGCGAGCGGGCGTCTGGGATGAACTGGCCGCTGGCCGCGGTGCGCTGATCAACGAACAGCTTGCGCGCCGACAGGTGTTGTCGCCCGGCGACAGACTGAGCAGTGGTGACGCTGTTCTGGGTATCTACAGCGATTATGGTAATCCTGCAGGGCAGATTATCATCGCCGAGGCCACTTTTCAGGAACGATACCCGGGCGTTCGGGCACAACAGTTCGGGCTGCGGACGAATGATCCGGACGGGCTTACGGCAATGCTGCAGGAGAGGTTCGAGCTGCCGGCAGATGCGCTGATCAACCAGAAAGATCTCAAAGCCTTTTCGATCTCTGTTTTTGACCGGACCTTTTCGGTCACGGGAGCGCTGAATGTACTAACGTTATCTGTTGCGGGCCTTGCCATTCTGATCAGCCTGCTGACGCTGGCAGCGATGAGGTTGCCGCAGCTTGCGCCGGTCTGGGCGCTGGGGATGACACGTCGGCGGCTGGCGGGGCTGGAACTGGTGCGCGCTGTCAGCCTGGCGGCGCTGACAGGTGTGCTGGCGGTGCCTCTGGGACTGTTGCTGGCCTGGGTGCTGCTGGCTGTGGTGAATGTCGAGGCATTCGGCTGGCGGTTACCGATGTTCCTGTTCCCCGGGGACATGCAGCGCCTCGGCGCGCTGACGCTCTGTGCGGCCTTTCTGGCTGCACTGTGGCCTGCCCTGAAACTGGCCCGAATTCCACCACAGATGTTGCTGAAGGTCTTTACCAATGAACGCTGAGAGACGCCACTTCAGGCTGGCCGTAGTTACCACAGTCGTTTCAGTTGTTTCTGCGTGCTCGCAGGTTATGGCGCAGGGCTTCGCCGGGCTTGGTGCCACCGCCGAAGGGTTTTCACACCCGTCGAGGGATGTGCCAGTCACTTTCCCTCAGGATCACGGGCCGCACCCGGATTTTCGGATTGAATGGTGGTATCTGACCGCGAACTTGCAGGCCGAAAACGGTACATCATATGGTCTGCAATGGACGTTGTTCCGCTCGGCGACAGAACCGCTGGAAAGGGAAGGATGGTCGAGCCCCCAGATCTGGATGGGGCATGCCGCTGTGACAACGCCGGATCAGCATTTCGTTGCCGAAAGGCTGGCGCGGGGCGGTATCGGGCAGGCCGGCGCCGTGGCGGATCCGTTCACGGCCTGGATCGACGAATGGGAAATGACCGCGACGGGGGACGGGATCGCAGAACTGGACCTGCGGGCGCAGGGAGACGGATTTGGCTACGACATGCAGTTGTCGGCAACAGGCCCGCTGGTGCTGCAGGGGGAAGAGGGATATTCGGTCAAATCGTCGTCCGGACGGGCCAGTTATTATTACTCACAGCCGTTTTATGAAATCTCTGGCACGCTTCAGCTGCCCGAAGGTGATGTTGCTGTTACCGGAACGGCCTGGCTCGACCGGGAGTGGGCGTCACAGCCACTGGGGGAAACACAGATCAGCTGGGACTGGTTTTCGATGGTCTTTGACAGCGGTGAACGGCTGATGGGGTTCACACTGCATGACAGTGAAGCCGGCGATTTTACGGCTGCGACATGGATTGAACCAGATGGCACACCGACACCGTTCCCGGATGGAGCCTTTGTGTCGGAGCCCCTGGAGACAGCCGGGGTGGCCGGACGCGACGTTCCGGTTGTCTGGCGCGTGAGATTGCCGGACAAGAGGGTTGATGTGACCGTGCGGGCGCTGAATTCTCAGGCCTGGATGGACACATCGGTATCCTACTGGGAAGGACCGGTCGTCATCAGCGGCAGTCACCCGGGCAAAGGATACCTGGAAATGACGGGCTATTGACCTTACAGCGGGACGGCGGATCCTGCATCCTCGGCGCGGTGTGCGGTCACAGAAGGAAATAAGGGCTTGGCGCGCAGACTTTTCACCCGCAGAGGCATGCTGATCAGTTCCCTGGCGCTGGCCGGGGGGGTCGCCTTTGGTGTCTGGAAGGTGCGGCAGCCGCACGACAATCCGCTGACAGCCGGGCTGGCTGAGGGTGAAGCCAGTTTTAACCCTTTTGTTCTGATCACAGGAGACGGCATCACGCTGATCACGCCTCACGCAGATGTGGGTCAGGGTGCACAATCCATGCAGGCCATGCTGATCGCAGAAGAGATGGATCTCGGCTTCGGGCAGTTTACGACGTCTTTCGGGCACTCTGATGCTGCCTATTACAACCGTGCACTTGCCGCCGATGCAGTGCCTTTTATGTCAACGGACACCGGTCTGATTGCTGAGGCTGCGCGTGGCGCGGCGGGTACAGTGTCAAAACTGCTTGGGCTTCAGGTGACAGGCGGATCATCCTCTGCACCGGACAGCTATGACAAACTGCGCGAAGCTGGTGCGGTGGCGCGGGAGACGCTCAAGGCAGCGGCCGCGCAGGAAACGGGCATTGCGGCGCGGGACCTGCAGACCGCCGACGGTGCTGTGGTCCTGCCGGACGGACGCACGATCCCTTACACGGCACTGGCCACAACGGCATCCGGTCTTGAGCCGGTTCGCGCGCCCGCATTTCGCGCGCCGTCAGACTGGCGGCTGCTGGGCAAAGAAGTCCCGCGCCTTGATATCCCCGCGAAATCCACCGGCCAGCAGGCATATGGCATCGATGTGCGGCCTGAAGGTGTGCTTTTTGCTTCTGCGCGCCTCAACCCGCGCAAGGGCGGAGGTATCACAGGGTACGATGCCACGGCTGCGGAAAACAGGCGTGGGGTCAGGCATATTCTGCCGCTCAGGGATGGTGTTGCCGTTGTGGCAGAAAACACCTGGTACGCGTTCGAGGCCCTGGCGCAGATTGAGTGCGACTGGGGCGGAGCGCCGTATCCGGCGGAGCAGGAGGACCACTGGAGATTGCTGGAGTTTGCGCTTGAGAGCGATGAGCCCGAACGGGTCTGGCGGGATGACCGCGACCCGGACGGCGCGAGTGCCGACGGGGTCACAGGTGAGTTTGAATACCGGGCGCCCTATGTCGCACATCAGCCGCTGGAACCGTTGAACGCGACCGTGCTTGTGACAGGCAATCATGCAGAAGTCTGGGCGGCGCATCAGATGCCGGGCCTTGTGCGTGAACGGGTTGCCGCGGCTGCCGGGCTGGCGCCAGAGCAGGTCACGTTCCACAACCAGATGGCCGGGGGCAGTTTCGGGCATCGGCTTGAATTTGATGTTATTGATCAGGCCACCGAAATTGCATTGCAGATCAAAGGGACGCCGGTGCTGCTGACCCTGCGTCGCGAAGAGGATTTCGCGCAGGATTACCCGCGCCAGATTGGCCTGGCGCGTGGCGCCGGCGGCTGGAACGATGGCCAGGTGACGCATCTGGCACTTCGCATCGCCTCGCCATCTGTAACCCGGTCTCAGGGCGGGCGAGCCGGTCTTCCGGCGCTGGGGCCAGACATGCAGATCGTCGCCGGGGCGTGGGATATGCCTTATGCGATCCCCGGACTGACGGTCGAGGGATACGCGGTTGACGGTCTGGCACCGGTCAGTTCATGGCGCGCGGTCGGAGCGTCCACGGGCGGTTTTTTGGTGAATGCCTGCTCGACGAGGTGATCGTCGCCGCAGGGGCTGACCCGATGGCGGAACGCCTGAGGCTGGTGAATGACCCGGTGGCGCGGGCGGTGCTGGAGGCTGTGGCTGAGATGTCCGGATGGGGTGCTGCGCGCGCGCAGGGGCAGGGCAGGGGCGTGGCACTGGTCACTTCCTTTGGTGTTCCGGTGGCCCAGGTGATCGACGTCACCGAAACGCCGGACGGACTGCGCGTCGACCATGTCTGGGTCGCTGCGGATTCCGGACCGGTGATCGACCCGGTGAACTTCGAGGCTCAGGTTCAGGGCGGTGTTATCTGGGGGCTCGGGCATGCCATCAATTCAGAAATTACCTATTCTGACGGCATGCCGGAGCAGACAAATTACCATGATGCTGAAGGCATGCGCCTCTATCAGACGCCGGAAATCACTGTGCGGGCCCTGCAGAACGCCGATCAGATACGCGGCATCGGAGAGCCGCCTGTGCCGCCCGCAGCCCCTGCGCTGGCCAATGCCATTTTCAGTGCGACAGGTCGGCGCCTGCGCGAAATGCCCTTTAACAGGCACATGCGGTTTGTCTGACGCTGCTTGAAGCGCCATGCCGGGCCGGGTATCTCTCTGACACGCGCAGGCAGCGCAGCACCGGGGGAGGCAGCACATGGATTTCGCACTCACAGAAGAGCAGTCCGCCATCTTTGAGATGACGGCCGGATTCGCGCAGGAACACATCGCACCTTACGCGCGGGACTGGGAAGCACAGGGGACGATACCCCGCGCGCTGTGGCAAGAGGTGGCGTCTCTTGGGCTGGCTGGCATCTATGTTTCCGAAGAATATGGGGGGTCAGGTCTGAGCCGGCTGGACGCGACTCTCGTTTTTGAGGCTTTGGCGATGGCGTGCCCGTCGGTCAGTTCCTTTCTGTCCATTCACAACATGTGTGGCGGCATGATCGACACGTTCGGATCGGACGAGGTGCGGGCGCACTGGCTGCCCCAGCTGTGCCGCATGGACAAGGTGTTTTCCTATTGCCTGACGGAACCCGGCTCCGGGTCTGATGCTGCCGCCCTGAGAACGCGCGCTGAGCGCACGAACGAAGGCTACCGGCTCAATGGCACAAAGGCATTTATTTCCGGTGGCGGCTATTCCGACGTGTACCTCAGCATGGTGCGAACCGGAGATGACGGCCCGCATGGTATCTCAGCTATGTTGGTAGAGACCGGAAGCCCGGGCCTTTCGTTCGGCGCTTTTGAGGACAAAATGGGCTGGCGGTCGCAGCCGACCGCCCAGGTTCAGTTCGATGATTGTATGGTGCCTGCGGGGAATCTGGTGGGCGAAGAAGGCCGAGGGTTCTCTTATGCGATGAAGGGCCTTGATGGCGGCCGTCTGAATATTGCGGCTTCCGCACTGGGTGGGGCGCAATCCGCCCTGAATGCTGCGATGGCGTACATGGGTGAACGCAAAGCTTTCGGCAGGTCCATTGATCAGTTTCAGGCGCTGCAGTTTCGCCTGGCGGACATGGAGGTTCGCCTGCAGGCAGCGCGCGTCTTTTTGCGCCAGGCGGCATGGAAGCTGGACAACGGGACGCCGGACGCCACGCAGTGTTGTGCGATGGCCAAGCTGTTTGTGACGGACGTATCGTTTGACGTTGCCAATGAGGCACTGCAGCTGCACGGCGGATACGGCTACCTCGCGGACTATGGCATCGAAAAGATCGTGCGTGACCTTAGGGTGCATCAGATCCTTGAAGGTACAAATGAAATCATGCGTGTTATCATCTCGAGGCAGATGCTGGCCGCGCGCGACAACGCCTGACGGTCCGGCTGGTTTAAGCACCTCTGTTAAGTCTCGATTTACCCCTGTTGGTCATAAATGGAGCAAAGGGCGGTCGCGTCTGATCCCCCTTCCTTTATCCGGCAACAGGGTGACCGCGTGACGCTGAACACATTTGATTCTGAGAACGCCTACAGGGGTGCCCCCAAAAAAGTTCTGATTGTAGATGATTCCCGAACAATCAGAGCGTGGTTGCGCGCCACATTGTCCGCGGACCCGCGACTTGAAATTGTGGGAGAGGCAGAGGATGCGGTTGCAGCACGTGATTTTCTTCGGGCCAACAAAGCCGATGTCCTGACGCTGGACATCGAGATGCCAGGTATGAGCGGTCTGGAATTTCTGACACGACTGATGAAAGCGCGGCCGATGCCCGTCGTCATGATGTCCAGTCTGACGTCAGCAGGCAGTGACGCAGCCATTCAGGCGCTGTCGCGTGGAGCTGTTGACTGTATGGTCAAACCCAACGGATCTTACGGCCGTGAGGTTACAGACGACATCTGCGAACGTGTCTTTCATGCTGCCTGCACTACGGCTTCAAGGCTTCGGGTTCCGTCTCCTCCGACCGGCGCGCCCCCTGTGCGTCCGCAGACACCGAACTCCGTTCCCTTAAGAGGATGCAGACGCAAAACCATCTTTCTTATCGGAGCATCAACGGGTGGCGTCAGCGCGATCGAAAGCGTATTGCCGATGCTGGATCCGGGCGGACCACCGGTTGTCATCGTCCAGCACATGCCCGGCAATTTTCTTGTGAGTTTTTCACAGCGCCTCGGCAGGCATCTTCCCCAGAACGTCTGCCTTGCCGAAGAAGGCATGCGTCTTGAACGGGGTGACATTGTGCTGGCGCCGGGCAACGGACAGCACACAGAGATCCGGCGCAAAAACGACGCCTGGGTTTGCCATTTCGTACCGAACGATCCACCTGCTTTGCATTGCCCGGCGGTTGATACGCTTTTCAAGTCCGCCGCCAGTGAAGCTAAACACGTCACCGCGGCCATTCTGACCGGTCTCGGAAAAGATGGTGCAGAAGGCTTGCGTCAGTTGTCAGACGGCGGTGCGCGAACATTTGGCCAGGACGAAGACACCTGTGTTGTTTATGGAATGCCGCGGGCCGCGAAGGCGCTCGGAGCCGTGGGCCGCGAACTGCCGCTGGACAGAATTGGGAATGCCATGCGGGAGGCGGTTGAACGTAAATCAACAAATGCCAGCGCCGTTGCAGGGGCGATCAGGTAATGCAGAACGGTACACGTATTCACATCACCCAGGGAGAAAAGGTCGCAAGCGCAGACCCTGACGCCGTCATTTCGACCATTTTGGGGTCCTGCGTGTCCTGCTGTTTGTGGGATCCGTACGCTGGAGTTGGCGGTATGAACCACATGCTACTCACGGTAAGTAATGTGGAAAACAGCGTATGCAACCTGGCCGGCATCAATGCTATGGAGTTGCTGATCAACGATATCCTGAAGCTGGGAGGGCAGAGACACCGGCTCAAGGCTAAAGCCTTTGGCGGCGCCCGCATGGTCAGTGGCCTCAGTGACATCGGCAGGACTAACAGCGAATTCACTCTTGAATTCCTCCGAGCTGAAGGCATCGAATGCGAAGGTCATTCACTCGGTGGAGAAACTGCACGGCATGTCATGTTCTGGCCTGCCACCGGGCGGGTCATGCAAAAAATCAGAAAAGATTCCCCGATTGAGCTCAGGGCAGAGCAGCCGGTCGCAGAGCCGAAAGGAAATGATCTTGAGTTGTTCTAAGGACGGCCACTTTCGTTCACAAGGCTTCCACGCCATTAACTCACAGAAAATTTTCACTAATATCCGGTTCGAGCGCTGTTTCGAAACAAAATAATGTGCGAAAACCTGACCCTACAATATTTGCGAAGACTGGGAAATCAGACTGATTGCCCGGTCCCCTCCTTGGATATGATGACGCGCAACGGCAACTGTAGAGTTAAAAGAACACAAAACAGCACTCGAGGTATTCAGCTTAGTGTCCGAAGAAAATTCGGGCAATCACGCTAGGGTCTGGACCCATTGATTTTCTTCCAGCGGTGTGGACCGCGATTGCAAAATCGAGCAGTGAACATGTCTGATCTTTTCTGGCATCCGGATGCGCAGATGGCGCATTTTGAACCTTTCTTTCCTAGGTCCCACGGCAAGCTGTGCGTTGATGATCGACGTGTGTTAAATGGTATTATCTTCATTAATCGCAATGAGTTGAGGTGGCGCGACGCCCTTTTGACCTATGGCCCACATAAGACGTTCTACAATCGTTGGAAGCGGTGGAGCGATAAGGGAGTCTCCGCTCGAATGATGGCCGGGCTGGCTGCCAAGCATGGCGAACAGAAGACCGTGATGATCGACGCCACATACCTGAAGGCCCACCGTACCGTGTCCAGTTTGTGCGGGAAAAAAGTGAGCGTGGACGCCTGATCTGCTGCCCGGCAGGGTATTTGCGAAGGAAATGTCCCGAAAGAGGCCGCACTGAGTGCGACATGAACACAAAGTTACAAGCCATCTGCGACAGCGTGGGACATCCAATCAACCTGTTCGTCACCGTCGGGCAACCTTTCGGAACATTGCTGCGCAAATACCCCGTCGGTCAGTTGGTCAGCGATTTCATCGGGGTACGCGCAATGCTGAGCAGCCGACCGGATGTCGATTGGCTGATCGGTGACCGGGGTTTATGATGCCGACTGGTCTAAGTACACGTTGAAAGACAAAGGGATACGCCTAAGCATCCCTGGCCGAAAGCAGCGGAAAAACTGGCAAAGTTCGACAAGCGTCGGTTCAAACTCCGGAATCGGATCTAGACCATATTCGGAGGTTGAAGGATTGGCGGCGTGTCGCAACCCACTATGACAGACGTCCGAGGGTTTTATTGTAAGCCATCGCCTTTACAGTACTCATTACTTACGTGCTATGAGCTCTGAATCTGCTGAAGTATCAGAGGCTTAACCGTTTCTTAACTTGCGGAAAGGGTTTTGCGCTCAAACGTTGATATATAATTTGAAATTGCAGAACCTTTGGTGATTCACGCTAAGCGTAGTTAAAAAAATTTAAATTTCTCAAGTGGAAAAAAATTTGAACAGAAACACGATCAAAAAAGATCTAAGTCTCCCACGGCCCGTTTTCCACTTACAGGCTCGCTGTCACTTTCGTTGACAAGAATGCCCTTTGTGATCTCAAGCTTCAGCTTTGATCTAACTTGATCAATATTCGAGAATTCAAACCCGCTTTCAGGAAGTTGGTTTTCGAAAACTGCAGTCAACAGCGCAAGGTCCTCAAGGCACTGGCGGACATAGTCAAGCCCCTGTAGCCGAGTTATTTCTACCTGAACGTTGTTTGGATTGTCCAGGACAGCAGAACCAATAGCTTCCTCTAAATCATTTACCTGGGCCGCAAGCAGATCGAGATGGTCAGACACTCTGGATAGAAAGGTGTCCAATGGCAAACCTAATGCTAGATTCGTCGACATTTAAAGTCGACCCACTACTGCTTCAATGCAGTTTCGCAAGCCAGCTTGTTCAAATGGCTTTTTCAGGTAGTTGTTCATGCCCAGCTTCTTGCCGTGATCCACAATTTGTTGTTCTGCTCGTCCTGTAATCAGAATGAACCCCACGCCCTTGGTCTTTGGAGAGGCTCGCAGCTGGTGCAATAGTTGAAGACCATCCATTTGCGGCATATTGTAGTCAGATATGACTAGGTGCACCGGGTGAGTGGCAAGCGCTTGTAAGGCTTCAATTCCGTTTTCGGCTGTCGATACATTTCGTACACCAAATGCATCCAGTGCCTGGGTAATAAGTCCTCGGCTTGTCGACATGTCATCCACAACCATTATTCTGATTTTATCACGAAGCGACATCTGCTATCCTTTTCTGATCTCGTCATGAGGCGTTTTTAATGGCCAGGGCGATAAGTTGTGGGTCCGTCCGTATAAAAACCCAGTTTTTCATGATTGTTAATTCGCTCGGAGTGGCCAAGAAACATAATGCCATCTTCTTTTAATGAAGAATGGAACCGTGGCCACAAACTGTTTTGCGTCTCAAGGTCGAAATAGATTACAACATTTCGGCAGAATATGACGTCGAACTTCATTTTCATCGGCCATTTTGCCAATAAATTTAGCTCTTTAAACGCGACAATTTTGGTTAATTCAGGGATCACAGAAAAGGTGTCATCGGTTTTTGTAGCGCTCGATTGAAAATATTTGTGTAAGAACTCTTTGGGAACTCCTTCCAGCAGCCGTTGAGGATACAATCCTTGGGACGCAAACTCCACTACTTTCGGGTCAATGTCAGTTCCTAGAATTTTCACATCAAAAGACTTTAGGTTAGCGATGTTTTCCATAAGGCACATCGCAATTGAATAACCTTCCTGCCCGTTGGAACAGCCTGCTGACCAAATACGTATTTTCTCGCCATTTTCAATTTTTGACTTCAGTTGAGGTATAACTCTGTCCTTCAAGATGTCGAAATGGTGCTGTTCGCGGAAAAAGTGCGAAACATTTGTTGTCAACGCAGAAATCATGTGACGAAGCTCTGACTTCCCGGATTCTGACGCAACGTGCTTTGTATACGTTTCGAAACCCGGCAACCCAAGTGCATTAACACGGTGCCTTAGTCTCGACTGAATCATTGACGATTTTTCCTTCACAAGTTGCAAACCGCTTTCGCGGTAGGCAATTTGAGCTATTATATCGAAGTCAGTCGGACTCAGCTGCATGTTTGTATGTTGGTTCATTATGCCGCCGAATTCTGAACTGATTCAACAACAGACCCAAGAGCAAGAACTCTTATCATTCTTTCGTCAATAAGCGTTAACGAACTGACTACATTTGGAATGCTGCCAGTTTGTACTTCGGGAGGCGGTTGCAGGTCGTTCTCTGTTATAGCAATTATATCTGAAACTGCGTCCACCAGTAGTCCCGTCATTGTACCTTCGTGGCTAACTACGATGATAACGTTACGATCTGAGTGTTCGTTGGGCTTTAAACCCAGTCTCTGGGAAAGGTCCATAACCGGCAAAACGGTGCCGCGCAGGTTGATGACACCCTTCATGTAACTCGGCGCGTGCGGTAAAGGCGTGGTCTGAGTCCAACCACGTATTTCCCGAACGGACATGATGTCCAGCGAGTACTCCTGATCGGCCAACTGAAATGTCAGCAACTCGATTGATGTGGATGTTTCTTTTTCGGTCATGCCGGTATCCCCGTGGATTGAGTGGTACCTTTGGTGCCTGTAGACCCCATGGCGTTTGAGATGATATCTGATGTATCAAGGATGAGTGCGATTTGCCCGTCGCCGAGAATGGTCGCGGCAGCAATGCCTGGAGCTCGGTAGAAGCTGTCATCAAGGCCCTTGATCACAACCTGTCGCTGGTCCTGAATGCTGTCAATTATGAGCGCTGCGTGGCTTTCATCTTCGTGCGCGATCAGCAGGACGACGCATCCTTCGAAATCCTCGACGGATTCTCGGTAACCCAATTCCTTCCCAAGGTCGAAGATTGGGACAAAACCGCTTCGTACACGCACAACGAATGAACCTGGCCTTACCATTTCAACATCTTTATTGGTCAGTGTGAGAGTCTCGATTACAACATTTAAAGGAAGTACCAACGTTTCATCAGCAACCTGTACGACCATGCCGTCCAGGACGGCGAGGGTGAGAGGCAAGGAAATTGAAAATGTGGTGCCGACACCCGGTGTTGAAGATATGGTAATCCTGCCGCCAAGTGCCTGAATGGCTGTGCGAACCACGTCCATCCCGACACCGCGGCCTGACAGGTCTGATACAACCGATGCTGTGGAAAAGCCTGGCAAAAATAGTAGGTTATCAATTTCGCTGTCGCTAAGGGTAGCTTCTTCGGGAATCAATCCTTTGTCTATTGCGATTTGTAATACTTTCTCGCGGTTGATGCCTCCGCCATCATCCGAAACATCAATTACCACGCGGCCGGAACGATGCGCGGCGATGAGGTTCACCCGTCCTTGTTCAGGTTTTCCGGCGGCCAGCCGTTCCTCAGAGGTTTCAAGGCCGTGGTCAACAGCGTTTCTGATCATATGTGTCAGCGGGTCGGCCAGGCGTTCAATAACTGTTTTGTCGACTTCGGTATTTTCGCCTTCTGTATGAAGCCTGACGTCCTTCCCGACTGAAGCCGAGGCTTCGCGTACGATCCGGGACATGCGCTGAAACAGGGATTTCACCGGTTGGGCCCTGATCATCATGACGCTGTCCTGAATGTCCCGGGTCAGCCTTTGGAACTCTTCAAGTCCATTCATCGCATCCGAATGCGGTGACAGTCCGGAGGACTCCAGGCTTTGCGAGAGCATCGCCTGATTAATGACCAGTTCGCCGACGAGGTTCACCAGCCTTTCAATTCTGTCGAGGTCAACTCTGACAACCGATTTTGCAGCCGCAGCAGGCGATGGAGCGCCGCTCTTGGCGGTTGCTGCTGGTGCTGAAGACTTCGGCTCAGCTGGTTTGATGTCCTTCGCCGGCTCAGGTGGCAGCTCCGGCGCTGCTGTTTCCGTTGCCGTATCTACGGGAAGAGGTGGGCTTCCATCTGTCGGTTCCTGGGAGGTGTCAATGATTGTCGTTTCCTGCACATCTTCAACCGGAGCGTCGTTGATTTCCGGATCTGTGTCATCCGCTGTCTCGTCCTGAACAATTTCCAGGGAGCACAGTCCCTCCACAAATTCAAAGGCAGCTTCGATTTCCGCCACATCGACGGCTGACGTCAGTTCTATCGTCCAGCTCAGGCACGAGTTTTCCGGAGACAGGCCTTCCAGGTCGGGAAGATTGTCCAGATTGCATGTGACGACGCATTCGCCCATGTCGTCGAGGGCGCGGAGCATGTGAAACGGTTCATTGCCAGTCTCGTAAAGCTCATTTTCCGGCTTGAAGGTAATCGTGTATTGGTTCTGTCCGGGCAGCGGTGGAATGTCCGGCAGATCCAGATCGGGCAATGCCAGTCCGTCGCCGTCGTCATCGCCGAAATCCATGTCGAGCGAAAGTGTTGCCGGCTGAAAATCAATATCTTCGTCTTCTTCCTCAGCCTCCTCCTCGGCGGCGTCTTCGCCGAGCATCCCGTTCAGAGATCCGAGCAGTTCATTCGTTCGTTCTTCCGGCAACTCACCGGCATCCCGGGAGATACGCACCAGATCGGAGAGGTGATCTGCACACTGGAAAAATACCTTCAGAGCGTCAGGATCTGCTGTCATTCTTCCGGCGCGGACTTCGTCCAGCACCGTTTCGAATCTGTGAGCAAATCTGACGAGAGCCTCCAGTCCGAATGCCCCTGCGCCACCCTTGATCGAATGAACGGCACGAAAAACCACGTTGATGGTTTCTGTGTCGTCTGCACCATCGTACAGCTCCTGTAGCCCGTCCTGCAGGGCTTCGAGCAGTTCTTCGCACTCGATGAAAAAGGAGGCGCGGATTTCCGCCATTGGGTCGTTCGTGTCAGACATCTCGAAACTCCTAGCCGGCGACCATCTGAAGGGCCTTGATCAGTTTGGCGGGATCGAACGGTTTAACGATCCAGCCGGTCGCGCCGGCGGTGCGGGCCCGTGCCTTGAGCTCTGGTGCTGCTTCGGTTGTAAGCACCAGAATTGGTGTGGCGCGATGCTGATCCTGTTCGCGGACGGCATCGATGAATCCAAATCCATCCATCCGGGGCATATTAATGTCGGTAATAATGGCGTCCGGTTCGATACCGCTCAGCACCTCAATGCCATGCACGCCATCGTCAGCTGTGTGCACGTTGAAACCCGCTGGCGTCAGCGCCAGTCTGATCATGTCGCGCATTGTGCGACTGTCATCTACGGCGAGAATTTCCAAAGTCATTGACGGCCCCCTGAAATAGTTTCCGGTGTCATGCCCATGACACGCAGCTGATCAATCACGCGGTCAGAAGCATTCACGAAAGTGATTTTATGACCCTTTGCCTGCGCGCTGGTTGCCGCGGCCAAAAACACCTGCAGGCAGAGAGCACCAAGGTGTTTTACCTTTGAGAGATCTACTGTCAGATCCTCATCAGCCCGTGATTTCAGCGCAGTTGCCAGGTCAGAAGCAGCTGACAGATCAAGCTTGGGGTCTGCAATCAGAGGTTCACTCATCAGGACCTCCGCAGGCGGGCGTATTTTCCGGGCGCATTGATTCCTCCACGCTGGCTGATCAGGTGTTCTGAGGAGTTGTATGGGGCCTTCCGTTAAAACTCGGTTACCTCCGGTTTCATTTCCGGAAGTCAGGGAAAGAAGTCTTGAAAGGTGACACCAAAAAGAAAGGGCCACAGCTTCCTGTGGCCCTTTCGGTCTGTGCTGTATCTGCGGTCGCGGCCGACAGAATGTCTGGTCAGCCGCGTCTGCGCCGGCCTCCTGTGCGTCCCGCACGTCCGCGCCCTTCCTGACCCGGCTTTGGCGCTTCCTTGTTGAAGGCAATCCACGCTCCACCATGCGGATCATTGTCCGTCAGGAAATTCGCCGCGCGGATCGCTTCCATTTCCTTGCCCGGACGTGGCCGCGTCGATCCCATGCCAAAGGTCTGGCAGAAAACCTCATCGTCCATGCCATCGGGAATGACGATCCCGGCACTGAGAAGCTCCTGCTTCTTGGCTTCGATTTTGGCGGCACTGACGGGCAGGGCAACGGGGTTCATGATCGCGGAGGTCATGCCCGCGCCCATGGCCATGGGCAAAAACGCGTTGTTGATGCCGTGCCTGTTGGGCAGACCGAAAGAGATATTTGACGCGCCACAGGTCGTGTTGACGCCAAGCTCTTCGCGCAGGCGCCGTACCAGCGTGAAAACCTGATTGCCGGCCGTTGCCATAGCGCCGATCGGCATGACCAGCGGGTCCACAACAATATCATGTGCGGGAATGCCAAAATCGGCTGCGCGTTCAACAATCTTCTTGGCAACGGCAAAGCGGACTTCCGGGTCTTCCGAAATACCTGTGTCGTCATTCGAGATTGCAACAACCGGTACGTTGTACTTCTTCACCAGTGGCAGCACGATCTCAAGACGCTCCTCTTCCCCGGTGACAGAGTTCAGCAGCGGCCGGCCCTCGCAGGCTTCCAGACCGCTTTCCAGCGCGCCCGGTACGGAACTGTCGATGCAGAGCGGCACATCAACAATCGCCTGAACCCGTTCGATCAGTGCTTTCATCAGGGGCGGTTCAACAAAGTTGTTGTCTGCATACCGCGTGTCTTCCGCCATCTTGTTGGTAAAGACAGCGCCGGAGTTGATGTCCAGCACGGTTGCACCGGCCTCGACCTGAGCGATGGCGTCCGCCTCGACGGTGCTGAAGTCATCGGCCTCAAGTTCGAGCGCGAGCTTCTTGCGGCCGGTGGGGTTGATCCGCTCGCCGATCACGCAGAAGGGCTGATCAAAACCGATGACAGCGGTTTTGGTTTTGGATCTCGACGATTGTCCGGGTCATTCAGGGTGTCCTTGGATCAGGCGTTGGCTGGGACGGCAGAGCTGCCGCCGTTTTCAATGGCCCAGGTGGCATTGGTTTTGATGCCGCCCAGCGGGAAGAAGTGCACGTTGGTGATGTTGAAATCAGGGTTGGCCGCCTTGTGCGCGGCCAGTTCGTTCAGCACGTCTGTCGGCTCGTAGGGCAGCAGAAGTTTGGTCACGTCCAGTGCGCGCTTCTGCAACACCTTGAGAGACGGGCCAACGCCACAGGCGATCGCAAACTTGATAAGCGTCTGCAGTTTTGCGGGCCCTGCGATTCCGATGTGAACGGGCAGGGTGATACCGGCTTCCTTCAGCCCATCGGCCCAGGCAATGATCGGATCTGCGTCAAAGGCGAACTGAGTTGCCAGCGCCATCTCGGCGTCCGTGCGCGACTGGAACTCATTCTTCCAGAGCAGCGCCGCGTCGACGTTACCGGTGCCCCCATCCGGGTCGATATCCCGGTTCCCTTCGGGGTGGCCTGCGACATGCAGGCGTGTGAACCCCGCCTCATCGAAAAGGCCGGTCTCCATCAGCTGCATCGAGCTGTCAAAATCGCCGTGCGGGGCAGCGACGCCGCCTGCGAGCAGCAGCGCCTGGTGGACATCTGCCTCACCCTGATACCGGGCAATCCAGTCGGCAAGCGTGGCGCGGTCTTTGATAATCCGCGCGGGAAAGTGCGGCATGACCTGGAAGCCATCATCATTCAGACGGGCGGCTGTGCGGACCATATCCTCAATCGGCGTGCCTTCGATATGCGCGATGTAGACGCGCGTTCCGGCCGGCAGCAGGTCGCGGAAACTGTCCACTTTCTCCGCTGTGCGAGGCATCACCTCAATGGAATAATCCTGCAGAAAGGTCTCGACCTCAGGCGTGGCGCCTTTTCGGGCTTCGGTTTCTTTGCGTTTGAAGTTCAGAAGAGCCATCAGGCGATCCTTCCCGGACAAGAGGGTGTCAGACAGAGAGGGCAGGGTCAGGCCCAGCCATTGTTATCAATCAGAGACTTAATGCGGGCCTGGTCGTATTCCGCATCAATACGCGCAGCTTCTGCATCGGCGATATCATCGGGGTTTCCGGCGACTTCGAAGGAATCCGCCTTGCGCCACTCTGCAAGATAGGCGTCGGTTTCCGCTGCACCGGTTTTCATTGCAGCCCGGTCAATTGCCTGCTCAAAACGCTCAGGCAGCGGGCGCTTGGAACCACGCCGACCTTTGCCCACAATCACCTGGGCCGGGATGTCTCTCCAGTACACAATGGTCACTTCGGGCATGGCTGATTCCTCCCACGTCTCTGGCCTCTGTCTAACGGCTGCATCTGCGCGCTCTGCGTCGTTTTTCGACAGAACACGGGCATTCCGCGACCTCGCCGCATCATGTAGCCTTTTGCGGCCCGTCCGGCGAGGCCTGCGGCTGTGGAAATTCTCATCATCATCGTGAGCCCCGGTCATGCGGCCGCCCGGTTGCGTGTCGTGATGCTTGCGCTGAGGCAGGCCAGTGTCTAGGTTGGCGTTAACTCGAAATGAAAGGCGCGAAAGATGGCGCCACAGCGTCCCAAAGGTGCGGGCGCGCTCGACCAGAAGACGGCTCTGAGCCCCGCGCCAGTTCCGCCCAGGCCAGGTGAGCTTTATGCAGCGCTGGATCTGGGTACAAACAGCTGTCGCATGCTGATTGCCCAGCCCCGCGGGTCAGGTTTCAGTGTGGTGGACAGCTTTTCCAAGTCCGTGCAGCTTGGCGCAGGTCTGGAGAAAACCGGACGGCTTTCGCATGGCTCTATGAGCCGTACTATCCAGGCCCTTCGAATCTGCCAGCAGAAACTGCGCCGCAACAGGGTGCGCAGGATGCGCCTCGTGGCCACCGAGGCCTGCCGCCGGGCACGCAATGCCCGCGAGTTCATCCGCCGCGTTCAGCGCGAAACCGGTCTGCGCCTCGATATCATCAAACCACAGGAAGAAGCCCGGCTGGCTGTGATTTCCTGCGCGCCGCTGGTTAACCGTGCGACGGAAAACCTGCTCGTGGTGGATATCGGCGGCGGGTCGACTGAGCTGGTGTGGATTGATCTGAGCGATGTGCCGCCGCGGGACCGGCCAGGCTCTATTATGCGTCTGCATCAGGGGTTCCGGAACGGCCATGCAGATGAGCCGGCCGCGCGGGTTGTGGACTGGATTTCTGTCCCGCTGGGGGTCGCGACCCTGCGGGATCAGTTCAGTGACGTCGAGGATGACGCGGCCCGGTTTGCGCTCATGAGCTGGTTCTTCGAGGAAAACCTGTCGGATTTTTCGCCCTACAATGACACGCATGCACAGGAAAAGTTTCAGATCGTCGGGACCTCCGGCACGGTTACCACCGTCGCAGCGAGTCATCTCGGCCTGAAACGGTACGACAGAACAAAGGTGGACGGGCTGCACATGACAACGGATGAGATTGAGCGCGTGATCCGTTCTTATCTGGCGCTCGGACCCGAAGGGCGCCGCGCCGATCCGCGTATCGGCCAGGACCGGCAGGCACTGATCATGTCAGGGGCCGCCATTCTGCAGGCGCTGATGCGCTGCTGGCCGACGGACCGGCTTTCTGTGGCCGACCGCGGGCTGCGCGAAGGCTTGCTCTATGCTCAGATGAGTGCGGATGGTGTGCTTGCAGAGGGGGCATTCTGATGGCGAAAACACCCGGTGGGAAAACACCCTCAGGTAAAAACACGTCCGGACGGGGCCAGCGCGACCTGAAGGTCAAGGTCAAGTCTGCACGCGGCCGCAAACTCAGTTCGACGCGATGGCTCCAGCGCCAGCTGAATGACCCCTATGTCAAGCGGGCCCGCGCTGAAGGGTATCGCGGCAGGGCGGCATTCAAGATCATGGAGCTGGACGACAAATACCGCTTTCTCGTTCCGGGTGCGCGCGTCGTGGATCTGGGGGCGGCTCCGGGCGGCTGGTGTCAGGTCGCGGTGAAAAGGGTCAATGCCCTGGGTGAGAAGCAGGGCAAGGCCGTTGGCAGTATTCTGGGGGTCGACCTGCAGGAAATGGAGCCGATTGCGGGCTGCGAGCTCTATCAGCTGGACTTTATGGAGGATGACGCTGACGCCCGGGTGCGGGAGTGGCTGGGCGGTAAGGCGGATGTGGTGATGTCAGACATGGCCGCGGCCAGCTCCGGACACAAACAGACAGATCACCTGCGCATCATTGCGCTCTGCGAGGCGGCTGCATGGTTTGCATTCGACGTTCTGGACAAGGGCGGAACCTTCGTTGCCAAGGTTCTGGCCGGTGGTGCGGAGGGGGAATTGCAAAAGCTGCTGAAGCAGCGATTCGACAAGGTCGCCAATATCAAGCCACCATCTTCGAGGTCAGACAGCTCCGAAAAATTTGTTGTTGCGACAGGGTTTCGCGGCTGAAGCAGGCTCTTTTACCGGACTTTAAGTCTGTCGTGTCTAGCATCCGGTCGGGGCCCGCTGATGATACCGGGCCAACGCAACTCAAAGGACCGGTAGTTATGTTCCGTAAAATTCTTCTCTCCGCACCGCTGGTGCTGGCCGCAAGCATCGCTCAGGCAGTCGACGCGCCCCCGGCGATGCGTGCATTCGTCGACAGTGATGTCATGGGCTGGGCGATGAGCCCCGAAGTCATTGCCGCCGTCAACAAACAGAACGCTGAAACGGCAGGCGCAAGCAATGAACAGATCCTCGAGTGGGACAACACCTGGCGTGGTCAGGTCGGCAAGTCAGATCAGCCCTTTATCAGTGAAGTCATGAGCCATGAGCTTTCGGCGTTTCTCAAGCAGAAGGTCAATGAGTCCGGCGGGCGGATCACCGAGATTTTCATTATGGACGCGCTTGGCCTGAATGTCGCTGCAAGTGACATTACGTCGGACTACTGGCAGGGTGACGAAGACAAGTATTCCAAGAGCTACGGCGCCGGGTCCGGGGCCGTATTCGTGGATGCGATCGAGTTTGATGACAGCTCGCAGACCTATCAGGGTCAGATCTCCGTGGCGCTGACCGACCCCGCGACAGGGGAAGTGATTGGCGCCATGACAATCGGTCTCAATGCAGAAGCATTCTTCTGATCTGTGATTTGCGGGCGCGCCTCAGACGCGCGCCTGCAGCGAACTCTGCGCGCTTCTGAGGATTTTTTCCATATCGGCGGGCGTCGCAGCGCGCACTTCTGAATTGGAAACGCGCTCGGCAGTTGCTTCAGCCTGACACTCCTGACGCATCAGCTCAAACAGCCGCCCATACCGGCGGGGGTTTTCACAGTGTTTCGGTTTCATCATTATATACTGCGCTCCGGGTCTCACCTTGCACCGTGACACCGAACTGCGGCAGAGTTTGGTCATCCCTCGGGCAACAGGATGACGGGTCCTTTCAATTCAATACATTCCGGCGCATTGGACTTTTGAGCGGGGTCATGATCGTGCAGCGCCTACTGATTTCAACTGGCGGCTGAAAAAACTCCCGTTTCCGGAAGGTTTGGCGAAAAACCTTTGCGGCCTTTTCCCGCGGCTCCTACAAAGGATCAGGGATATCACCCCGAAGGTGGGGGTACGCAGGATCGAAAAGACACTTTTTCAGTTCATCTGGAAGTACTCAAAGCGGGATCAGTTCATTCTGCTGATCGTTACCTGCACCCTGTTTCCGTTTCTTTTTCTGACACTTGAGCTGCCCAAACGGATCATCAATGATGCCATTGGCGCGCAGTCAGCGCGGATCGGCGTTTTGGGCGCGCAGCTGGACCAGGTGACTTACCTCTGGCTGTTGTGTGGCGCTTTCCTGGTGGCCGTTCTGTGCCATGGCCTGCTGAAAATGCGCATCAATACAATGAAAGGGGTGTTGTCTGAACGGATGCTGCGCCGGCTCCGGTACGGTCTGATTGTCCGTATGCTGCGGTTTCCCAGACCCTATTTCCAGCGCACGTCCGAAGGCGAACTTGTCGCCATGATCACCGGGGAAACGGAACCGATGGGGGGCATCATGGGCGATGCGCTGGCACAGCCTGTCCTGCAGGCAGGCCAGATGCTCACCATTCTGTTCTTTCTTTTCCTGCAAAGTGTCTGGTTCGGGCTTGCTGCTGTTGCGCTCATCCCGCTGCAGGCATGGCTGATCCCGCGGCTGCAGCGCCAGATCAACCTTCTGAACAAGAAACGCATACGGGAGGTGCGTACGCTTGCCTCCATGATCGGGGAAAGCGCGGCAGGGGCCTCAGAACTGCGTATCCATGGTGGCTGGCGGCACCGGCTGGCAATGATCACCGAGCGTCTGGGCATCGTTTACCGCATCCGCTTCACGATTTATCAGAAAAAGTTTTTTATGAAGTTTATCAACAACTTCATTACACAACTTACACCGTTTTTCTTCTTTGCTGTTGGTGGTTATCTGGTCATCCAGGGCGCGGTATCTCTTGGCGCGCTTGTCGCAGCACTCGCCGCCTACAAAGATCTCAGTTCGCCCTGGAAAGAACTGCTGGCCTACTACAATCAGGCACAGGATATGAGCCTGCGCTGGGAAACCGTCATGGAGCGATTTGCTCCGGCCGGTGTGATCCCGGCTGAGTTGATGACAGGTGAGCCTGACAGCATCCAAAGTCTGAAAGGCGCGATCGAACTGGATGACATCAGTGTTGTGGATGCCGATGGCAACCTGGTGCTGGACGGAGTTTCAGCTGTTTTTCCGGCAGGGGCGGTTGTTGCCGTGACGGCTCCAAGCGAACAGGACCGGCGGGCGCTGGCGGACGTGCTGATCCGGGAGGTGACGCCTGTCAGCGGGACGGTGACCGTAGCGGGCATGCCGCTGGCCGGGCTTCACCAGCGTGTGGTTTCCGCGCGTATCGGGCATGCAGCGGCGCGGCCTGTCCTGTTTCAGGGATCATTCGGCGATAACGTTCTGATGCCATTGCAGTCGATGCCCGTCGGGCCTGCCAGCACAGCGGACCAGCAGATGCTGCACGAAGCCATCGCGGCGGGCAACAGCGAAGATCCCGCAGGGGCCGAATGGCTGAACCCATTGGGCGCGGGTACAGAGGATGCAGGTCAGCTGAAAGACTGGTGGCTGACGCTGGTCGATGCCACGGGATCGGGCGACACGCTGTTCCGCCGCTCGCTCGATCAGATCATGACGGGAGGCGAAAATGCCAGGCTGGCCGCAGGGATTGTGGCGGCGCGTCCTGCGATCCGGGCCGCCGTGAAAGAGGCCGGGCTGACGCGTCACGTCTGGCCCTTTGAGCCGGACAGATACAATCCGGCGCTTTCCGTTGCGGGCAATATTTTCTTTGCGACACCACGACAGACAATGAGCCAGAGCGAACTGGCCAACCGCCCGGAATTTTTCGATGTGCTTGCGCAGATGGGGCTGGAGAAAGGACTTCTGGAGCTTGCGCTGGATGTGGTCGGTCTGCTCAATCAGACATTCGGAACAGATGGTACAGAGCATCCGTTGTTTCGCAAACTGGGTCTTGATGCAGCCCTTTACGAGCGGTCGGTCCAGGTGCGCCGACGGCTGAGACTGAACCCCGGTGAGCCGTTGTCCGATGCCGACAGGCGATTGCTGATCAGCCTGCCTGCGCAGATAACCGCGGAACAGATCGGCCCCGCGTTTTCAGACGAAATCAAGCAAAGTGTCCTGGAGCGCCGCCAGAGTGTTTTGACGTCAGCACCTGCCGGGCTGAGCGATCTCTTTGCGCCTCTTGACTCAACGGCTGTGGCCACTGGGCTGTCGGTGCTCGAGAACGCACTTTTTGGAAAGGTCTCGGATACCGCCGGTGCACGCGCCGATGAACTGCGGCGGATCGTGTCCCAGGCACTGGAACGCGAGGGCCTGCGGGCCGACGTGATGGGGCTGATGTTTGATCTGCCGTTGGGGCTCAAAGGCGGCGATTTGCCAGCGACACTGGCGGAACCGCTGGCCGTCTGCCGCGCTGCGATCAAGAAGCCGGATATTCTCATTCTGGAACAGGCTCTGTCCGGATTTGACCTGTCCGTACGCATCGAAATGCACCGAAATCTGCGCAGATTACTGCCCGAAACAATGCTCGTTTATATCGGCGACAGCTTCAGCGAACATCACGTTTTTGATGTGCATCTGGAGATTGACCGGGGCAGGCTGGTCTCCGACGGTGCGCAGGCTGCGGTTTCCGGTGATACCGCTGCGGGTGCCGATCTGATGCGCAAAGTACGCGCGCTGGAAACCACTGATCTGTTTGCGGATCTGAACCGCCGGCAGCTGCGGCTGCTCGCCTTCGGGGCAAGATGGTATCGCGCAGCAGAAGGGGAGATCATCTTCAGCAAGAACGATGATCCTGTGGACGGGGCCTACATGATCCTGTCGGGCACAGCGGGTCTTTACAATCCTGATGCCGCTGAAGTCGATCAGCGCGTGGCGCAAGCAGGTCCCGGGCAGCTTGTCGGCGAGCTCGGGCTGATCCGGAATGTGCCGCGTGCTCTGACGCTGAAGGCTGAAACGGAGTTTGAGGCTCTGAGGCTGGGTAAGGAAGAGTTTCTTGCTGTAGTGGAAAATGATGCCGCGACGTCCTTCCGGTTACTTCAGGTGGTGGCAGGCTACACGTCCTGATACGGTAGGTGTTTTCTGAAAATTGAACGTAAAGATTGCCGTGCGGGGTGCTGATATGACCCGTCGGTTAATCCTTTGGTGCGGATTGCGGCAATACTGTGCGCTGAGGTGAGAGGTTTGGCGCGCCACGGCGTTGCCGAAGAGGTTAATATGTTGCTGGGAAGACTCAAGAGTGTGGCGTTTGCCCTGTCTGTCTGCGGTGCGTCCGCTTCGGCTGAAACGGTAAGTCTCTATATTGATGCTGATTTTTCTCATGGTGCGCCTGCTGCCGAGGCAATTGAACTTGGCGTGCGGACGGCGCTGCGTGAAACGGAAGACCAGCTGGAAGGCCTGACGGTCGATGTTTTGCCCTTTGACAACCGGGCAAACGGAAAACGGTCTCTCAGGACGCTGAAAGCGTTTGCGACTGATCCGGCGGCGCTTGCGGTGATCGGCGGAGTTCACTCGCCGCCCTATCTCACCAACCGCACCATGATCAACGAAAACGGCATTCTTTTGTTGCTGCCCTGGTCGGCGGCTGGCCCGATCACCCGTGCGGCTGAAGGCCGGACAAACTGGATCTTCCGGGTGTCGATTGATGATACCAAGTCGTCAGCGTTCTTTGTGAACCGTCTGCTTGATGTGCACAACTGTGCGCGGCCGGCACTTTTGCTGATGGACACAGGCTGGGGACGGGTTAACCGGATCGCTCTTCTGAAGGGTTTCGAAAAAAGGATACCGGAACGGCCTGAGGTTTGGATGTTTTCTGGTTCGGTAGGGGCGACAGAGGCGTCGAGAATCGCTGTTGAAATCGGCGAGTCCGGTGCTGACTGTGTCATCCTTCTGGCGGACGATCAAAGCGGCGCGCAGCTCGTGCGAAAACTGTTCACCGAGAACGTACCGGTCCGCGTCGTGAGCCACTGGGGCATCATGGCGGGCAGTTTTGCGGACAACGTTGCGGACGAAATTCGCGAGGAGCTTCGGCTGGAAGTGCTTCAGACCTGTGGTCTGCGGGTAGAGCAGAAACGCCGGGTGGTTGTCGACCGTGCGCTGACCCTGGCCGGGGAGGGACCCGGTACATATTCGTCACTGTCTGATCTTCCGTCTGTTGCGGGGTTTGTGCACGGATATGATCTGACGCGCATCTTCGTATCAGCTCTGAAACAGGCAATGCGTTCCGAACGCTGGAGCGCAGCCGGCACAGCCGAACGCCGCTCTCTTATCAGGGTGGCTCTGGAAAATCTCAAAGACCCTGTCGAGGGCATACTGCGGACCTACAATCAACCGTTCCGCCCATATAACGTGCATGATCCTGATGCCCATGAAGCACTGGGTCTTGCTGACCTCTGTGTCGCCCGCTTTGCCAAAAACGGTCGCTTGATGTTGCCGGACACGGGCATGGACACTGATATGCTGCAATGAAGCTTAAGGCATCAATATATCACGTGTTCTGGTTGCTGCTGGGCGGCGTTTTTGTTTTTGCACTTGTCAGTTCCGCGGTGGCTGTCTGGCTGACGTCGCGCCCTTTTCTGGTGCAGGCTCAGCGGGACGCGGCTGATGTTTATGTCGAACGCGAGGCAACGGAAATTGCCCAGCGCATTGAGCCGGTTCTGAGCCTGTCAGAGTACATAGCGTCAGAGCCCAATCTCGTTTCCTTCGTGATTGGCAACTCTCTTACTGCGGATCAGACACTCGACAGACTTGATGATCTTGTCCTCCCTGCGGGCCTACGAGACGTGTTGTTTTACGATTTTCTTGGGGAGGACATTGCCAGCTACGATGTTCCGCGGGAACAGGCGCGCATTGACGCTGACACGACCCGCCTGATCAGGGATATGGCCCGTGATCTGGCGCTCAGGTCAATGTCGGCAACAAAGCCCGTTTCAGACTGGATTTCTGCTCCCGCCGGAGAAGAAAACGCCCCTGGGCATCTGCTGATTTCGGTGCCGGTCATGAGCCGTGGGCTGCCGGAGGGTGCGGTCGTGGCCGTCACGGATCTGGTTCTGGGCATGGGTGGGGGAGGCGAAGATACGGGCACCCCGTTCCGTATTCTGCGTACCGACACGGCCGCCGCCCGGATCGCAGATCATACTGCAGCTTTGCCGGTGGCCGATCTGTCGGTCGTGCTCCGTCCCGACCTCTCGCTTGTTTCGCGCGTGGGTCAGGAACTCGTGTCAACGACAATGCTTGCCGTCGCGGTCGCGCTCTTCCTGCCTTTCGCCGCCTTCGGCTGGGCCGGGCGACATACGATCCTGAAACCGCACGCAGACCTCGAGGCGTCCCGGAACAAGCTGAGCGAGCAGCAGAAAGAACTGGGTGAGCTGGCCGCGATTGCAAGGAAGGCAGAAGAAGGGATCCTGATTACCGATCTTGATGAGCGGATCATTTGGAGCAACCCGGCCTTTTCCCGGATGACAGGGTACCGTCCGGAAGAACTCGTCGGCAAAAGACCCGGTGCGCTGCTGCAGGGGGACGACACCGACCCGCTTGAGGTGGATCAGATACGCATGGCGCTGGGGTCCCTCGAACCGGTGCGTGTTGAATTACTGAATTACAGTAAGCTGGGTTTTCCCTACTGGGCCCGGATCAGTATTGCCCCGCTGTTCGATGAGGACAACAAGCCCTATGGCTTTATGTCTATTTCCAGCGATGTGAGCGAGCGCAAGTCTCAGGAAGCGAGGTTGCGCGAGGCCCGGGAGGCGATCGAACACCAGGCCCTGCATGACGAACTCACCGGGCTTGCGAACCGGCGCTGTTTCAACGCCGAGTTTGAAAGACGTGCCCGTGCGGTTTCAGCCGGGGAAACCTCCGTCGTCCGTATCGATCTTGACCACTTCAAGAATGTCAACGACACGATGGGGCATGAAGCGGGCGATCACGTATTGTGTGAGGTCGCACGCATCTTGCGGGAAGAAGTCTCCAGTGCGGATCTGCCGGTTCGGATTGGTGGCGATGAATTCATCGTTTTGCTGGGCCAGGGTGTCGATCTGGAAAAAGCCTGCAGCATTGCGGAAAGCATTCGAGCGCGTATTGTCCTGCCGATCCTGTACGAGGGCAAACAGATCCAGACCGGTGCCAGTTTCGGGATTGCAACTTCGGGGTGCGGCCTGATTGAAACGCCCGAGCTTGTGCGTGCGGCGGATACGGCGCTATATGCCGCCAAATCTGCGGGCCGCAATCAGGTGGCCGTGTACGACGAGAAACTTCACTACGCTGCGATTGAAACCCGGGACACGGCAGAGCTTATTCGTGTCGGACTGGACAAGGGGGAATTCGTGCCATTCTACCAGCCCCAGTTCGACGCAAATTCACGCAGGATCGTTGGGGTCGAGGTTCTTGCCCGCTGGAAACAGCCGGAGCGTGGCATTCTCGCGCCCTCAGCATTCCTTGAGGTGGCAGACCAGTTGTCCCTTCTGACGCGTCTGGACAGGATGGTCACGCAGAAAGCTCTGGCAGATGTGAAGGCCCTCGAAGATGAGGGCATGCCGGTGCCGAAAGTGGCTTTCAACGTCACCGCTGACCGCATTGCGGACCCGGAACTGGTCCAGCTGATTGCAGGTCAGAATTTCCGGGAAACACGTGTGTCCTTCGAAATTCTGGAGTCAGTTTTCCTTGATGACCGGCCTGAGTACCTGGATTTTGCCCTCGATCTGATCCACGATCAGGGTCTGCAGATCGAGATTGATGACTTTGGCTCCGGGCACGCGTCGATGATCAGCCTCATGCAGGTCAATCCGCATGTGCTGAAGATTGATCAGCGTCTTGTTCTTGGTGCACCGGATTCAGAAGTCTGCCGCGACATGGTGCGGTCAATTATTGATATATCTCGCTCCCTCGGGATCGCCGTGACGGCAGAAGGGGTTGAGACAGAGGCCCACGCAGACCTCATGATGGACATGGGGTGCTCTACCCTGCAGGGATATCACTTTGCGCAACCGCTCAGTTTTGAGGATCTCAGAACCTTTATGGCTGAGCATCGTCCTGAACCTGTCACGGGACAGGGTGCTACCGAAGGGGTGCAACCGGCGGGTTAAGTGGCTATGCCCGCCTGCCTTTCAGACCCCGGTACTGGCAAAACCCGATGAGATCCGTCTGATCAGCGCGTCGTCTGACCCGCCGATCAGCAGATATTCATAAGTGCCGTCTGACCAGTGCGCCGCATGCATCCCCTCCATTTCCGAGAGTTCCGGCGCGTCTGACGGCATGCCTGCAGACCGGATAATGCACAACGCCAGCGGCTCGCCAGCGCTGGTGAGGAACGCCAGTTGTATCAGGGCCTTGCCCTCAAAACTCAGAACCTGCGCGCGTTTGTAATCTGCTTCCGGGAAAGCATTCAGCCGGTCAAGCGAGATTGATTTGCCAATTGCCGCGCCGACCCGGACCAGTTCTGAAGCCTGTTCATCCGGAACCGCGGAAATGTGCGACAGTGTACTGCTGGAATACAGCGCCTGGTACGCCGCGACATAGTCAACCCAGCCAGCCGAACGGGAGTCCGGGATCAGTGTTCCAAGTGCGATCCCTGCGGCCAGCGCCACAGCAGCGGCAATTGACGCACTGCGCGGCCAGGCGGCCGGAGTAGCCGCACGAACCGGCGCGCCCGACCGCGGGGCCGGAAGAAGCGCTGGATATCCCTCAGCGAGCCCGCCCGCATTAAACTGCAGGGCCGCAACACGGCGGGCAAGGGCCGGGTCACGCCCGACAGCTTCCCGGATCACATCCACCGGCGCGTGTTCTGCCTCGCCATCAAGGTAGGCGACAAGTTCCTCGTCCGTGAAATACCTATCTTGCATCCTGCGTCTCCTGATCGCCGAATTTCTGTCCCAGTACTGACCGTGCGCTTGCAAGGCGGCTCATGATTGTCCCGATAGGCACATCCAGAATGCCGGCTGCCTCGCGATAGCTGTACCCTTCCGCATAAACAAGAATAACAGCCACCCGCTGCGCTTCCGGCAACTGCAGCACGGCGCTCAGCACCTCCCTGTTCAGCGCCTGGCGTTCCGGTCCGGGCGCCGGGTCCGTTAATACCGTATCGTCAACGGTCACAAGGCCGCCGCCTGTGCGGACAGCGTTTTTGCGCAAAGTGCTGATCCATAGATTATGCGTGATCCGAAACATCCATGCATCCAGTCGCGTGCCTTCATCAAACCGTGCGGCATTCTCCATCGCGCGCAGGCAGGCGGCCTGCGCAAGATCGTCTGCCGCGTCCTGGTTACCGGTAAGGGACAGACTGTAGCGCCACAGGCGCGGGAAAACGTCCGGCAAAGCGTCGCTGATACGTTCAGCGGCTGTTTTCCGCCGCCAGATGGTCATTTGCCGGTTTTCGCGTGGGTCAAGGCGCGTTCCATTTCGTTGCGTCGCCGGACGATGCACGGCGTAACCGCCCCCGGATGCGCCAGAGGGCATCGCGGAGGCTAACTCGTTACGCATTATGTCACTTTTCGAAGACCATGCGAACTGACACTGGCGTGACCCGCGTAATGCTGTCGAGCGAGGCCAGTTCCATCAGTTTGTCGATGCCTGCGGTGATCCCCAGATCGTCGGTAGAAAGCATGATGAAATCAGCTGTCGTCACCAGAACCCGGTCATCTCCCAGCCGTGCGACCAGCATGCGTGCTTCGATATCGTTTTCTGTGCCGGCAAAGCTCAGTTCCGCTTCAATGTCCGTGAGCATAGTGTCGCCGTTTCCAAGTGCGGCCAGCGCTTCCATGTCGATCTGGCCTGTCAGTGTCGCGGTGAGACCGCCTGCGCCAAAAACATGTTCGTTCATCCGCTCGTTACGGATGTCGATATTGGTCTGGACCGATGCAAGATTGATGCTGATTTCCATGGCTCCGGCTTCGCTCACTTTGCCGGATACATCGGTGAAGTGATGGACTTCTCCGAACTCGCTGTTTTTGACAGAGCCGAACGCGACGCTCGACTGGTCATCAACCGATGACCAGTTGGCGTGGCCTCCGGCCAGAGCTGTTGTGGCACAAAGCGCTGCAGCGCCGGCGATACCTGCAATGAATTTCATGTGTTGGAGCCTCCCAAAGTCAGTGAACACCGCGTCCACACCATGAAAACGCGCCAGCTGCGGGATTTATTCGTAAGAAAACCTCAAAACGCCATCACGGAGGCGTGAGGCGCGAAGAGTCCCAATAAAATCAAAGGTTAACGCGGCCAGTTTTCCATCAGGTCGAACCCGAATAATCCCGCACTCCAAAAATGGCGCCAGCATTCGCAGCGCGGCAGTTGCAGCCTGGCTTGGGAAAAATGGCGGAGAGACAGGGATTCGAACCCTGGGTAGGCTTGCACCCACAACGGTTTTCGAGACCGCCCCGTTCGACCACTCCGGCACCTCTCCGCGGGGGTCTTGGTGGAGGCGGATTTAGAGGGCTTTGACCCTGCTGGCAAGGGAAGATTAGCCAAATCCCGCGTTACACGGGAATTTTCATTGCTCCTTATCTTTAAACCACTACCTTTCGCGCAAACGGGTAAATGAGGTATCGGACATGACGTTTTCCCTGCGCGCCGGATTTGCGGCGCTGGTGATGACAGCGATGACAGTCGGGCAACCTGCGCAGGCAACGGTGCAGGACACTGAGCGGCTTGAGGAATTCCTTGAAATCACGGGTTTTGATGTTGCGCTGGAGAGCATCCGGCTGAGCGCTGAAAGTGCGCCGCTGATGCTCGGTCTGGAGGCGGATGCATTCGGGGCCCGCTGGACCCGTCTGGCGGATGATGTTTTTGATACAGGCCTGATGCACGACGAAGCGATCGGAATTCTGTCCCAGACACTGGACGACGAGATGCTGACCCACGCCGTGGAATTCTACACGTCGGATCTGGGCCGCCGGCTGGTCGAAGTTGAAAACGCATCTCATCTTGAAGAGGACGATGATCTCAAACAGGAAGCGGGCGAGGCCATTGTCGCCGGTCTGGTGCGCATCGGGTCGCCGCGTCTGGAAGAGATCAAACGGCTGAATGCCGCCACCGGTTCTGAAGATGCGTCGGTACATGCCATTCATGAGGTGCAGGTGCGCTTTCTGATGGCGGCTGCCGTGGCCGGGGTGATCGAACTGCAGATGGATGAAAAAGACCTGCGGGAAAACCTGGAAAGGCAGGAAGGTGAACTGCGTCGCAGTCTGCAGCTTTCTGCGCTGTCGGGGTCTGCCTATACCTATCAGGCGTTTTCAGATGACGAGATCAGCGATTATGCTGATGCGCTGGAACATCCGACGATGAAGACGGTGTATGCACTGATGAACGCGGTACAGTTTGAGATCATGGCGGGTCGGTATGAAGCGCTGGCTGCACAGCTGCGCGGTCTGCAACCTGACCAGGAACTCTGACGTGCTGCGCGCAGCACTCCTCACGGTTCTGCTGATTGCGCCTGCTTTGCCGGCGTGGGCGGACGCGCGCCTGACTGTACTGATGGATCTGCTGCGGGTCAGCGAAGTCACCGGCATCCTGCGCGAAGAGGGCCTCGATTACGCGCGTGAACTTGATCAGGATATGATCGCGGGGCAGGGCGGCGCGTTTTTTGCCGGTCAGGTGGACCGAGTTTACGACCGCCAGCGTATGGATGAACGGCTGCGTGCCGCGCTTCAGCGCGGGATGACGCCGGAAGACATGGAGGCTGCAATCGGGTGGTTTTCCACCGATGCAGGTGGCCGGATCGTATCACTTGAGAATGCTGCAAGGGCCGCGATGTCAGACCCTGCGGTAGAGCAGGCGGCCAGAGAGGCCTGGGAGCGGAGCCTTGATGAAGGAGACCCGAAAGTCGGCCAGGTCAAAAGCTATATTGAGGATCTCGACCTCGTGGAGCGCAATGTCTCGGGAACGATGACGTCCAACTATCAGTTTCTGCTGGGCCTTTCGGATGGGGGGCTGCTGACACAGTCGGACGAGCAGATGATCGCGGATGTGTACGGCCAGCGCGAAGAGATTGAGGCAGACACTGAAAGCTGGCTCGGGGCCTTTCTGCTGATGGCTTACCAACCTGTATCTGCGGGCGATCTGGACGCCTATATTACCTTTTCCGCCACGGATGCGGGTACAGCGCTGAATGCCGCTCTGTTTGACGGGTTTGACAGTGTTTTCAGCGAAATATCCTATGCGCTCGGACGGGCCATTGCCCTGAGCGCTGCGGGCAACGATATCTGACCAACGCAATGCTTGACAAAGCCGGGCCACTGGTGCATCTGGCGGCTTCACTCGGCGGGACCAGTCAGGTTTTCGCTGTGGTTTTAACGTACATCCCCTGACGGGATGCGCTGTTCGAGGTGGCCAGCAGGCCGAAACGCCCGGATCCGGGGACCACAGGACGCGGCAGAGAAAAGGAAAGACGCATGTTTGCGGTTCTTAAGACCGGCGGCAAGCAGTACAAAGTTCAGGCCGGAGATATGCTCCGTGTCGAGAAACTGGCAGCTGACGCAGGCGAAACAGTTCAATTCAACGAAGTTCTGATGCTCGGCGGTGACAAAACCGTCGTAGGCGCACCTTTCGTGAAAGACGCAGGCGTTCAGGCCGAAGTCGTCGATCAGGTCAAAGGCGAGAAAGTCATTAACTTCGTTAAACGCCGCCGGAAGCACTCTTCCAAGCGGACAAAGGGTCACCGTCAGAAACTGACTCTGGTCAAAGTGACAGACATCCTGGCATCCGGTGCTGACAAGTCCGGCGTAAAAGCTGCCATGGGTGCGGGTTCGGTGTCGGCTTCTGCCGTTGCGGCAGCAGCCCCGAAGAAGGCCGCTCCGAAAAAAGCTCCGGCGAAAGCCAAAGCCGCCGAAGCAGAAGCACCCAAGGCCGCTGCAGGCGCGGATGATCTCAAGAAACTGTCCGGCGTAGGCCCGGCGCTTGAGAAAAAGCTGCACGCTGCCGGCGTCACAACATTCGCCCAGATCGCAGCATGGACCGACGCGGACGTAGCTGCTATGGACGAGCAACTGTCGTTCAAAGGCCGGATCGAGCGTGAAGGCTGGATCGACCAGGCCAAAGAACTGGCTAAAGGCTAAGGAGAGACCAGATGGCACATAAAAAAGCAGGTGGTTCATCCCGTAACGGCCGCGACTCAGCAGGTCGTCGCCTTGGTGTGAAACTCTACGGCGGCCAGGAGGCTATTGCCGGTAACATCATCGTACGTCAGCGCGGCACCAAATTCTGGCCGGGCGAAGGCGTTGGCATGGGCAAGGATCACACGATTTTTGCGACAGTCGATGGCGCGGTCAAGTTCCACAAGGGGCTCAAAAACCGTACGTTCATTTCTGTTCTGCCAATGGCGGAGGCCGCAGAATAAGCCCTTCCTCAGGGACATGAAACACTCAGGGGGATCGGCGATACCGCCGGTCCCCTTTTTCTTTGCAGCCAGAAGGGACTTTCAGGACAACCACCATGTCTGTAGCCGTTGCCAGTTTTGCGATTTTTGCCGCCAGTCAGGTCGGCACGCCGGGGCCTGCCAATATGGCCCTGATGGCGACAGGTGCGCGGTATGGTTTCCGGGCGGCACTGCCGTTTGTTCTGGGCGTTGCCCTGGGCAAGCAACTGGTGATCTGGCCGGTGGGTTTTGGCCTGATGGAACTGGCGGAACGCGCGCCTCTTGTCTTTACGCTGCTGAAATACGCCTCGGCGGCCTACATTATTTGGCTGGCGTGGAAGGTGGCCAACCTGCGTCTTGGCGCGACACGGGGAGAGGGCGAGGCCCCGGGATTTGTGGCCGGGCTGATCGTGCATCCGCTCAACCCCAAAGCATGGGCAATGATTGTCGGCGGTTTCACAGCCTTTGTGGCGCCGGGGACGTCAGCGATTGAGGCGACAGCAACCATTGCCGCTGTATTGCTCGGCTGTCAGCTGTTGCTGCATCCCATGTGGACACTTGCTGGTGATGCGATTGCGCGGACCGTAGCGGGAACGGCTGCGGAACCCTATCTTATGTGGACCCTGGCGGCGCTGACCGTCGCTTCGGTTCTGTTCGTACTGTTCGGAGGAGGGACATGACGATGGAAATGGAAAAGATCCCGGTTCAGGCGGCGATAGAAACGGAACGTTTCGATCTGCGCCCGCTGAGACGCTCTGACATGGGTCTCATTGAGCTTTATGGCGGCGATGAACGTGTGGCGCGTATGACCACATCAATACCTCATCCGGTTCCGCCCGGCATGACCGAGGCCTATGTCGCACGTGCGATGGATGACGAGCGGGACGAGGATATCTGGGCGATTGACGGTACCAAGGCCGGGGCGTCGGAGCTGATGGGTATTATCTCGCTGGAACGCATGGACCGTGAGCAGTCGGAAGTCAGCTACTGGGTTGCACCGCCGTACTGGAACACCGGGCTGGCGTCTGATGCAGTTCAGGCGCTGGTGGAGGCCAACCCGATGCAGAACAAGACGATGTTTGCGAGTGTATTTCAGGACAATCCGGCCTCGGCACGGGTTCTCACGCATTGCGGATTTGAGTATCTGGGAGATGCGGAAAGCTTCTCGCTGGCGCGGGATACGACTGTGTCCACGTGGACCTACACGCGAAAACTGTAATTGAGCCCGCCCGCGGCGCGCGCTAGGAAACGGACATGAAATTTCTCGATCTGTGCAAAGTGTACATCCGGTCCGGCGCGGGTGGTGGTGGCTGCGTCAGCTTCCGCCGCGAGAAATATATTGAATACGGCGGTCCGGATGGTGGCGACGGCGGCACAGGCGGGTCCGTTTGGGCGGAAGCCGTTGAGGGTCTGAACACGCTCATCGATTTCCGGTACCAGCAGCACTTTTTTGCCAAAAACGGACAGCCCGGCATGGGGCGTCAGCGCACCGGTAAGGATGGCGATGACATCGTTCTGCGGGTGCCTGTTGGTACGGAAATACTGGACGAAGACCAGGAAACGGTGATCACGGATCTGACCGAAGTCGGCCAGCGGGTACAGCTTGCACGCGGTGGCAACGGCGGTTTCGGCAATCTGCATTTCAAATCGGCGACCAACCAGGCCCCCCGCCGCGCGAACCCCGGCCAGGATGGCGTGGAACGCACGCTCTGGCTGCGCCTGAAGCTGATTGCGGACGTTGGCCTGCTGGGATTGCCCAATGCAGGCAAATCCACATTCCTCGCTGCGACATCAAATGCGCGCCCGAAGATCGCGGACTACCCGTTTACGACACTGCATCCGAACCTTGGAGTGGTCGGCGTCGACAACACGGAATTCGTAGTGGCGGACATCCCCGGTCTGATCGAAGGGGCGTCTGAGGGCAGGGGGCTGGGCGATCTGTTTCTGGGCCATGTTGAGCGCTGCGCTGTGCTGTTGCATCTGGTAGACGGCACGTCAGAAACGATTGCTGCGGATTACGCGACAATCATCGGTGAGCTCGAAGCTTATGGCGGTGATCTGGCGGAGAAACCCCGTGTGACAGTGCTCAACAAGATCGACGCGCTGGACGATGAAGAACGGGAAGCAGCCTGCGCTGAGCTGGAACAGGCTGCAGGTGGTTCTGTCATGCTGATGTCCGGTGTTGCGCGGGAAGGTGTAACCGATGTGCTCCGCGGCCTCCGGGCTCAGATTGACGACGACCGTCTGCGCCACAAACCTGTGGAGGAGGCAGAGCCATGGCGTCCCTGACCAAGGCGCGGCGTCTGGTTGCCAAAATCGGTTCGGCACTGCTTGTTGACCGTGACACCGGTGCGCTGCGTCAGGAATGGCTTGCGTCGCTTGCAGCTGATGTGGCCTGGCTGCGCGGGCAGGGATGCCAGGTGGTTCTGGTGTCTTCCGGTTCCATCGCGCTGGGTCGAGGTGTTTTGGGTCTGCCCGCAACAGAACTGGCGCTTGAGCAATCACAGGCGGCTGCCGCGGTGGGCCAGATCAGGCTTGCCCGCGCCTACGAAGAGGTTCTGGCGCCACATGGGATCACCACAGCACAGGTTCTTGTCACGCTTGAGGACAGCGCCGACCGCCGGCGTTATCTGAACAGCCGGGCGACCCTTGAGCAACTGCTGTCGATGGGTGTGGTACCCATCGTGAACGAGAACGACACAACCGCAACGGACGAGATCCGTTTTGGCGACAATGACCGTCTGGCCGCGCAGATTGCTGTGACAGTGGGTGCTGATCAGCTCATCCTATTGTCGGATGTGGATGGGTTTTACTCTGCCAATCCGGCAGAGAACCCGGACGCGACCCGGTTTTCGGTGATCGACCGCATCACGTCTGACATTGAGGCAATGGCGGGTGATGCAGGGTCCGGGTTGTCCAAAGGGGGCATGAAGACCAAGGTCATGGCCGCGCGCACCGCAACCGCCGCCGGATGTGCCATGGCGATTACTGAAGGTTCGGTGAGCAACCCATTGAAATCGCTTGAAAACGGGGCCAATGCGACCTGGTTCACGGCCGTGACGGATCCACAGGCTGCGCGAAAAGGCTGGATTGCGGCCATGAAACCCCGTGGTCGGGTGGCCCTTGATGACGGTGCGATCCGGGCGCTTCGTGGTGGCAAGAGCCTGCTGGCGGCGGGCGTAACCGGTGTTTCCGGTACTTTCGGTCGCGGTGACCCTGTTGAGATTGCAGATGCGGCGGGCCATGTGCTGGGGCAGGGGCTTGCCCGCTATACGGCCGACGAAGCCCGGAAAATCTGTGGCCGGAAATCACATGAAATAGAGGGTATTCTCGGTTATCCTGCGCGCGCTGCACTCGTGCACCGGGACGATATGGCGCTGCAGACCACTGCTGACGCGTGATGATCACGCACCCGGAAAACTGAAGGCCAAAGAAGGCGTAAAGCGATGAAAGACATGGACAATATCCCTGCCCTGATGGCTGAGATCGGCGGTCGTGCCAAAGCGGCGGCCTCAGTGCTTGCGTCGACGCCGGCAGACCGGCGCCGGGCGGCGCTTGAGGCTGCGGCGGATTGCGTGATGGCGCGCAAAGCAGACATTCTGGCAGCCAATGCGCAGGATATGGCCTACGGGCACGAGAAGGGGCTGACCGATGCCATGATGGATCGTCTGCTTCTCACCGATGACCGCATCGCGGCGATCGCGGACGGGCTGCGTGCGGTGGCTGCTCAGGCAGATCCGGTTGGAGAGGTAATTGCGGACTGGACCCAGCCCAGCGGTCTTCATATCCAGCGTGTACGGACCCCGCTGGGCGTGATCGGCGTGATCTATGAGAGCCGCCCGAATGTCACCGCCGACGCAGGTGCTCTCTGCCTTAAGGCAGGGAATGCCGTTATTCTGCGGGGCGGCTCAGAAAGCTTCCATTCCTCGTCTGCACTGCATGCCTGCCTTGTCGAGGGTCTGCGCGATGCGGGTCTGCCGGAGGACGCGATCCAGCTGGTGCCGACCCGTGACCGCGCGGCAGTCAGCGAGATGCTGACAATGACGGACACAATTGATGTCATCGTCCCACGGGGTGGCAAAGGACTGGTCGGCCTCGTGCAAAAGGAAGCCCGTGTGCCTGTCTTTGCGCATCTGGAAGGCATCGTGCATATCTACATCGATGCTGCGGCGGACCCTGAAAAGGTGCTGCGGGTGGTGCTGAACGCCAAAACACGGCGGACCGGCATCTGCGGCGCGGCTGAGTGTCTGCTGATCCACGAGGACGTGGCCCTGACGGTTGGTCGCGGGCTGCTCCAGGCGCTGATGGATGCAGGCGTGGAAGTGCGGGCCGACGAAAAGCTGGCCGGCATCGAAGGCATCCGGGCGGCAGTTCCGGAAGACTGGGGTCAGGAATACCTCGATATGATCATCGCCGCGCGGACCGTTTCGGGGGTGGATGAAGCGATGGCACATATCCGTGAGTTTGGCTCCAGTCACACGGATTGTATCCTCACCGAGGACGAGGCAGTGGCATCACGGTTCCTGAACGAGCTTGATTCCGCCATCCTGATGCACAATGCCTCCACCCAGTTCGCGGACGGGGGAGAGTTCGGTATGGGCGCAGAAATCGGTATTGCCACAGGCAAGATGCATGCGCGCGGCCCTGTCGGCGCGGCGCAGCTCACCAGCTTCAAATACATCGTCAAGGGAGACGGTACGGTCCGGGCCTGAGGACGCTCAGAACTTCAGGCGCAGATCTTCTGTCGCGATTTCGGTGACAACCCGGCGACCTGCATCTGAGGCCACGAGCGGCAGCAGGGCGAACTGAACCTGTGCCGGACGCAGGTCTGTTGGCGGCTCCTGCGTTGCCAGGATGTTCCACAGAGGTTCGTCAATGTTGAGCTTGTCGGCGCGGCCATGAAGTGTCCACTGTCCGGCTTCGACGCTCACTTCGATCCGCCCGCCATAGGGCATCGCTGCTTCGACGCAAAGAAGCGCGAGGAAGGCCATCCGGACCTCGGCGCGGGGCTGTGCATCCATCGGTCCCCAGGCGACCGTCAGACGTGCGCCTTCCATCAGATCACGCAGGATGGACACGACTTCGGCGCGGCCCATCATCTGTTCCCCGGCAGCCCCAAAGGCAATCCGGAAAAACCGGATCCGCGCGCTGGCGTTCCCGACACTTTCCTGAATAAGGTCCATTTCCGGGCCGGTTTCGCCGCCGGCCATACCCAGCAGTTCCAGACCATTGTTGATCGCGCCGATTGGCGATATCAGGTCATGACAGATGCGGCTGCCGATCAATGCGGCGAGGTTTACGTCACTTTTGCCCATCTGTCGTCTCCTGCAGGTGTGTGGTGCAATGGAAGATCTTAACGCAATTCTGTCGCCGGGCATGCTGGTGCGTCATCCTGAACAGCCTGACTGGGGCACCGGACAGGTGCAAAGTAACATCGGTGGCCGGGTGACCGTGAATTTCCGCGACGAAGGTAAGGTCGTCATTGATAGCGCCCGTATTGCTCTGATCCCCGTCTTTGATGGCTGAACATCCTTTCCAAATGGTTAACGCTCTTCAGGTGATTGTAAACCGGTGCAACTGTGTCGCGTTGCGCAGGAATGCTGAATTCCTTATGAAAATTCCGATCCTAAACCGACCCTGGATGTTAACGCCGATATGACCGACAGCGCCGCGCCAAGATTTTCGGTCAGACTTGCTGCCACGGATGACGAACTGCGCGCGGCGCAGCGTCTGCGGTATGATGTATTCGTCGAGGAGCTGGGCGGTGGCGGCCCGATGGTCGACCACGATGCGCGGCTTGAAAGAGACCGCTTTGACCCGTTTTTCGATCATCTGATCCTGACGGACCACACAAGCGACCGGATTGTTGGTGTGTACCGGGTGATGCGCGCAGATCAGGCGCGGGCAGCAGGACAGTTTTACAGCGAAGACGAATACGACCTGACGCAGCTGCTGGGGGCCGGGCGTCAGGTGCTGGAGCTTGGCCGTTCCTGTCTGCACCGGGATTACCGGGGTGGCATGGCGATGTATCACCTATGGAGCGGGCTGGCCGGTTATATCCGCGATCATGGGATCGATGTTCTGTTCGGTGTCGCCAGTTTTCATGGCACCGACGTGGAGGATCTGGCCGAGCCGCTTTCCCTGCTGCATCACAGACACCTTGCGCCGCCCGACCTGAGGGTCCGGGCGCAGGCCGGGGCGTTTCAGCGCATGGACCTGATCGCGGAAGATCAGCTGGACCGCAGGAAGGCGATGGTCAGAGTGCCGTCGCTGATAAAAGCATACCTGCGTCTTGGAGGTTTTGTGGGCGAGGGGGCCTTTGTTGATCACGCCTTCAATACCACCGATGTGTGCCTGATCCTGGACACGGCCCGAATGAATGACCGTCAGGCCATGCTTTATCAGGGCGGTGCTGCATGACGCCTACGTGGTATGGCGATGCGCCACCGCCGGACATGCCGCCGCCAGGGCCCGCAGGGTGGGCCAGGATCGTTTTGCGCGGTGTGCCGTTGCTGTGTCTGGTGCTGGGCGGTCTGGTGCTGATGCTGTTGCTTCGGTTGATCGAGCGCCCCGTTTTTGGCGAAAAACGCCCTGTGACCCCGTTCATCACCGTTTTCGTGTGCCGGAACGCGCTGCGGCTGCTCGGGATCCGCCTTCGCGTCACCGGGCAGGTGACACAGGGGCAGGGGGCTGTTGTGACCAATCACTCCAGCTGGCTGGATATTTTCGTGCTGAATGCTGTGAAACGCATCTATTTCGTTTCAAAGGCTGAGGTCGCCGGCTGGCCCGGCATCGGCTGGCTGGCCCGTGCAACGGGCACTGTGTTCATCGAAAGGTCGCGCGCGCAGGCAGCGCGTCAGGCCGATCTCTTCAGAACGCGGCTTTCGGTGGGGCACCGCCTGCTGTTTTTTCCAGAAGGGACCAGCAGTGATGGCCGGAGCGTGCTGCCTTTCAAAACCACCCTCTTTGCGGCGTTCTATGCAGAAGAGCTGCGCGACACACTTGCCGTTCAGCCGGTCACGCTGATCTATCATGCGCCAGAAGGGCAGGACCCGCGTTTTTTCGGCTGGTGGGGCGACATGACCTTCGGCGGCCATTTTCTGCATGTACTGGCGTATGGCGGTGGCGGCGCGGCAGATATCGTCTGCCATCCGCCTCTGAAGGTGCGCGACTTTGATAACCGCAAGTCACTGGCGGCAGCCTGCGAAGCGGCCGTCAGGAGCGCTCATTCAGGCTGAACGCTCCCGGCGGGGATCAGTGGAAAAACGCGCTGTCGGGAACCAGTTCCAGCCCGTCGCTGTCCGGGCCCCATTCCATCATCAGACAGGCCGTGCCTTTGCGCTGGAAATAGGTGGCTTCGAGTGCATAGTATCCCGCACTGGGCACCTCGACCTCCATTTCACCCGCGTACCCGCAGGCATGGACCTCGTCATAATCTGCCACGAGCTGGCCGCCAATAAAGAGCTCCAGCCCGTCATTGTTCAGAAAGTCGAGTGTATACGAGCCCGCAGCGTCGAATTTGATGTACCCGGTGATGGCGGCGGCCACCTTCATCGGTTTCTTCGCCGTCATTGTCGGAGCACCTTCTTTGGTGTCATCATAGGACAGGCCGCGCAGCGCGGGACCCTTTTCAGAACGGCGGTCCAGCGCTCTTTTGGCGTCTCTGACTGTGCGGACATCGCTTGGATACGCATACTCAACGGCGAGACCCGGTGACAGAGACCCTGCGCCGGGTTGCGGATCGGCCGGCGTCAGGTTCAGGACCTCCGCGGAAAGGGCGCCTGGCAGAGACAGTACAGCCGAGACTGTAACAGCTTTCAGGATGGTGTTCATATTTACTCCCGGTGGTTATGAGGCCATCTGTGCGGCCTTTTTCCGGGCTACTTTAAGGGCCGGATTTGCCTGCTGGCAAGAGCGCCGTGCCGTCACAGCCAATCGGGGCTTGCAGCAGTGCCAAACCTGTCCTATACGGCGCGCACTGAAACCCGCAGGCGGGGTTTGGGCTTATTGGGGGAGACATCCCCAAAGGTCCGCCGGTTGGCAGAAAACTGTCATGCCCCCGCCGAGGATAAAACCGGAAAGGTATACGCACATGGCTCTTCCAGAGTTCACAATGCGCCAGCTGCTCGAAGCCGGCGTTCACTTCGGCCACCAGACACAGCGCTGGAACCCACGCATGGGTCCCTTCATTTACGGCGCGCGCAACGGCATCCACATCATGGACCTCACACAGACCGTTCCCATGCTGGACGCGGCGCTGAATGTGATCCGTGAAACCGTCGCAAAAGGCGGCAGCATACTTTTTGTTGGCACTAAACGTCAGGCGCAGCAGCCGATCGCAGATGCCGCAGAAAAATGCGCACAATATTACATGAACCACCGCTGGCTCGGCGGCACCCTGACCAACTGGCAGACCGTGTCCCAGTCGATCAACCGTCTGAAAGCGATTGATGAGCAGGCGGAACAGGGCTTTTCCGGCCTGACAAAGAAAGAGCGTCTGGGCATGGAACGTGACCAGGGCAAACTGCAGGCTTCCCTTGGCGGTATCCGCGAAATGGGCGGACGTCCGGACCTGCTCTTTGTCATCGACGTTAAAAAAGAAGCGCTGGCTGTTGCCGAAGCCAATAAACTGGGTATCCCGGTTGTGGCCGTTGTCGACACCAACTGCGCGCCGGACGGCATCGACTACATTATTCCGGGCAACGACGACGCGGCACGTGCCATTGCGCTGTACTGCGATCTGGCGGCCCGTGCGGCGCTCGACGGTATGTCTGCACAACTGGGTGCGGCAGGCGTTGACCTTGGCGCCATGGAAGAAGCACCTGCGGAAGAAGCTGTTGCAGAAGAAGCGCCGGCTGAAGCTGCTGCTGAGACACCCGCCGAGGCCTGAAACCCGGCACTGTCTGACGCATGACATACGGGGCAGGGTGCACCTGCCCCGGAACCTATCAGTTTAAAGGAGAACCTGAGATGGCGATTACAGCATCTATGGTCAAAGAACTGCGCGACAGCACCGGCGCAGGCATGATGGACGCAAAAAAAGCACTGACCGAAAACGGCGGCGACATGGAAGCAGCAGTTGACTGGCTGCGGACCAAGGGCCTTGCCAAGGCTGCCAAGAAGTCCGGACGGACTGCAGCCGAAGGTCTTGTGGCCGTTAAAGTCGAGGGCGGACACGGTGTCGCCGTCGAAGTGAACTCGGAAACAGACTTCGTGGGCAAAAACGCTGACTTCCAGAAAATGGTTGCAGGTATCGCGGGTGTGGCACTGGGTCAGGCCGACGTGGATGCGCTGAAAGCGGCTGATCTGGACGGCAAAACCGTTGAGCAGACAGTGACCGACGCCGTTGCCGTGATCGGCGAAAACATGTCTGTACGCCGTATGTCGGCCATCGATGCGGAAACGGTTGTGTCTTACGTGCACAACGCGGCCGCACCGGGCATGGGCAAGATCGGTGTTCTGGTTGGTCTGCAGGGTGGCGACGAAGCTTTCGGCAAGCAGGTTGCGATGCACATCGCAGCTGTGAACCCGGCATCGCTGTCTGAGGATGACCTTGACCCGGCTGTCGTAGAAAAAGAAAAGCAGGTTCAGATCGACATCGCGCGCGAAAGCGGCAAGCCTGAGCAGGTCATCGAAAAAATGATCGTCGGCCGCATGAAAAAGTACATGTCCGAAGTCACGCTGGTGAACCAGTCTTTCGTTGTGAACCCCGACCTGACGGTTGGCGATGCGGCCAAGGAAGCCGGCGCAACGATCACTGGCTTTGTGCGCCTTGAAGTTGGCGAAGGCATCGAAGTTGTAAAAGAAGACTTTGCAGCTGAAGTTGCGAAAGCCGCCAAAGGCTGATCTTTCAGTCATTCAGACAAAACGGAAAAGAGCGCCTCGGGGGGCTCTTTTTTATTTAATTCAATACTTAACCGCTCGTAATTAAAGCGTCAGTCTTTCGTAAGATGCGAGACCAGCGCATCCATTGCGAGCAGATATCCCCGGGCGCCAAAGCCGCAGATGATACCGACCGCGACCTTCGCAATATAAGACGTGTGGCGGAATTCCTCGCGTGCGTGCACGTTGCTGAGGTGCAGTTCGACAGCGGGCAGCTCGACCGAGGCGAGGGCGTCCATCAGGGCAATTGAGGTGTGTGTATAAGCACCGGCGTTCAGAATGATGCCGTCATGTGTCCCGCGCGCCGCGTGAATGCTGTCGACCAGTGCGCCTTCATGGTTTGATTGTTGAAATTCCGCATTGATCCCAATGGCTTGTGCGTGGTTCTTGCACATCGATTCGATGTCAGCCAGCGTCGTCCGGCCGTATACGTCAGGTTGCCGTGTCCCGAGGAGGTTCAGGTTCGGGCCGTTCAGGATCAGCAAAGATGTCATAGTAAAACGCTCTCATGGTTATACTGAGACCCTTAAACAGGGGGTCTGGTGTCTGTCCAGCACGGTACGTCATCGCAAACAACAAAGGCCGCAACCGCGACCTCTGTGTGACACATGTAGTTTGTATAATCTGTATTATGTAAATTATAAGGATTGCCAGGTCATTGATAAACCGCCACTTTCCGGAAAACTCTTCAGAAGCTCCCTGTGGCCGAAATCAGACCCATGCTTTCGAGTTTCAGAAGAACCTGATGCGCGCAGTTGTCGACGTCGACGTTTTCTGTTTCCACACGGAGCTCCGGGTTCTCCGGAACTTCGTACGGATCCGAAATACCGGTGAACTCTTTGATCTTGCCCTCGCGCGCCATTTTATAGAGACCCTTGCGGTCGCGGCGCTCGCATTCTTCGATTGATGTGGCAACATGCACTTCGATGAATGCGCCGAACTGCTCGACATCTTCGCGCACGGCTCTTCGTGTTGTCGTGTAAGGTGCAATCGGCGCACAGATCGCAATACCGCCGTTCTTTGTAATTTCCGATGCGACATAGCCGATCCGGCGGATGTTCAGATCGCGGTGCTCTTTGGAGAAGCCAAGTTCCGAGCTGAGGTTCTTACGCACGATGTCGCCATCCAGCAGCGTGACCGGACGTCCGCCCATTTCCATCAGTTTGGTCAGAAGCGCATTTGCGATCGTTGATTTGCCCGAACCGGAGAAACCGGTGAAAAACACCGTGAAACCCTGCTGATTTCGTGGCGGATAACGGCGCCGCAGTTCATTGACCACGGCCGGGAATGAGAACCATTCCGGGATCTCCAGGCCCTCTCTGAGGCGACGCCGCAGTTCTGTGCCCGAGATATTCAGAATAGTGACGCTGTCCTTGTCCTGGATCTCGTCCATCGGCTCATATTGTGCACGGTCCTCGACCCAGACCATATGTTTGAAATCGACCATTTCGATGCCCATTTCCGCCTCGTGTGCACGGAATAGTTCCTGCGCGTCATAAGGGCCGTAAAAGTCATCTCCGGCGGAGTTCTTACCTGGTCCGGCATGGTCGCGTCCGACGATAAAATGCGTACAGCCATGGTTCTTTCGGATCAGGCCATGCCAGACAGCTTCGCGCGGACCTGCCATACGCATGGCGAGGTTCAGCAGGCTCATGGATGTTGTTGCTGCCGGATATTTGTCCAGCACGGCCTCGTAGCAGCGCACGCGCGTAAAGTGGTCCACGTCGCCCGGTTTGGTCATGCCGACAACCGGGTGGATCAGCAGGTTCGCCTGTGCTTCGCGTGCGGCGCGGAACGTCAGTTCCTGGTGCGCGCGGTGCAATGGGTTCCGTGTCTGAAACGCTACGATCTTGCGCCAGCCGAGCTTCCGGAAATAGGCACGCATTTCGTTTGGTGTGTCACGGCGCGCTTTGAAATCGTAGTGCACCGGTTGCTGAATGCCCGTGATTGGCCCGCCGAGGTACACCTTGCCGGCAGAGTTGTGCAGGTAGTTGACGGCCGGGTGTGCGTCGTCGTCTGCGCCAAAAACCATTTCCGCTTCGCGCGACTTGTTCGGAGTCCAGCGGTCTGTGACTGTCATCGTTGCCAGGATCACGCCTTCCTGATCGCGCAGGGCAATGTCCTGGCCTATCTCAAGGCCCTCCGCGAACTTTTCCGAGACATCAAGCGTGATGGGCATTGGCCACAGCGCACCATCCGCCAGCCGCATGTTCTCGACCACGGAGTTATAGTCTTCCTCGGACAGAAATCCGCGCAGTGGATTGAAGCCGCCATTCATGAGCAGTTCCAGATCGCAGATCTGACGCGGAGACAGGTCATGGCTGATCAGCCCTGAAGCTTCCGCTTTCAGTTTCTGTGCGGAATCGTGGGAAACATAGAGTTCAGGAATAGGTGCAAGATTGGCGTTACTCATAATGGTCTCTTTGTTCACTGAAAAATTGCGCAGGTCGCTTTCTGCTTCATTCACGGGGCTTAAACGTCGGAAACACACTGATTTCAACTGTTTTCTGTCCCCTGCCCCTTTTGCGCAGGGATTGGAAGTGATTGGGCGGCCCAGGCACAATTGTTGCTGGTGAGTGCCCGTTGCGTGTTGTGCATTGGCGGCACCCCGTAGCAAGCACTCGGGCACTTGAACTGCCGGGGGCGGAAAAGCTACTGTCGCGCGAATGCGGTTGTCTCCTGCCCGGTCGTCCCATATGGCCAGAAACGCGCCGACAAACCTCTGTAAAGGATAGATAATGTCAGATCCCTGCATCCTGTGTGTCGCAATCACCGGCAGTGTGCCGACCAAGGCTGCCAACCCTGCGGTCCCGATCTCCGTACAGGAACAGGTCGAGAGCACCCATGAGGCTTTCGAAGCTGGCGCGTCGATCTGTCATGCGCATGTCCGGAATGCAGATCAGACCCCGTCTTCCGATCCGGAAAAGTTTGCCGCGCTGAAAGAAGCGGTCGAAAAACACTGTCCCGGGATGATCATCCAGTTTTCCACCGGTGGTCGGTCAGGCGCTGGTCAGGAGCGCGGCGGTATGCTGCCATTGAGGCCTGACATGGCGTCTTTGTCTGTGGGATCAAACAACTTCCCGACGCGGGTTTATGAAAACCCGCCAGATCTGGTGGCTTGGCTTTCCTCCGAAATGCAGACCCACGAAATTGTGCCGGAAATCGAAGCCTTTGATCTCAGTCATGTGCTGCATGCCATCCGGATGCATGAAGCGGGCCTGCTCTTTGGCCGGCTTTACGTGCAGTTCGTAATGGGCGTGAAGAATGCGATGCCTGCAGACCGCGAGGTGTTCGATTTTTACGTTGAAACCATTCGCAAACGTGCCCCAGAAGCGGCCTGGTGTGCGGCTGGCATCGGTCCCGCCCAGATCGAGGTGAACGAATGGGCAATCGCTGCGGGCGGGCATACACGCGCCGGTCTGGAGGACAATGTGCGTCTCGACCGGAATACGCTCGCTCCGTCGAATGCAGCACTGATCCGTCGGGCAGCAGAGCTTTGCGAAAAATACGAACGTCCCGTCGCTACACCGGCACAGGCGCGCGCGATTCTGGGGCTTCGCGCCGCCGCTGCCTGATCAGCCGAGCGCGTAGCCTGCGCCGCGTACCGTACGCAGCGGATCGCTGCCGCCGTGCTGCGTCAGCGCTTTGCGCAGCCTGCCGATGTGCACGTCAACCGTACGCGTATCGACATAGATGTCGCGCCCCCAGACACGGTCCAGCAGTTGTTCGCGGGTAAACACTCTGCCCGGTTTTTCCATGAAAGTGGACAGCAGCCGGAATTCGGTGGGTCCGAGACGCAGCTCGTCCCCGCCCCGGTTCACCCGGTGGCTTGTGGCGTCCAGAACGATGTCTTCATACTCCAGACGCTCTCCGGACGCAGCAGGCCGGACGCGGCGCAGCTGGCTGCGCACCCGCGCCATCAGTTCCAGCACGGAATAGGGTTTGATTACATAATCATCTGCGCCGGTTTCAAGGCCGCGCACACGGTCGACCTCTTCGGAGCGGGCCGACAGCATGATGACCGGAATGCCGCGTGTTTCGCTGCGGATTTTGAGCCTTCGGCAGACTTCGATACCCGACAGGTTCGGCATCATCCAGTCCAGCACGATGACGTCCGGCGCCTGCTCGTCCACAAGCATGAGCGCTTCCTCACCATCCTCGGCCCTGCTGACCGCGAACCCTTCCGCTTCCAGGTTATAGGCCAGTACCTCGCGCTGTGCGGGCTCATCCTCGACGACGAGAACGCGTGGCTGATCAGCTGACATCAGCCCTGCCCTACAGTGGTGACAGAGGTTTTGTCCGCCTTGGGCCGGGCGTCTTCGGGGTGTTCGCCGGTGACAAGGTACACAACCTGCTCTGCGATCGACGTTACGTGATCACCCATCCGCTCCACGTTCTTGGCAATGAAATGCAGGTGCATGCAGGCCGTGATGTTGCGCGGGTCTTCCATCATGAAGGTCAGGAACTCGCGGAACAGTGCATTATACATCTGGTCCACATCGCGGTCGTGCAGGATGACACTGGTCGCCAGTTCAGCATCCCGCTGGACATAGGCATCGAGCGCGTCTTTGAGCATCTTCTCAACTTCGCGGGACATCCGGCGCAGGGCTCCGGTGCTGTCATCAACCGGTGCCATCTGGGCCAGCACGCCGGTGCGTTTGGCCATGTTCTTGGCATAGTCACCAATGCGCTCCAGGTTCGCACTGATTTTGATCACGCTGAGAATGAGCCGCAGGTCGCGTGCGATGGGAGCACGCAGGGCGATAACGCGGGCCGCTTCTTCGTTAATCATTTCTTCCAGATCGTCGATTGTCCGGTCCGCTTTGCGCACCTTCTCCGCCAGTTCCTCGTCGCGGGTATCCAGCGACTGCGCGCTTTCGCGGATGGCCGCCTCGACAAGCCCGCCCATTTTCATGATCTGCGCCTGGATAGCTTCGAGATCGCGGTCAAAGACCGATGCAATATGTTGATCCTGAACCATTTATCCGATCCTGCCTGTGATGTAGCTTTCTGTGCGGGGATCTTCGGGGTTGGTGAAGATCTGTCCTGTTTCACCGTATTCCACGAGGTTTCCGAGGTGGAAAAACGCGGTGCGCTGGCTGACCCGCGCGGCCTGCTGCATCGAGTGGGTCACGATCACCACCGAATAGTTCTGGCGCAGTTCGTCAATCAGCTCCTCGACCTGGGCTGTGGCGATGGGGTCAAGCGCCGAACATGGTTCATCCATCAGCAGCACTTCCGGTTCGGTGGCAACCGCGCGGGCGATGCACAGGCGCTGCTGTTGTCCGCCGGACAATCCGGTGCCCGGCGCATTCAGCCGGTCCTTTACCTCGTCCCAAAGGGCGGCGCTGCGCAGGGATTGTTCAACAATATCATCCAGTTCTGTCTTGTTCTTGGCCAGACCGTGGATGCGCGGCCCGTAGGACACATTGTCATAGATCGATTTCGGAAAAGGGTTCGGTTTCTGAAACACCATGCCGACCTTGGCCCGCAGCTGCACCGGGTCCACACGCTTGTCGTAGATGTCTTCGCCGTCAATGCGGATGTCACCTTCGACGCGAGCCACATCAATTGTGTCATTCATCCTGTTGATACAGCGCAGAAAAGTCGACTTCCCGCAGCCCGAGGGGCCGATAAATGCGGTCACGGTCCGGTCCTGGATGTCCACATTCACGTCTTTGATGGCATGTGTGTCGCCATAATAGACCTGGACGCCCTTTGCGGCGATCTTGACCTCATTGGTGTCCACGGTTCTCTCCAGTATTCTCATATCGTTCATGTTCGGGCTCCTGTCTTACCAGCGGCGCTCAAAGCGGCGGCGCAGGATAACGGCAAGGGTGTTCATCGAAATCAGGAACGCGAGCAGGATGATAATGCCACCCCAGGCACGTTCGTAAAAGGCCGGATCGGCGCGTTTGGCCCACTCGTAAATCTGCGCGGGCATGGCGGAGTTCGGATCCAGCAGGCCGCTGGCGATCCCGTCGGGCGCGTTCGAGGCAATAAATCCGACCATACCAATCAGCAGCAGCGGGGCTGTTTCCCCCAGCGCCTGCGCCAGCCCGATGATGGTGCCGGTCAGAATGCCAGGTGCGGCGAGCGGCAGAACATGATGGAAGACCGCCTGCATTTTCGAGGCACCGACCCCAAGAGCCGCGTCCCGGATGGAGGGCGGCACCGCTTTGAGTGAAGCGCGCGTCGAGATGATGATAGTAGGCAGCGTCATCAGCGTCAGCACCAGCCCGCCGACCAGTGGCGCCGATTGCGGCAGGTGCATGAACTGGATGAACACGGCGAGGCCAAGGATACCGAAGACGATGGAAGGCACCGCAGCAAGGTTCGCGATGTTCACTTCGATCAGGTCGGTCCAGCGGTTCTTTGGCGCAAACTCTTCAAGGTAGATGGACGCGGCCACACCGATGGGCAGTGACAGCACCAGTACCACCAACATCATGAAAAACGATCCCAGCATGGCCACGCCGATCCCTGCCGCCTCGGCGCGGCTCTCGGAGGCGTCGGCACCGGTGATGAAATCCATGTTGAAGGTTTTCTCAATCACGCCCAGGGGCACCAGGGCGTCGACCAGATCGAGATGCTCTGCGTCAATATTCTTGTCGCGCGCCACATCTTCGCGCTTCACCCGTTCCTTGAGGTATCCGTCCACCCGGCTGGAGGCGAGGATACGGAAATCCACCGTTTCACCGATCAGCGCAGGGTCCGACAGCACGACGTCCCGCACCTGTGCGGCGGCGGAAGCAGAGATCAGCGCCTTCATGTCCTTGCGCTTTTCCAGAGGCGTTTCGATTTCTGCGGCCTGCACCGCATCAAACAGGGCCTGCTGGACCAATGGCGTGTAGCCGAAGGTGGACACTTTGGCGAGGTCTGCGGGATCGCGGTTGCCCTTTTTGTCCAGCTTGGCCGGGTCCAGATAGACGGATACGTTGATAAAGGTCTGCTGGAATGCGCCTGTGCCGCTGGCAATGATAGAGGTCAGCAGAACGATCAGGCAGAAAATGCCCGTCGCGATACCCGCTATGCCGTACATCCGGAAACGGGCCTCGGCCGCTTTGCGCTTCTGTGTGCGGACATCCGGTGATGTCAGCGATACAGACCGGCGGGCCTTCGCCGGGACGGGGGTGGTTGCATCGGTCATTCGTACTGCTCCCGGTATTTGCGCACGATGTAGAGGGCAAAGACGTTCAGGCAGAGGGTCAGCACAAAAAGGGTGATCCCCAGCGCGAAGGCCACAAGCGCCTCGGGCGAGGCGAAGTCGCTGTCACCTGTCAGCTGAGAGACGATCTTGGCGGTGACGGTTGTCATGGCCTCAAAGGGGTTGAGCGACAACCGCGCTGCGGCCCCTGCCCCCAGCACCACGATCATCGTCTCGCCGATGGCGCGGCTGGCGGCCAGCAGGATGGCGCCCACGATACCCGGCAGAGCCGCCGGCAGGACGACCTGGCGGATGGTCTCAGACCGCGTGGCGCCCAGCCCATAAGAGCCGTCGCGCAGTGACTGCGGAACCGCGTTGATGATGTCATCCGACAGGGAACTGACAAACGGGATCAGCATGATCCCCATGGCTATCCCTGCTGTCATGACAGAGCGACCGCCGCCCATCCAGCCCAGACCTTCATTGCCGAACACAGAGACCAGCATTGGTCCGATGGTCAGCAGCGCAAAGAGCCCGTAAACAATTGTCGGGATACCGGCGAGGATTTCCAGCAGCGGCTTAGCAATGCCCCGGACGCGCGGCGTTGCGTATTCAGAGAGGTAAATCGCGGAGTAGAGCCCGATCGGCACAGCGACCAGCAGGGCGACGATGGAGATATAGATTGTTCCCCAAAGCAGCGGCAGGATGCCAAGGCTTGAGGCCCCGCCGCGCCCGGAAAAGCTCGGCGCCCATTCCAGCAGGGTGAAGAACTCAGCCGCGGGGTAAAGACGGAAGAACTCGACCGTGTTGAAGACCAGCGACAGTATAATCCCCACCGTCGTCAGGATCGCGACAGAGGCCGCGGCAATCAGGATTGCCAGAATACCCTGTTCAACGACGTTGCGGGCCCGGAAATCACGCCCGCTTTCCATCGTACCCCATGCGGCACCGGCGACGCCGACGATCAGCACCGCGATTGTCATCATCAGGTTCGAGCCGATTTTCATGTCCCGGTACGCCTGAGCAGCAGCAAGGACCGGCCCGGTCAGATCGGTCGTGACGACCTGACCCGCGTCTTTCAGGGCCTGCGTAATTGTCTGTGGGTCAGCAGAAGTGGCATCCGCAGTGTCCGCATCGATTGTTCCGGCGGCAACGGCAGCGTCCAGGCCATCGGCGATGCGGCGGACTTCCGACATCACGAGCCCCATGCTGGACCCTTCCGATATTTCGCTCTCCGGTATCATGCCCGAAACCTGGTTATCGATGACCAGCGGCTGAGCCAGCATCCACAGGATCAGCAGGCCCGCTGCGGGCACCAGAGACTTCAGGAACGCGTTTGATCCGTAGTAAACCGGCAGGGAATGCAGCAGCCGGCTGTCGCCCCCGGCGCTGGCCAGAGCGCGTCGGCGGCCAAGCACAAATCCTGCAAGCGACAGCGCGAGGATCAGCAGTGAAAGCCAGAGTAGTGACATGGTTCCCCCGAAGACACCTGAAGGGACCATCTCGTGGTCCCGGGTTTGCAGCGGGCCGCCTGAGCCGCCCGCTGCCTGTGTTGGATCAATCCGTCAGGATCAGCTGCCGCCACCCATGACGGCTTCGTCGAACACGGCTTCCTGCGTGGCAGCCAGTTCCGGGTCAGACACCAGACCGTATTCCGCCAGAGGGCCATCGGGGCCTGCGATATCATCCGCGACAAAGAACTCAGCGAATTCCTTCAGGCCTGGGATGACGCCGATGTGTGCTTTCTTGATGTAGAAATACAGCGGACGCGACACAGGATACTCACCCGCAGCGATGGTTTCGGTTGTGGGCTCTACGCCCGCCATCGTTGCGACTTTCAGCTTGTCGGTGTTGTTTTCGTAGAATGCAAGGCCGAATACGCCGATGGCGTTGCTGTTGGCGTCGATGGATGCCAGCGTCTCAGTGTAGTCGCCATCAATGTCCACAGACCGGCCGTCGGTGCGGACTTCAAGGCAGGCATCTTCGGCGTCATCTTCGGACATGCCGCCCGCGATCATCGCTTCCATCGCGCCCGTGGCTTCGCAGCCCGCTGCAATTACCTTTTCCTCGAAAACTTCGCGGGTGCCGTGCTTGGTGCCCGGAATGAAGGCGAGGATTTCTGCGTCAGGCAGATCGGAATTGAAATCCGACCATTTGGTGTAGGGGTTGTCGACCAGCGCGCCGTCCACCATCACTTTCGGAGCGAGCGCGTTGAAAATGTCAGACTGCGAAAAGGCCGTGTAGGCAGGACCGTCAAACTGGCTTGCGAAAACAATGCCGTCGTAGCCGATGCGGACTTCGATGATGTCAGTCACACCGTTTTCAGCACAGGCCTTGATCTCTTTTTCGCGGATCGCGCGGGATGCGTTTGCGATGTCGGTGTGCTCGGTGCCTACGCCCTGGCAGAAGCGCTTGAGGCCAGCCGAGGAGCCTCCGGATTCAACAACCGGTGTCGGAAAGTCGAAGTTTTCGCCGAAAGCTTCCGCAACGATGGACGCATAAGGCAGAACGGTGGACGACCCTGCGACCTGAACCTGATCCCGGGCTGCAGCGGTTGTGGCCGACAGCGCGGCCAGCGCCAGCGCGGATGTTGTGAGTTTTACGAACGACATGGTGTCTCCTGTCATTTTTTCGCTTACCTGATCACCCCCAATGGCGATCTTGACCGGTGGATTAAGGTCTACGCGCAATGCTTTTGTGACAGTTGCGTAACAGTTTTATGACAGGTGTCCGGGTGGCGGCAAAAAGGTCAGAAATGCTCTGAAAAGCCCGTCATGTCCGTGTGCCTGCGGGGTCAGCCGCGCAGTTCATCCGGGCGCAGCGGCAGAATCACCGTGAAACAGGCGCCCTGCCCCGGCTCGCTTTCCACCCGCAGACGCCCCCTGTGACGGTTTATGATGTGTTTGACGATAGCAAGGCCCAGCCCCGTCCCGCCGAGCGCCCGGCTGCGGTGACTGTCCGCACGGTAAAACCTTTCTGTCAGCCGGGGAAGATGCTGAGCATCAATGCCAGGGCCATGATCGGTCACGTCAATCCGCACACCGTCGGCACGCAGCGACGGATCCCGCCCGGGTGGCGCAACCCGCACGGTAACAAGACCACCGCTGCCGCCGTATTTGATGCCGTTCTCCACCAGGTTTGTGAACACCTGCATCAGCTGATCCTGATCCCCGGTCAGCTGGACGGGCGCTTCCGGCAGTTCGCAGTTCAGTGTTACGCCGGCCTCTGTTGCAAGCGGAGTCAGGGTCCGCAGCACGCTGCCCAGCAGACCGCCAAGTTCAACGGCGTCCTTCGGCCTGACGCGTTCTTCGTCCTCTACACGGCTGAGCGACAGCAGATCCCCGACCAGACGGTTCATCCGGCCTGCTTCGCCTTCCATGATGTCGAGGAACCGGTCGCGCGCTGCATCATCGTTGCGCGCGGGGCCTCTGAGCGTTTCGATAAACCCCATCAGAGCCGTGAGCGGCGTGCGCAGCTCGTGACTGACGTTGGCAACGAAATCGCGGCGCATCTGCCCGGCCTGTTCCAGATCAGTGGTGTCCTGAAAACACACAAGGATCATGCCCCCATCCCCGGCGATCCGTACAGTGACCTCATACATGCTTTCCCGAACGCCGTCGCTGGACAGCCATCTGGCCCGGCGGGGTTCGCCGTCCCGCAGCGTTTTTTCGATCGCCTCAATCAGAGCGGGCTGGCGGAGCATCGTGATAAAATTGCGGCCGGTGATGCCATCGCCAAGCAACCGGCGCGCCGCGGCGTTGGCAGCGGTGATGCGCTCAGCACTGTCAATCGCCAGCGCGGGCAGCGGCACCGCATCCAGGAACTGCCGGACTGCATCAGACATTCCGTGCCTCTCAGGTGGCCATGGCCGCAGCAACAGCGTCCGTGAAAACAGCACAGAGCGCTTCCGGGTCTTCGAGGCCGACAGATATCCGGAAAAACCCTTCGGACATGCCCAGAGCCGCGCGGTCGTCAGCAGTGAGCGCGCGGTGGGACGAAGAGGCCGGGTGCGAAATGGTCGTGCCCACATCTCCGAGTGTTGGTGCAAAGGACAGGCCTTCGGCAGCGCGCGTAAACGCGTTTGCCTGCGTCCTGCCACCGTCGATCTCAAAACTGACCATGTTGCAGAACCGCCCGCCCATCAGGTCATCCAGCAGCGCCCGGTCCGGATGGTCCGCCCGTCCCGGATACAGGACGCGCGTGACACCCGGCAGCCCGGCCAGGTGATCGGCCAGCACCGCTGCGGTTGCTTCGGCGCGGTCATAGCGCAGCTCGAACGACAGCATCCCGCGTTCCGCCAGCCAGCAGTCGAAGGGGCTGGGGGACATGCCCGCAGTCACGGTGAATACGCGCAGACGGTCATTCAGGTCAGCATCGCTGGCGGCGACATAGCCCAGCATGACGTCCGAATGCCCGGCCAGCAGTTTGGTCACCGAATGCAGCACAATGTCCGCGCCATGCTCAAAGGGGCGGAAAGCGCGCGGTGTAGTAAAGGTGTTATCGATCACCAGCAGCACGCCGGTCTCCTGGGCCAGCGCTGAAAGCGCCCGGATGTCTGCGACCCGCAGTGTCGGGTTGGAGACGACTTCGACAAGGATCAGTTTTGTTTCCGGCCGGATCGCGGCCCGCATGGCGGTGATATCGCCCGGATCGACCATCGACGTGGCAACGCCCAGGCGCGGCAGATCCTCTGACATCATGCGCAGGGAGCGGCCATAAAGCTGGTTGCCTCCGATCACGTGATCACCCGCACGGGTCAGACCAAGGAGAACCGCGGAAACAGCCGCCATGCCCGACGATGTGACCACGCCCGGATGTGGCGCGTTTTCCATCCGGTCAAGCCGTCGGGCGACCACATCCGCATTCGGATGCCCCTCACGGGAATAGGTATAGCCCTGCAGACCGCCTTCGTACTGCTGATCCAGCATATCCGGCGTGTCCGACGCATAGACAACAGAAGGACTGAGTGGTGTCACAACCGGCCGCGACGCGGAGGCGGGCAGCGCATCCGGGCGCATCAGAGACCCTTTTTCGTTTTTCATATCAATCCTCTGCCGGGCGCAACTGGTCCCGGAACCGTCTCATATTGTCCTGATAGTGCTGCGCGGAGGCTGTCAGTCCGGCAATGGCATCCGCATCCAGCGTTCGGACCACCTTGCCCGGCACGCCCATCACCAGGCTGCCGTCCGGTATCACCTTGTTTTCCGTGATCAGCGCGCCGGCGCCGATCAGACAGTTATCCCCGATCTGTGCACCGTTGAGGATGGTGGCCCCCATGCCGATCAGCGAATTGTTCCCGATGGTACAGCCGTGCAGCATCACCTTGTGTCCGATGGTGCAGTTTTCACCGATAGCCAGCGGATAGCCTGCATCGATGTGGAACACGCAGTTTTCCTGCACATTGGACCCCCGGCCCACGCGGATCTCCTCGTGGTCCGCGCGGATGGTTGTCCCGAACCAGACAGAGGCCCCCTGCTCCAGCACGACCTTGCCGATCAGGTTGGCATCGGGTGCCACCCATGTATCTTCATGGATCTGTGGCACGTCCGTGCCCAGTGCATAAATGGTCATGACAGCTCCTCGAATTCGGCCTGCAGGGCGCGCACGTGATCTGTCAGCCCCGGCTGCTGGCTGCGCCGCAGGCGCGTGGCACCGATGATCGTACGCAGGCGCTGCTCTGTGTCGTCCAGATCGTCGTTGATCAGCACGTAGTCATAGCTGCCCCAGTGGCTGATTTCGTCCCAGCTTTTGTCCATGCGCCGCGCGATCGTGGCGGCGTCATCCTGCGCGCGTTTCTCCAGCCGGCTGCGGAGTTCCGTGATCGACGGCGGCAGCAGAAAGATCGACAGCGTGTGTGCGCTGAGCGCGGAATTGGTGATCTGCTGCGCACCCTGCCAGTCAATGTCGAACAGGACATCGCGGCCTGCGTCGATGGCGTCCTGAACCGGTGCGCGGGGAGAGCCATAAAAATTGCCGAACACATGGGCGTGCTCCAGCATGCCTTCATCCGCGACCTGCGCCTTGAATTCGGTTTCGCTGACAAAATGGTACTCGCGGCCGTTTTGCTCGCCAGGACGCGGCGCCCGCGTTGTGGCCGAAACCGAAAATTCGATGTCCGGGTCCCAGTCCCGCAGCCGCCGGGCCAGCGTCGATTTGCCAGCCCCCGAGGGGGAGCTGAGAATTATCAGCAGACCACGTCGTGTCACGCTCATACCTTACTCCACATTCTGAACCTGTTCGCGCATCTGGTCGATCAGCGCCTTGAGCGCCAGGCCACAGCGTGTCAGGTCGGTGTTCTGCGCCTTGGAGCACAGAGTGTTGGTCTCACGGTTGAATTCCTGCATCAGGAAATCCAGTTTGCGGCCCGCTGGTCCGCCTTTGGAAATAAGTTCCCGCGCTGCATCAACGTGGGCTGACAGGCGGTCGGTTTCTTCGGTGATGTCGGATTTGACCGCCAGCAGCGCCAGTTCCTGTGCCACGCGGTCTGCATCCGCGCCGTCGCTGTTATCCAGCACGCGCGCCAGATTGCGCTGCAGGGTTCCGGCCATTTCATCCGCGCGGGCTGCGGCGAGCGCTGCTGCCTCTGCAGTCAGGCGGGCAACCTCGTCCAGTTGTCCGGACAATATCGTCTCCAGTGCCGCGCCCTCGGTTTCGCGCATGGCGTTCCAGTCGGTTATCAGCGCAGCGGCTTCCCCTGTCAGCAAGCCCAACAGTGCTGCTGTGTCATCTTCTGCTCCGGCCTGTTCCAGCACACCGCGCTGTACGAGCAGGTCCGAGGCGCGCGATGGCGCCAGCGACACACCGGCGTCCATGGCCCGTGTCTCGATCTCGGCCAGCGCGGCGAGCATCCGGTCGAGCTGTCCTGTGTTGATCTGCAGCGCGCCGCTGTGTTCCTCACGCGTGACGCGCAGAGACAGAGTGACATTGCCACGCGTCGTTGCCACGGAAAGCTGTTTGCGCAGGGCCGCTTCCAGACCCTCTATCCAGTCCGGCACCCGCAGGCGCAGGTCCTGACCTTTACCGTTCACGCTGCGCAGCTCCCAGCTCCAGGAATGCGGCGCCAGGCTGCCGGTCGCAGAGGCAAATCCTGTCATTGAACGGATCATTGTGTGTTCCTCTTCACAGATAGCGCGCGTGTTCAGCCTTATGGTGAAACCAGATGCAAGGGCAACCCCCGCCACAGAGCGGCGGGTTAACCAAAAGGGGAGTTAGAAGGCCATTTATTGAAAATTGTTGGTATTAATAATTCATCAACGATTAAGGCGGGATATAGGCAAATCTCACAGAGATGCGCCTTTGGACCGCAAAAAACCAACGCCCGGGCATTTACCCGGCGGAAGGAAGAGTTCAGACAATGGACAATTCGGGTCAAAACAAGCACAATGTGGTGGACATGACGCAGCACGTTTCAAATACCGGCTTTTCGCCGCTGGCACAGGTTGAGGCCTACTGGGAGGCGCTGCGGGGCACGCGTCTGATGCCCAGCCGTGCCGAGATTGACCCGCGCGGGATCGAGCAAGCGCTTGAGTATTCCTTTATCGTGGAACGTATTGCACCGGGCATAGCACGTATGCGGATTGCCGGCAGCCACCTGAGTGATCTGATGGGGATGGAAGTCCGCGGTATGCCGCTGACCTCGTTCATCACACCCGGTTCGCGCCGTCAGGTCAGCGATACCCTTGAAGAAGTTTTCGAAACACCCGCTGCCTGCACACTGCATCTGCATTCTGAAGAAGCCGCTGGCATGCCTGCGCTGGACGCTCGGATGCTGCTTCTGCCGCTCAAGAGCGACCTGGGTGACGTCAGCCGCCTGCTTGGTGTGCTGATCGCTGTTGGGGACCCGGGCCGCAGCCCGCGCCGTTTTGATGTGGTGCGCAGCTCTCTGCGCCCGATCGTCCAGGGGACGTCCACCGAGATTGTCGCAAAGCCCAAACCGACCGAAGCGGAAAAAACCATTCTGCGCAGACCAGCGCCGGTTGCCGGTGAAAAGCGCGAACGACGCGAGCCTGCGGGCTTTGCCGAACCCCGGGCGACATTCCGCACCGAAACGCCGCGCAAAGATGCGCCTTACCTCAGGCTGGTGAAGTCGGACGACTGACACACCTGCCCGTTCCTTTGATCAGGACAGCCGTCTGCACAGAATGTGCAGGCGGTTTTTTCTTGCGTCATACAAAAAACCCCCGCGCGGGGCGCAGGGGGCTGGAATGTCCGGCAAAGGACGTCGCGGGGTCAGCCCGCGATCTTGTCCTTGCGTGCCGCGCGACGGTCCGAAAGCTCTTCGGCCACGAGGAACGCCAGTTCCAGCGATTGACTTGCGTTCAGGCGCGGGTCACAGGCGGTATGGTAGCGATCTGACAGGTCTTCATCGCTGACGGCCCGTACACCACCGGTGCACTCGGTCACGTCCTGCCCGGTCATCTCAAAATGCACGCCACCGGGGACAGTGCCTTCGGCGCCATGCACCCCGAAGAACTCGCGCACTTCCCGCAGCACCGAGTCGAACGGCCGGGTCTTGTAGCCCGAGGAGGACTTGATCGTATTGCCGTGCATCGGATCGCAGACCCAGGTCACGTTGGCCCCTTCTTCGCGCACGGTTTTGATCAGACGCGGCAGATGTTCACCAACCGAGCCTGCACCGAAACGTGCGATGAGCGTCAGACGCCCCTCTTCGTTTTCAGGGTTCAGCTTCGCCATCAGCACTTTCAGGTCTTCGGACGTCATGGTTGGTCCCGCCTTCAGGCCGATCGGGTTCTGAACGCCGCGCGCAAATTCGACATGTGCGCCGTCCGGCTGCCGTGTGCGGTCGCCGATCCAGATCATATGCCCGGACCCTGCAAGCCATTTGCCCGTGGTGCTGTCCACGCGGGTCAGCGCTTCTTCGTATTCCAGCAGCAGCGACTCGTGGCTGGTGTAGAATTCGACGCTCTGCAGCGTGTGCGCTGTATCAGAATTGACGCCCGCCGCAGACATGAAATCCAGCGTGTCGGAGATGCGTGTCGCGATCTCTCTGTACCGCTCAGCTTTTTCGCTTTCAGTGAACCCCAGCGTCCAGGCGTGCACCTGATGCACATCCGCATAACCACCGGTCGAGAACGCCCGCAGCAGGTTCAGCGTGGCAGCCGCCTGGGTGTAGGCGCGCATCATCTTGGCCGGATCGGGGATCCGCGCACCGGCGTTGAAGTCGAGCTCGTTGATGATGTCACCACGGTAGCTCGGCAGTTCAACACCATCCACCGTTTCGGTGGGTGCCGAGCGCGGCTTGGCAAACTGACCGGCCATCCGGCCGACTTTCACAACCGGAACCTTGGCGCCGTGCGTCAGCACGATTGCCATCTGCAGCATCACCTTGAAGGTGTCGCGGATCGCGTCCGAGCTGAACTGCTCGAAGCTCTCGGCGCAATCGCCGCCCTGCAACAGGAAAGCCTCTCCCCGCCCCGCGGCACCCAGGTGCTTTTTCAGCCGCCGTGCTTCGCCGGCAAACACCAGAAGCGGAAACCTGGAAAGCTGATCCTCAACGGCCCGAAGCGCCTCCTGATCCGGATAATCCGGCATCTGGATTCTCGGTTTGGCACGCCAGCTTGATTTGCTCCATTCACTCATTGTTGGTACTCCGCTTTCCGGCCCGCAGTGCGAGCGCTACCATCTCAGCGCTCTCTATACAAAAGCCCGGGCGCAGTGACCATATCACAAATTCGGCCTCTTGACGCGGCTTTCACCTCGTGGCCAAGGTGTTCCGACACTGTGGCGCAGACACGCCGCAGTGCGGGAAAGATCAGACTTAAGAGGCAGTAATGTCCGCACAGCAACCCGCCAGGCGTATCGACACGCCGGTCGACCGGCCGCAGCGCTTCGTTTTTGTGCTGCTGCATGACTTCACCATGCTGTCCTTTGCCTCTGCCGTCGAAGCACTCCGCATCGCGAATCGCATGTCAGGACGCTCTCTCTATGAGTGGAAAACGCTGGGCGAGGATGGCGAGGCTGTCAGCAGCTGTGCCGGCATCCGGTTTCAGGTGGACGGCGATCTGGAAGACGTCTCGCGTGATGATGTAATCATGCTTTGCGGTGGGGTGAACGTTCAGGGTGCGACCACAAAAAAACTGCTGGGCTGGCTGCGACGCGAAGCGCGCAAGGGTCCGGTTGTGGGCGGGCTCTGTACTGCTGGTCACACAATGGCGAAGGCCGGTCTGCTCGATGGGAAAAAAGCCACCATCCACTGGGAAAACCAGGACAGCTTTGCTGAGGATTTTGAGGACGTCACCCTGACCAAATCGGTCTTTGTGGTGGATGGTAACCGTTTGACCACGGCGGGCGGGACGTCGTCGATTGACCTGATGCTCAAACTGATCGCGGACAAACATGGCGAGGAACTGGCCAATCTGGTGGCCGATCAGATGATCTATTCCTCCATCCGTACCGACCAGGACACCCAGCGTCTGTCGGTGCCCACGCGGATCGGCGTACGTCACCCGAAACTGTCATCGGTGATCCAGATGATGGAAGCCAATATCGAGGAGCCGATCAGCCCGTCGATCCTGGCAAAGGATGTGGGCATGAGCACCCGGCAGCTGGAGAGGCTCTTCCGCCGCTATCTCAACCGCAGCCCTAAACGTTATTACATGGAACTGCGCCTGCAGAAAGCGCGCAACCTGCTGATGCAGACCGATATGAGCGTGATCAACGTGGCACTTGCCTGCGGGTTCGCCTCGCCGTCGCATTTCTCCAAATGCTACCGGGCGCACTACGATACGACGCCCTACCGCGAACGGGGCAGCCACGCGGCACGGTTGTCGATCTGAAGCGGACTGCCATGGGCCACCAGTCTTAGGTTGATAGTCCGCTAAGCAGACTAAGATACTGTTTGTTCAGGAATGTGCAGAGTAGATCGACAGGTTAGGGCCCGAACTTTGAAAAAACTACTGTTTGATTTCGATGGAGAACTTAAGCGACACCCAGTGAGGGCAATTGCCTTTTTGCTGGCAACGCAGTTCGTTTTCTTATTGCTGTGGATGACCGCTGTTACTCTTATCCCACATCACCTTGCTATTGCTTCGAACGTTTTGGTCTGGAGCTGGCTGTTCTTAATGCTCTATTTGCTGGGACCCGTCGTTGGGCTATCGAACTGGTGGTTCGGTGGCAAGAAGTAAGTTCGGGCTCAGAGCGGCCGTTGCTGGATTGACGAAAAGTGGGATGCAGATAACCGGCTTTTCTATTCTCTACTGCGCGGCGATCCTGTAAACCGCGCCATTCCCCACCGAAATGAACCAGATGCTGCCGTCCGGTGCCTGAACGATATCGCGGACGCGGTTTGTGGCGCTGTTTTCGATCTGCTGCACTTCGCGGGCGGTCTGACCGGAGATTTCCAGCCGCGCGATATAATCAAACTTCAGTGACCCCACAAAGATGTCCCCGCGCCAGGCCGGGAACATGTCGCCGGAATAGACCAGCAGGCCGGAGGGCGCGATGGACGGGTCCCAGTAAAAGGCGGGCTGTTCCATGCCGGCTTTTTCGGTGCCTTCGCCGATCTTACTGCCCGAATAATGGCGGCCATAGGAAATCACCGGCCAGCCGAAATTGGCCCCCTTGCGCACAAAATTGACCTCGTCGCCTCCGCGCGCGCCGTGCTCGGCTGTCCAGAGGTTGCCCGAGGCATCAAGCCCGGCCCCCTGGGGATTGCGGTGACCAAAGGACCATATTTCCGGCAGTACACCGGCGGTGCCCACAAACGGATTGTCCGCGGGCACAGAGCCATCGCGGTTCACGCGGATGATGCTGCCGTTGTGACTGTCGCGGTCCTGGGCGGAGGGCCGGTCCCCTCGATCGCCGATGGTCAGGTAAAGCGTGCCGTCCCGCGCCTCGACTACGCGGCTGCCGAAATGCCGCCCACCCGAGGAGCCGGGTTTCATCTCAAACAGGTCCCGGACGTTTTCCAGCCGCGTGCCATCTGCCGACAGGGTCGCGGCTACGAGCGCTGTGCCGCTGCCTCCCTGCTGTGGTTTTGAATAGCTCAGCCACAGGGTGCGGGTGGTCACAAAATCGCGGGCGATGGTGATATCCAGCAGGCCGCCCTGCCCGTTATCGCTGACCCTTGGCACGCCCGCGACGTTCTCCGGTTGCCGGCCGTCGGCAAAGTAAAGCAGCCGCCCGTCTTTTTCGGTCACAAGAAAACTGCCATCGGGCAAAATGCCAACGGCCCAGGGCTGATCCAGCCCGGTTGCCACCGGAGCGAGTGTCGCCGCTTCCTGTGCGCGTGCAGGTGGGCCCGCAAGATGTGCTGCTGCACCGGCTGCCAGAAACATCCCGGACAGGAGAAACGACTTAAACCGGCTGCTGGACATGCTTTTTTCCTTATTTTGATGAGGATTACAGAAAATATAGGCAGTTTGCCCCTTATTGCCACCGGTACCGGCGATGCCCGCGCCGGGATGCCTTTGTTTTCGCCCCTAAAACGCTTTTCTTTTGGGTTTCGGAGCCTTACGCTGCCCGGCGAACGCATAGTTCCAACTTGGGAGAAACCACATGAAAAAGATGCTTATGGCCACAACGGCTGCAGCACTCATGGCGACCACCGCAATGGCGGGCGGTCACGCAAAAGAAGTTAAACTGGGCATCCTCATCGGCTTTACCGGCCCGATTGAATCGCTGACAGGTCCGATGGCCGCCGGTGCGGAACTGGCCATGGCCGAAGTCACTGAAAGCGGCAAACTGCTGGATGCTGCCAAGGTCACGCCGATCCGTGCGGACACCGGCTGCATCGACAACGGTCTGAGCACCTCCAACGGCGAACGCCTGATCGCGGACGGCATCAATGGTCTGATCGGCGGCGACTGCTCCGGTGTGACCGGTGCGATCCTGCAGAACGTCGCCATTCCGAACGGTATGGTGATGATTTCGCCTTCTGCGACATCCCCAGGCCTGAGCACGGTCGAGGACAATGATCTGTTCTTCCGCACGGCGCCGTCTGATGCGCGCGAAGGCCAGGTGATGGCCGAGATCCTGCAGGAGCGTGGCGTGGAATCCATCGCGCTGACCTATACAAACAACGACTATGGCAAGGGTCTTGCTGACGCGATCCAGAGCAACTTTGAAGCCATCGGTGGCGAAGTGACCATCGTGGCCGCGCACGAGGACGGCAAAGCGGACTACTCCGCTGAGATGGGCGCACTGGCCTCCGCAGGCGGTGATCTGCTGGTTGTTGCGGGCTATCTCGACCAGGGTGGTCTGGGCATCATCAACGCAGCCCTCGACACCGGCGCATTCGACACCTTCGGCCTGCCGGGCGGTATGATCGGTGACAGCCTGCCGGCAAACGTGGGTTCCGCGCTGAACGGCTCCTACGGCCAGATCGCAGGTTCGGGCGGCGAAGGCATCGAAAAGCTGACCGCGATGGCGGGTGATGCGTTTGATGCGACCTCCCCCTACACGCCGGAAAGCTATGACGCAGCGGCGCTCTTCATGCTGGCCATGCAGGCTGCTGACAGCACCGACCCCGCGGATTACGGCAAGCACATTCTTGATGTGGCCAACGCACCCGGTGAGAAAATCTATCCCGGTGAACTGGGCAAAGCACTCGACATCATCCGCGGTGGCGGCGATGTGGATTACGTTGGTGCCTCGGCTGTTGAGCTGATCGGGCCCGGTGAATCTGCGGGTACATACCGGATGATCGAAGTCCAGGATGAAAAGAACGTCACAATCGGCTTCAAATAAGTCTGTGGCATGAAGACCAGGCAGCCCGGAGATCCCTCTCCGGGCTGTTTCAATAACAAGCGCTGACAGTGGCGCGCACAGGGGAAATGGCATGATTGTCGTTGACGACGTTCACAAGCATTTCGGTGGCTTTCACGCTGTGGACGGTGCCAGTCTTGAGATCGCCGAAGGATCCGTGACCGGTCTGATCGGGCCGAATGGTGCGGGAAAAACCACTCTTTTCAATGTGATTGCGGGCGTTCTTAAACCAACATCCGGCCGGGTGACGATGGCTGGAGAGGATATCACCGGGCTGCCACCGCATGAGTTGTTCCACAAAGGCCTGCTGCGCACGTTCCAGATTGCGCATGAGTTCTCGTCGATGAGCTGCCGGGAAAATCTGATGATGGTGCCGGGCGGGCAGTCGGGAGAGACGCTCTGGAATACATGGTTCGGACGCAAGCGCATTGCGGATGAGGAGCGCGCCCTGCGGGCCAAGGCGGATGAGGTACTGGAATTCCTGACGGTCGAGCATCTGGCCGAACAGAAGGCAGGCCAGATTTCAGGCGGTCAGAAGAAGCTTCTGGAGCTTGGCCGCACCATGATGGTGGATGCGCGGATCGTTTTTCTGGATGAGGTTGGTGCAGGCGTGAACCGGACGCTGCTGAACACCATCGGCGATGCCATCCTGCGCCTGAACAAAGAGCGCGGGTACACATTTGTGGTCATCGAGCATGACATGGATTTCATCGGGCGCCTGTGTGACCCGGTGATCTGTATGGCCGAGGGCAAGGTGCTGGCGCAGGGTACGCTGGACGAGATCAAGGCCAATGAGCAGGTCATCGAGGCCTATCTGGGCACGGGTCTGAAGAACAAGGATATGGTCGGATGAAGGGCGTCGGTTTTCCGTCGGTATCGCGTCGGTGTAACGTCGGTATTACGTTGGTGCGCAGCGCGCGCTGCCTTCACCCGGTGTTAAGCCGTATGGCGGCGGATTTCGTGCCTCCGGCGGGGATATTTATGGCCAGAAGAAACCGGGCCCGGAATAAAAAGGGAGGTCTGCTGTGAGCAGTGATCCCTATTCAGACCGGGGCAACCGGGATCTGTCGCTCGGCAATGCGGCCGGTATGGGTACGACGACGCCGGTAAAGGAAGGTGGCCGCGCGCATCCTGCGGAAGGCGGGCCGTTTCTGATCGGTGAGAGCATGACCGGTGGCTATGGCGCCGGGCCGGACATTCTGCATGACTGCACGATTGCGGTGGATCGCGGCGAGATTGCCGTGATCGTGGGGCCGAACGGGGCCGGCAAATCGACCGGCATGAAGGCTGTGTTCGGGATGCTGAACCTGCGGCAGGGACATGTGAAGCTGGATGGTGAGGATATTACTGAGCTGAGCCCGCAGGCACGGGTGATCAAGGGTATGGGGTTTGTGCCGCAGACCTCGAATATTTTCACCTCGATGACCGTTGAGGAAAACCTGGAGATGGGTGCCTTTATCCGCACCGATGATATCCGGCCCACGATGGAGCAGATTTACGAGCTGTTCCCCATTCTGCGGGACAAGCGCCACCAGGCGGCGGGCGAACTTTCTGGCGGGCAGCGCCAGCAGGTGGCCGTAGGCCGGGCGCTGATGACACAGCCCAAGGTGCTGATGCTGGATGAGCCGACGGCCGGGGTGAGCCCGATTGTTATGGATGAGCTTTTTGACCGGATCATCGAGGTGGCGCGCACGGGCATTCCCATTCTGATGGTGGAGCAGAACGCGCGCCAGGCACTGGAGATCGCGGACAAGGGGTTTGTGCTGGTTCAGGGGCGGAACGCTTTTACGGGGACGGGCAAGGAATTGCTGGCCGATCCCGAAGTGCGTAAGAGTTTTCTGGGGGGATGAGATGGATTTCTGGCGTCTTCCTTTTCGCGAGCGCTGCCGTGGCGCAGGCCGAAACCTCTCAGGAGTTTTCATTCCAGATTCGCTGCGAGTGGAATCATGAACTGCGACTGGATGAGAAAAGCCCCGGTCCGGAGGCTCCGAATGGCCCGGGATACCTGTCTGGTGAAAAACCCCTCCTGGTACAACAGGACCACCTTAGCACCGTGTTGGAGATCGCAGGTGCCGCCGGCACGAGGCATTTCATGATGCCCGACATCGGAGGACCGCTGGCAGGAATGATGATCACGGTTTACCCGGAGGGTCAGAGTATTGGTCTTCAGCAATACAGGGTACAGGGCGAAGTATATGCGCGCGCAACGAAGGGATCATGCGAGGTGATCGAGTAATGGACTTCCTGAACGCAATCATTGCCCTGACCAACTTTGTCATTGTGCCTGCGGTGGCCTATGGCAGCCAGCTGGCGCTTGGCGCGCTGGGGGTCACGCTGATCTACGGGATCCTGCGGTTTTCGAACTTTGCCCATGGGGACACCATGGCATTCGGCGCGATGGTGACTGTGCTGGTGACCTGGCTTTTCCAGAGCTGGGGCATCAGTCTGGGGCCGCTGCCCACGGCGCTGCTCGCCCTGCCCTTTGGGATCCTTGGCTGTATGGCGCTGCTGCTGGCGACGGACCGGGTGGTGTACCGGTTCTACCGCGAGCAGAAGGCCAAACCCGTGATCCTGGTGATCGTGAGCCTCGGCGTGACGTTTATCATGAACGGCATTGTGCGGTTCATCATCGGGCCGGATGATCAGCGTTTTGGCGATGGCGAGCGGTTCATCATCTCCGCACGCACCTTCCGCGAGATGACCGGCCTGCGCGAAGGGCTGGCGATCAAGACCACGCAGGGCATCACCGTGATCACGGCGGTGGTTGTGGTGCTGCTGCTCTTCTGGTTTCTGAACCGGACGCGGACGGGAAAATCGATGCGCGCCTATTCAGACAATGAGGATCTGGCACTGCTCTCCGGCATCAATCCGGAGCGGGTGGTGATGATCACCTGGCTGATTGTGGCGGGGCTGGCGACCATTGCCGGCGTGCTTTACGGGCTGGATAAATCGTTCAAGCCCTTCACCTATTTCCAGCTGCTGCTGCCGATTTTCGCCAGTGCGATTGTGGGCGGTCTGGGCAATCCGATCGGGGCTATTGCGGGAGGCTTTGTGATCGCCTTTTCCGAGATCACGGTGACCTATGCCTGGAAAAAGGTGCTGACCTATCTGCTGCCGGAAAGCCTGGAACCCAGCAGTCTGGTGCAGCTTCTGTCCACCGATTACAAATTCGCGGTCAGCTTCCTCATTCTGCTGATTGTGCTGCTGTTTAAACCCACGGGTCTCTTCAAGGGGAAAGCGGTATGAACCCTGCTGTGAAAAACACCCTGCTTTTTGCCATTGTGGGCGCGATGATCCTGATTACCGGTTTCACGCAGAGCTGGAACACCGCGCTGCTCATTCTGAACATGGGGCTGATTTCGGCCATCATGTCGCTGGGCGTGAACCTGCAGTGGGGCTTTGCGGGGCTCTTTAACGTGGGCATCATGGGGTTTGTGGCCCTGGGCGGTCTGGCCGCGGTGCTGGTGGGCGTGCCGCCCACCCCCGGTGCGTGGTCGGCGGGCGGCTGGAACATTTTGGGTGCGCTGGTGTTTGCGGTTGTGCTGATCGTGGCCATTGTGAAGATCCGTGCGCGGATGCCTGCAGGGCGGCTGCGGACGCTGGTCACCCTGGGGCTGCTGGTGGCTGGTTTCTTCATCTATCGCGCGCTCTTTGATCCGGGCGTGGAGGCGGTTGAGGCGATTAACCCTGCCCTGCTGGGCAACCTCGGGGGGCTCGGGATTGACCGCGGGCTTTGGGTGGCGCTGGCCTGGCCTGTGGGCGGGCTGTTCGCGGCCGGTGCGGCCTGGGTGATTGGCAAGACGGCACTGGGGCTGCGGTCGGATTACCTGGCGATTGCGACGCTGGGCATTGCGGAGATCATCATCTCGGTGCTCAAGAACGAGGACTGGCTGTCGCGTGGTGTCAAGAACGTCGTCGGCCTGCCCCGCCCGACCCCCTATGAGATTGATCTGCAGAACGATCCGGGCTTTGTGGAGACCGCGTCGCTTTATGGCATGGATCCGGTCACGGCCTCGACGCTTTATGTCAAACTGCTCTATGCCGGGCTCTTCGCGCTGGTGCTGATCATCCTGCTGGTCATGGCGCAGCGGGCACTCAACAGCCCCTGGGGGCGTATGATGCGGGCGATCCGCGACAACGAGGTCTCCTCGGAGGCGATGGGCAAAGACGTGACCGCGCGCCATCTGCAGGTGTTTGTGCTGGGCTCGGCCATCTGCGGGATCGCGGGGGCGATGATGACCACGCTCGACAGCCAGCTGACGCCGGGCACCTACCAGCCGCTGCGGTTCACCTTCCTTGTGTGGGTCATGGTGATCGTGGGCGGGTCAGGCAACAATTTCGGCGCTGTGCTGGGCGGTTTCCTGATCTGGTTCCTCTGGGTGCAGGTGGAGCCTATGGGGCTGTGGCTGATGCAGGTCATCACAGCCGGAATGGCAGACGGATCGGCGCTAAAGGCGCACCTGATTGAGAGCGCAGCACATATGCGGCTCTTTACGATGGGTCTTGTGCTGCTGCTGGTGCTGCGGTTCAGCCCGCGGGGTCTGATCCCTGAGCGGTAGTCCCGGGCGCGAGTGTGAAGGCGTTTTTTACGGGCATTGGTTCGGGGTCTGTCTGCTGGGCGGTCACCAGAGACATTTTTAAGTCATTAAAACCTGCGCAAATGTGGGGAAAAGCATCGGGCTCGCTCTACGTCACACAATGAGCGCTAAAAGCAATTCCGAAAGGATGGTGGATATGAACGGACTTGTCGCGTTGCTTTGTTCGGCCACATTCCTTGTGGCAACAGCTTTTCCATCGTTTCCGGTGCAATCAGACGTCCTGTCCGCGCAGGAATCCGATCCGAATGTCATGGGGTGGATGCAGGGGTTTCCGCCTCCGCAGGACAGACTTATCACGCAACCCGACAGCAGCTATTTCAGCTTTCCGCGACTGCGCTGGTCGGTATGTCACCTGCGGGAGTTTCTCCCGACCGAGGAGATCAGCCGCGGCCTCGGCGCACCAATCCCGCTCGAATACCCGTCTCCGTCAGAGTTCGCTGATCTTCGGCAGCAGATCGACGCCGTCATGTTCACACCACAGAACAGCGATGAAGAGATGTCGTGGGACGTCTCGCTCCACGCCAATTACACCGACGGCATGCTGGTCCTTCACAAAGGAGAGGTGGTTTACGAGAGGTATTTCGGCTGCCTGAAAGAGGACGGCAAGCACGCCATCATGTCGATGACCAAATCGTTCACCGGCCTGCTGGCGGAAATCATGGTTGTGGAAGGAGCGTTCGACGAGACTGCCCTGGTTCAGGACATCATTCCGGAAATTGGCGACAGCGCCTTCGCCTCAGCCACTGTCCGGCAGGTTATGGATATGACCACGGGTGTGAAGTATTCTGAAAACTATTCCGATCCCAACGCGGATATCTGGCTCTACTCCGCTGCAGCCAGCCCGCTTCCCAAGCCCGCGGACTACGGCGGACCGGACGGGTACTGGGAGTATCTTCAGCAGGTCCGGCCCGAGGGCGATCACGGAGATGCGTTTCACTACAAGACCATCAACTCCGACATGCTGGGGTGGATCATCAGCCGGGTTTCAGGAAAGTCGGTAACCGAACTGGCCTCTGAACGACTTTGGCGCCGGATGGGCGTGGAACAGGATGCCTATCAGACGGTCGATGGCAAAGGGGTGCCTTTTGCAGGAGGTGGCATCACTGCCGGGCTGCGCGATCTGGGGCGGCTGGGCCAGCTGATGCTGAACAAGGGAGAACTGAATGGCACACGGCTCTTTCCGGCGGAAGTTGTGACGAACATCCGCGCCGGCGGCGATCGGACGAAATTCGGAAACGGTTTCCCCACTTTTGGCCCCGGCAGCTATACCAGCCAGTGGTGGATCCTGCACAATGACCACGGGGCGTTCGCCGCTCGTGGTGTGCATGGACAAACGATCTATGTCGATCCGAAGGCCGAGATGGTGCTGGTACGACTGGCGTCTCACCCACAGGCCCAGAATGGTTTCATCGACCCAACTTCGCTGCCTGCTTACCAGGCCGTTGCTGAATACCTGATGGAGCAAAGATAGTTGCCCCATATGCCGGAACAACTGCTTTCGGCTCAGAGCGGCTGTTCCGCCCGGCCCGCCATGTGCTGCCTCAAACGCCCCGGACAGGGTCAGTAGCACTGGAACCCTGAACCCGCGACGCCGGCGCAGACGCAGGGCAGTCCGACGCCGAAGGGGCCCGTGGTCATGGCGCACCATTTCTGGCCATAGACGTAGTCACAGCAGTAAAGCTGGGCCTGTTGGGGCGGGAACGGGTTCTGCTGCACCTGCTGTTCGACGGCGCAGTCGTTCAGGTCCGTTCCGTAAGGGCAGTCCCCCGGCACGTCACAGAACCCATCATTTTCATAGGCGCAGGTGCCACCATTCTGCTGGGGCTGGCGGTTCACGTTGGCCTGCTGCTGTGTCTCTTTTTCAGCGTCAATGAAGGTCCGGGTCAGGTCGCGCACGCAATCGCGGTAGTTGGCGCTTTCCTTCTGCTGATGCTCGCGCAGCACCTGCTGGATTCCGTTCCAGCGTTCCTTGCTGATCTCGATTTCCTCGTTGCTTCCCGGCAGGGTCACAAGACGTTTTCCGTCCGATGTGCGCCGGCTGCCCTGTATGGAGCTGACAGTACAGCTGTCGCGCGCCAGTTTGGCGGCCTTTTCGCTGATGCTCTGCTGGGCGCTGGCCAGACCCGGCATCAGCGTCATCAGCAGAACGGCCACTGCGGTCACCACGCGACGCATCAGGGCAGCTTGTCCAGAACCGGCGGTGTCATGGCGCGCACGCAGGCGCGGTAGTCGACGTTGTCGGCCAGCTGGTCCTTGCGCATGACCTGCTGGATGCTGTCCCATTCCTGTTCTGACATCTCGACAAAGGCGTCCGCCCCCACTTTGCCCACCAGTTTCACACGGATATTGCCCTCAACCTGGCCTTTGGCGGTCAGGCTGGAAAAACTGCCCTCGTCTTTGACCCGGCTGCAGGTGTCGCGGATCACCTGCATCGCGTCAGCCACAGTTTCCTGTGCTGCGACCGGCAGTGCCCCCATAACCGAAACAAGTAAAACTGCTGAAAACAATCGCATAATGCCACCCCTGATAAAATACGCGCTCAGAATACCACTGAAACGCGCATTTTTGACAAGGATTTTCTGCGTCAGCGTCCTTTGAACAGGCCTCCGAGGATTCCACGCACAATTCGGCGGCCTGTGGTGCCCTTGAGTTCCTTGAGTACGGCGGTGGCCACAGCGGAGCCCAGCGTGTCCTGTGTCCGGCGGGTCCTGCGCGAGGTGGAGCGTGCGACGCGCCCGCCGGAATAACGGCGGCCGGCGTTGAATTCGCGCACGGCGGCGGAGGCCTTTTCGGCGGCTTCTTCGGCAGCGGCGGCCTCTGTGGCGGCTTTTTCGGCGCGGGCCTGAAGGATTTCGAAGGCGGACTGGCGGTCCACCGTCTTGTCGTAGCGCGCGGCCATCTCGGACATAGCCATCAGATCGGCCCGTTCGGCGCTGGTGATCGGTCCCAGCTGCGAGGACGGCGGCCGGATCAGTGTGCGTTCGACTATGCCCGGCACCCCTTTTTTCTGCAGCATGGAGGTCACCGCCTCGCCCACGCCGACCTCCCGGATCGCGGCTTCGGTATCAAAGGCGGGGTTCTCGCGGTAGGTTTCAGCAGCCTGGCGCAGTTCGCGCCGGTCCTTGGCGGTAAAGGCGCGCAGGGCATGCTGGATGCGGTTGCCAAGCTGGCCCAGAATATCCTCCGGCACATCCGCCGGGTTCTGCGTGATGAAATAGACGCCGACCCCCTTGGAGCGGATCAGCCGGGCCACCTGTTCCACCTTGTCGACCAGCGCTTTGGGTGCGTCTTCAAAGAGCAGATGCGCCTCGTCAAAGAAGAAGACGAGCTTTGGTTTGTCCGGATCGCCCACTTCGGGCAGTTCCTCAAAGAGTTCGGACAGCAGCCACAGCAGGAAGGTCGCATAGAGCCCCGGGGAGCCCATCAGCTTGTCGGAGGCCAGGATATTGATCTGGCCACGGCCGTCGGAGGCGGTGCGCATGATGTCGCTGAGCTCCAGCGCGGGTTCGCCAAAGAACCCTGCCCCGCCCTGGTTTTCCAGCACCAGCAGCCGGCGCTGGATCGCGCCGATCGAGGCCGTCGAGACATTGCCGTAACGCAGTGACAGGTCCTTTGTGTGCTCGCCGATCCACACGAGCAGGGACTGCAGGTCCTTGAGATCGAGCAGTGGCAGACCCTCTTCATCCGCGAGACGGAAGGCAATGTTGAGGATCCCCTCCTGCGCCTCGCTCAGGTCCAGTAGTCGCGCGAGCAGCAGCGGGCCCATTTCCGACACGGTCGTGCGCACCGGATGGCCCTGATCGCCGAAGATGTCCCAGAAGGTGACGGGAAAAGCGGAATAGGCGTATTCGGTGAACCCGATGGTTTCTGCCCGTCCCATGAAAGCGTCATGCAGTTTGTGTGTTTCCGAGCCGGATTTGGCGAGCCCGGAGAGATCGCCTTTGACGTCCGAGAGAAAGACCGGAACGCCGGCGGCGGAGAACCCTTCGGCCAGGATCTGCAGCGTCACGGTTTTCCCGGTCCCGGTGGCGCCCGCAACAAGCCCATGCCGGTTGGCATATTTCAGGCTGAGATGTTGCTGGGTGCCATAATCCGCACCACCGCCGCCGATAAAGATGTCGTCTGTCATTTTGCGCTCCGCCTCAGAAATCTCTCGTACGACCATACGTTCTTAACTGTTTTCTGCCATACCTGATTTGTCCGGACTACGGCCATGTCCTTTCGCCGCCGGACATCCTCCCTGTCAGACTGGCCGTGCCGAATTTCGGTACGGCCTTTTTTCTGCCCGGACGTGTGGACAGAAGACCCGGAAAAAACCCGGATTTCCGGTTGACGGTAGGTCCCTTGTTTCGTACCGTCCCTGCAATAAGTCGGCCAGTCCGACGGGGAGAAAAAAATTAGGGAAAAAGAGGTGCCTTGTGCGCCTCTTTTTTCTTTGGAACTCTTCGATAATATTAAGGTGAAACGGGTCCTTTTGCGGCGATGCTGACTGACACTGCCGGCTGCCTGTGGTAGAGACCCGAAAGATCGAGCTTAGGGAGTAATCATGCCTGATTTTTCAAACAGTGTGACCCGTGCGGCCCTGATGGCTGTACCTTTTGTTCTGGTGACGGGCTTTGCCATGGCGCAGACCGCGGGCGACGGGTCCACACAAGAAGACACAAGCGGGGCCGCACAGACGACGGATGACGGTCTGGCCCTTGGTGCCGAGGTTGGCGAAGGGCCGCAGGTCGGAGAGGCCTATACGAGCGAAACAATCGGTGCCTGGTCGCTGCGCTGCGTAAAAACGGCCGATGGGAATGACCCCTGCCAGATGACGCAGCTGCTTTCAGATGCCCAGGGTTCGCCGATTGCTGAATTCTCGCTCTTCAGGCTGCGCGACGGCAGTGAAGCGGAAGCCGGTGCCACGGTTATTGTGCCGCTTGAGACATCGCTGCAGGAGAACCTGTCCATTCAGGTCGATCAGCAGGGCGGCAAGAGCTATCCATTTGCCTTCTGCAACCCGGTGGGCTGCTACGCACGGATCGGCCTGACGGCGGATGATGTGCTTTCATATAAGCGCGGAAACGCGGCGGCCATCAGCATTGTTCCCATGGCCGCCCCGGATCAGCGCGTGACAGTGCAGCTTTCTCTGGACGGCTTCACTGCCAGCTATGACAAGACGACGGTTGCGGAACGCTGATCCCGGCCTCCGGACCTGATTTCGGCCGCGCTCTCTCGGGGGCGCGGCTTTTTTATGCGGCACGCAGAGCCAGTACCGCGTTCATGCCGCCGAAAGCGAAGGCATTGGACAGGGCGACGGTCACTTTCGCCTCGCGGGCCTCATTCGGGACCACATCCAGCGCGCATTCCGGGTCCGGCTCCTCATACCCGATGGTCGGGGCGATCACGCCTTCGCGTAACGCCATGATGCAGGCGAGCAGCTCAACAGCACCGGTGCCGCCGATCAGGTGACCATGCATGGATTTGGTGGATGAGATCATCAGCCTGTCAGCATGCGGCCCGAAAACATCGGCCACGGCCGCGCATTCCGTCTTGTCGTTTGCAGCAGTGCCTGTGCCATGGGCATTGATGTAGCCGACCTCATCCCGGCTGATGCGGGCGTCGGCCAGAGCACCCGACATCGCGCGCGCGGCCCCGTTTTTGGAGGGCATCACGATGTCAGCCGCATCTGATGACATGGCAAAGCCGATCACTTCGCACAGAATATCCGCGCCGCGCGCTTTTGCGTGCTCCATTTCCTCGAAGACAAAGACCCCTGCCCCCTCGCCCTGGACCATGCCGTTGCGGTTGGCTGAAAACGGCCGGCAGGCATCTTTTGACATCACGCGCAGGCCTTCCCAGGCTTTCACGCCGCCAAAACAGAGCATGGATTCAGACCCGCCCGTAACCATCACCGGGGCCATCCCGGACCGCACCATGGCAAAGGCCTGGGCCATCGCGTGGTTGGAGGACGCGCAGGCGGTTGAAACGGTGAAGGACGGGCCCTTGAGGTTGTGTTCCATGCTGACATGGCTGGCCGCGGCATTGTTCATGAGCTTCGGCACGACAAAGGGGTGCACGCGGTTTTTGCCGTCCTCATAGACGGAGCGGTAGTTGTCGTCCCAGGTGCTGACGCCGCCACCGGCCGTGCCCAGAACCACGCCGGAGCGGGCAGAAAGTTCGCCGCTGAACACCAGCCCGGACTGATCGATGGCCTCTTTGGCCGCAGCGAGCGTGAACTGTGTGAACCTGTCGTAAAGCGACATCTGCTGGCGGTTGTAGCGCCCTTCGGCCTCAAACCCGCGCACCTGTCCGCCGATCCGGATGGACAGCCGTTCCACATCGCGCAGAGACAGCTCACCTATACCGCAGACCCCGTTCCGCATGGCGTCAAGCGTGGCCGGGACGTCATGCCCCAGCGCGTTGATCGTGCCGGCGCCGGTGATGACAACGCGTTTCATCGCTGTCAGGCCTGTTCCGCGATCAGCCGTTCAATGCCCGCCACGATGGAGGCCACCGTCGAGATGTCAAAATCGCTGCCCGAGGGGTCGTTGGCGTTAAAGGGCACGGATATGTCGAAGGTTTCCTCGATCGAGAAAATGCTTTCAACCAGCCCGAGGCTGTCGATGCCAAGGCTTTCCAGTGTACTGTCGGGCGTGACGTCTGACGGGTCCAGCACAGCCTGTTCGGCGATGATCTGGATGACCTGATCCTGAATGCTCATCGGCATGTCCTCCGTGGCTCTCACGCAGGGGATTTAGTCATTCCCTGAGCGTTTTAAAACCGCTTTCTGCAGGGCAGAGAACTCCCGCATCAGACGCGGCAGACGGCGCAGCGCTTTGTAGGTTTCGATATGCGTGTCCATCTTGATGCCCGGATAGCCGAGGATCGTGCGCCCGGCGGGTACATTGGACAGGATCTTGGTCCCGCCCCCTGCAATTACCCGGTCGCCGATAAAGATATTGTCGGTCACGCCCACCTGCCCGCCGAGCACCACGTTGTTGCCGATGGTCACCGAGCCCGCAATGCCCGCCTGACCGCAGAGCAGGCAGTCGCGGCCCACGACCACGTTGTGGCCAAGGTGCACAAGGTTATCCAGTTTGGAGCCGTCACCGATCACGGTATCGCGGATCGTGCCGCAGTCGACGGTGGCGTTCGAGCCGATTTCAACATCGTCCCCGATGGTGATGCCACCCAGCGAGTGAATCCGCGCCCAGGACTGGGCGGTGGCCTCCTGCTGGTCGCCAAGCGTGCTGCGGGCTTTTTCAACGGCGGAGACTTCCGGTGTCGTGAAGGAGAATCCGTCGCCACCGACGCGGCAGCCGGGCTGGCAGATCAGGCGCACACCGGCTCTGACCTTCGCGCCGATGGAGACATGTTCGCGGATCAGGGCGCCGTCGCCCAGAATGCTGTCTGTGCCGATGTAGCAATGTGGCCCGATGACCGAGCCCGCACCGATCTGCGCGCCGGACGCGATGACCGTGAAGGGGCCGATGCTGACATCCGGTGCGATCTGCGCATCCTCGGCAATGATGGCGGTGGGATGGATGCCGGGCGCGAAGCCCTGGCCTTGATCCATCAGAGCAGTAAGCCCGGACATGGCATAGCGCGGGCGGTCCGGAATGATCGCAGCGGTGAGGCCCATGGCCTGCCAGTCAGCCCCCTGCCAGAGCATTGCAGCCCGCGCGTTGCCTTCGGACATATGGGCTGCATACTCCTCGCGGGTCGCCATCGCCAGATCGTCCGGTCCGGCAGATTGTGGCTCGGCTACACCGGCGATGGAAATGTCGGCATCGCCGAAGACTTCAGCTCCGATCGCTTCTGCGATCTGACGGACGGTATAACGCGCCATGAATGAGGGCTTCCTTTGTGGTCAGGGTCCCTGATTTAACCCTGAACCGCGCGCATTGCCACCCCTGCACCCGCAAGCGCCTTCCAGATGCGGCCGTCGCGGCCATAGATGTCGCGGCGAAAACGGACCTTGCCTTTTTCATCTGCGAAGGCAGTCCGGTAGATGATGTGCACGGGCACCGGTTTCTTCAGCGGTACTGTGGTTTCCTTGCCGGTGGCCAGTTTCGCCTGGAAGAACCCTTTGGGATCGCTCGTCTGTTTGGCCAGCAGCGCATAGGCAAAGTCGAAGGGATCTGCGAGCCGGATACAACCGTGGCTGTAGGCGCGGACCTCACGGCCAAAGAGGTTTTTGGCCGGGGTGTCATGCAGATAGATGTTGTGTTTGTTCGGGAACATGAACTTCACCAGACCCAGCGCGTTGCCGCGGCTCGGCGGCTGACGCATGGCAAAGGGGAATGTGCGGGCGTCAAACTGGGTGAAATCCACGGCGGACCGGTCGATGCGGCGTCCGGAGCGGTCGGTGATTTCGATATGATTGACTGCATTCGGGTTCTTCTGCAGCTCAGGCAGATATTCTTTGGTGATGATGGAGCGCGGCACATACCAGCTTGGGTTGATGACCATGAATTCCATGACGTCAGAGAATTCCGGCGACTGACGGTCGGAATCGCGTGCGCCGATCACAGAGCGTGTTGAAAAGGTGACCTTTCCGTTGTCGAAAATCTTGGCCGAGAAATCAGTCAGGTTGACCTCGATGTGACGTTTGCCGCGGTCAAGGTTGAGCCAGCGCTCGCGCTCCATTGCGACGATTACCGACTGCAGGCGGTCTTTGACGGAGCGGTTGATCTCTTTCATCGTGCCGGGTCCGACAACGCCATCCTCTGCCAGTCCGTGCGCGCGCTGGAAATAGAGGACAGCACTTTGCATGGCTGCATCATAGGTCTGGCCGGAGCTGCGTTTCATATAGCCCATGCGCACCAGGCGGTTGCGCAGCGCCACAACTGAGTTCCCCGTGGCACCCGGCTTGAGGGTTTTCGAGCGGACGGTGCCCCCCAACCCCCATCGGCGAGCAGCCGCTCAAGCCGCAGTTTTTCCTTCATCAGCGCGGTGTATTCCGGCGTGTCCGGCGGCAGGGCGCGGAAAAAACCCGCGGGTGAGGATTTCACAAAGTTGGTCAGGTAGGACCCCCGGTCGCGGTACGGTACCTGACGGACAATCGCTTTGTCGACGCGACCCGGCACCAGAACACCGGTCTGGATATCACGTGCATACTGCAGGAAAACCCGGCTCATTTCGACTTCGAGAGCGCCCAGCTCGGCCGTTGTACGCGCGTTTTGCATGCGCGCTTTCAGCCCGGCCAGATCATAGCGGTTTTCTGGCAGCCCGTGGTTACCGGCACGCTCCAGCGCTTTGACCAGCTCCGCGCGGCGCTTGCGGTCCTTGCCCTTGCCTGTCCAGATGCTTTCAAAGCCATTTGCCTGATAAAAGGCGGAAATGTCGGCGTCACGCGCGGCTGCTGAGGCGACAGCCTGTTTGAAGGCGGTGTTGTCGGCGCGCGCAGCGGAAGGCTGCGACACAAGCAAAAAGGCCGCAGCGAAAAACGCCAGCAGACCGGAAAGAACGCGAACGGATGAAAAGGCGCGCAGGTACATCAAAAACCCTCACTCGAAAAATAGCAGACACCCTGTTTTGCCGGGCCTCACGCAGTGCTGTCCAATAACATTTCATGTTCACGTCAAGGAAAGGTGAAAATGATGCAGCGATGCACCGGTTCCCGAAAATTCAGGTTTGCGCGGGATATGCGCGGTTTTTTGCCTAAAATTGTCCGGAAACAGGGCATTGCCCTTTCACGACTTGGTTAACAATTGTGCCTATGACATAAAACCGTTGCATCTGGGACAGAGATGACGAGCCCGTGTAACATCACGGGCCAGGCAGGAACGAGGCAAGACCAGGTTATGACGAACGACAGCTCAGCGGGCTTAACACGCCGTGCGCTTCTTCAGGCATTTGCCGCGACAGCGCTTGTTGCAGCCCCCACATACAGCAATGCAGCAGGCTTTCTGAGAGGCGGAGGAGATATCCGCCGCATCAGCATGTATTCCGGCCGCACAGGCGAGCGGATCGATACGATCTACTGGATCGAGGGAAAGTACATTCCCGACGCGGTCAAGGAAATCAATTACTTCATGCGCGACTGGCGCACAGATGGATCCATCTCGATGGATCTGCGGACAATCGACATCATGGCCGCCACGCATAACATGCTGGACGCGTCCGAGCCTTATATGCTGCTGTCCGGCTACCGCAGCCCGCAGACGAACGCGATGCTGCGCTCGCGCAGCCGTCGTGTGGCGAAAAACTCACTGCACATGAAGGGTCAGGCTGCGGATCTGCGGCTGACGTCCCGTTCGGTCAGCCAGATGGCAAAAGCTGCGGCGGCCTGCCGGGGGGCGGTGTTGGTAAATACTCCGGCTCCAACTTTGTGCATATGGACTGTGGTGTGGTACGTACCTGGGGTCGCTGACCCCTGTGCCAACAGAATTGCCGCCGCCCGGCGCCTGAACAAGTTGCGGAAAAGCCGGCTCAACTCCATAGGTCCAGTGGACCGCATTGCAGAAGTCGTTCCGGCTTACCCCGTCCGCATCCCGCCAAAGACCGGCGAAGCTGCAAAAGAACTCAAAAAAAGTACACTCACCAACCTCTGCAACGCGCGTCCTGCATTGCCAGACTCCGCGGAAGTGCGTTGGACGAGGCTGTGGCCGAGGCATAAAGATGGGGCGACGACTGGAGCGACGGCAAACTCACTAAAGACGAAATTGTCGCCCGACTGTTCGACCGCAACCAGGAGCGTGCGAAGAAGGACTGGCCTTGGACAGCTGGCTAGTTTGGATCGGTCCAGGATTTGCAGCCCTTGCGCTGAGCTTTCTCGTGCGCGCTTAAACTGCGCCAATGGTCCCATGTCACTAACTTAAAGAGGACACCATGAAAGCACTTCCAATACCGCCAAAAGAGGCATCCAAGTACTTGAAGTACAAGTTCAACCTTCGTTTCAGCCACAACACTCTGGCGAAACTCCGGTGCCATGGCGATGGCCCTGATTTCCTGAAGTTTCGCGGAAGTATTTACTATGAACCCGAGGAGCTAGACAGATGGGTGAACTGGAGGACTTCGAAACACAGCAGTGGTTCCGAGTATCCCCGTCCACCTAAAGACCGAGATGTAGATATCTTTGAACAGTTTGGTTTGAAGTTGCCGATTGGAAAGAGAAACGATGACGAAAATGGCGACAGCGGCATGCCTGCACCTCATTAGATCAAGCAATATCAATACCTTAACTGAAACAAGAAGCTGACACCCTCTGAGGGTCTGGTTTGTCATTAAAGGTGAAGGCTACCCAGCCTTCACCATGACGCCAACCACTAGGAAGGGTCTCGTCATGGAAGACTACAATGACAACTTCATACTCATCCCCGCGAAAAGCGGTGGCGGTGCGCTTGTGCGACACAGTCAGATTGCCGGGGGTCGTGCAAACTGCAATGATGGAGCAATCCTCTGTTTCTCGTCCGGTCCATCGGTTTACACGACCGCCACAATTGCTCAAATCGCAGAATAACTTGGCGCGCGAAAAGCCGACATCGCGAGGCAGTAGTGCAATTAGCGGGGTTTCGTGATGAAGCCCCGCAAACATCCAAATGACAAACAATTCTTAAGCAGGCTGAGAGACAGTGACGGTGGACCTAAAGATACTCGTGTTCAACACGACGCCTACTGGGCTCTCAGATCGCAAGGTCATCCTCACTCAGTGGCAGTGAGGGTGCACCGAGATATACCTCCATACTATTACCGCGAGAAAGTCTCAGAAAGTGACGATTACATCGCGGACTTAGACCCGAAGGACATCTTTTTCCCGGATAAAACAGAGCTCAGAACACTCACCGTATATATACGCCCTGAATTAACCGAAGAAGCCGTCAGGGCAAGTGCACCTCGCGAGCGCGAATACACGATCTGGGACTATGTTGTTCCCAGATTTGGTGTTCGCATACGGTCTTCCGGGAGCAAGAGCTACATTTTGATATGCAGGGTTAAGGGCGCGCAATCCCAGGCAAAGCTGACAATTGCACGCTTTGGTGCGATCTCCTTGGACTTGGCTCGCCGCATCGCACGAGATTGCAGGATAGAGGCACATCGTGGAAATGATCCAAGAAACGAAGAACTGCTTTAGAAAATTTGGGAAATTCACCTGTGATCGTGAGACAGTCGGTCTTGTTAAGTTACCCCAGAGTTACCCAAGAAAATCTCCAAGAAACAATACTGTGATCTTCAAGGTTTCATAGAGTCTGAGCGGAAAAGCGACTCTTGGCCAAAGTGAACAAAACAGTGAAACGCTAGCTAAAACAGAGCCTTGCTAAAAGCTGAATTGGCTGACCGCCATAAACTATTTCTCACGCCTGATTGCAGCAGTATCCAATTGTGTCAAGCGAAACTGGTTTGACGAAATAGCCCATTCGTACGTTCGGTTGTCGTTTCGGAGATGCCGGATGGGTACCAAGCAAGAACTGAAGAGGCACCATATGAAAACTCAAATCATCCTTACTGCACTTAGTCACACAGCTGATTTCAGTAGCCCAGGCTCAGGGACGAAAACACAGGAAACAGGAAAGCACAGGTAAATGGGATTAAACCAAGGAATGTATTCTAGGAAAATCTCCGGTTCGAATGGAGATATCACTCAATAAGATGGGTGATAATGGAAGGTCTGAGGTCGTAAATGCTTCCTCAGACCCTCCTTTCAAAACCTAGGGGGACGCTGAGCTCAACTGGTCCGATGGGTTGCCATAGCCGCCAAAGGCCAGAAGACTTTCAAATTTGGAGTTCTACTCGGATGAAGCATCTTCCCTTCTACTAAAAATTGTATTGTCATCAAAGGGATGCAGACCACAACAGAATCGTTCGAAAGTTTCCTTGCCGAAGCAAAGGCTTCTGGCGGAGCTGAAATGGCCAACTGCCATCTCTTCATCGAACGCCTTTGTCGTCACTTAAGCTTACCCGAGCCAGCGCTTTCTACCGAAGAGAACCGCTTGAACGACTACGTTTTCGAACGGCGTGTAGACTTCAAGCATCCCGACGGTTCGACCACACCTAGGCGGATAGACCTATATAAGCGTGATTGTTTGATCCTGGAAGCAAAGCAGTCGTCAAAGCGTCCCTCTTCGACACCTACCCTCCCGGGACTGCCCGAGGATCATCACTAGATAAAACGCGGTCAAGCATCACGAGGATCGCGACGTTGGGACAAGGTAATGGACGCAGCGCGGCGTCAGGCAGAAAACTACGCACGGGCTCTTCCCATCGAACACGGCTATCCGCCGTTCCTCATGGTCCTCGACATAGGCAACGAACTCCAGATTTTCGCGGACTTCTCGGGGCAAGGGAAGAACTACACTCATTTCCCAGATCGTTCTGCTTTCCGTCTGTCCATGGACGATCTGCTCGATCCGCCAATTCAAGAACGCCTCCGACTGATCTGGACAGACCCGCAGTCGCTCGACCCGGCACGCTACAGCGCGCAGATTACGCAGGATATCGCAGAGCGTCTTGCGCGGATCGCATTGCGTCTAGAGCGGAAACACGATCCCCACGATGTAGCGTCGTTCCTCATGCGGTGCCTCTTTACGATGTTCGCCGAAGACGTCGAACTGATCCCCGATCACGCCTTTGAGAACCTACTCGAAACTATTGTGGATGATCCTCAACACTTCGTGCCTGCCCTCGAAGACCTCTGGGGAAAGATGGACAAAGGGGGCTATGCAGCTGGCATCAACAAATCTCTGAAGCGGTTCAATGGTGCTCTATTCAAAGACGCCCGCGCACTCCCACTCGATAACGACGACATTCGAGAACTCTGGGTAGCGTCCCAATGATCATGGGAAGACGTTGAACCCGCAATCTTCGGAACACTGCTGGAACGTGCGCTCGACCCACGCGACCGGTCGCGTCTTGGAACACATTACACACCGCGCGTCTACGTCGAACGGCTAGTGATCCCGACAATCATTCAACCCTTGCGTACAGATTGGGACACTGCGCGCCAGCGCGCGAAAGAACTCGAAGACGCTGGCAAGCAAGACGATGCCCTGCGCACTGTGTGCGACTTCCACCACCAGCTTTGCACGACGCGGGTGCTGGACCCTGCCTGCGGCACAGGCAACTTCCTCTATGTCTCGCTTGAACTGATGAAGCGCCTCGAAGGAGAAGTCCTGGAGGTCATCGCCGATCTTGGCGGTCAGGAAGGGCTTGCATTCCAGGGCGAAACGGTGAACCCGGCGCAGTTCTACGGGATCGAGCTCAACCCCCGCGCCGTTCCCATTGCCGACCTCGTGCTCTGGATCGGCTACTTGAAATGGCAACTTGGCACCTCCGGCCCCGGCTCCATTGCTGAACCAATCCTGCACGCCTACGGCACAATCCGTGAAGGAGACGCCATCCTCGAAGACGAGGGTACCGAACCGGTGCTGGATGATGCAGGCCAACCTGTTCAGGTCTGGGACCGGATCACGACCAAGCCTAATCCCGTCGCACCCGATCAGACCATCCCAGACCCCACCGCCACCGTGCCTATGGTGCGCTACCAGAAACCGAGACCAGCTCCGTGGCCTGATGTGGAATTCATCGTCGGCAACCCACCCTTCATCGGAGGAAAGGATATGCGGGCCGAGCTGGGCGACGGATATGCCGAGGCCGTTTGGGCGGCGCGAAAGGACGTGCCGGGCGGGGCCGATTTCGTCATGCATTTCTGGGATGCGGCTGCGGTTCGATTATTGGCGAAGGGCATCAAGTCCAAGCCGAACCCGCTGCGCCGCTTTGGTTTCATCACCACCAACTCGATCACCCAGACCTTTTCGCGGCGGGTGATCGAACGACACCTCAAGGCGAAGGAGCCGCTGAGCCTTGTCTACGCCGTGCCAGATCACCCGTGGCAGAAGTCGGCGGGCAAGGCCGCCGTGCGCATTGCCATGACGGTTGCCGAAGCCGGGGAAAGCGAAGGCGTTCTGGCTGAGGTGTTAGCCGAGGCCGATCTGAACACCGATGCACCCAAGGTGGACCTTCGTAAGGCAGAAGGAAAAATTACCGCCAAGCTCACGCTAGGCGCTGATGTGACGCGGATGCGTTCGCTTTGCGCAAATGAAAGCATCGCTGTGAAAGGCTTTGAACTTGGAACTCAGGCGCTCGTTCTCGATGCAAATACCGCCGCTTCGCTGTCTAAACGTATTAATCTTCAGGAAGTCATCAAACCGTATTTCAATGGCAACGACCTTAAGAATGGAAAATCATTCCGAAAGGTGATCGACACCTACCCGCGAGATTGGAAAGTGATTTCGAAGGACGGTGATCTTGCAAACTACTTGCTCACGCACGTTCGCGACTCTCGTTACCCGCTTTCCGATGACCATGTTTTGAAGAAATGGTGGCAATTTCGCCGAACTGGAGCCGCGATACGCGAAGCTATTACTGGTCTGGAAAGGTTTGTCGCAACAACGAGGACGGCTAAACACAGGTTCTTTACATTCTTACCAGCTGGAACGATTGCCGAGAGCAAGATTGTGGTTGTGGCTTCGGAGGCTGAAAATGATTTGGCTGTTTTGAGCTCCCGTTGTCATTGCCTTTTCTCGGAAAGAACAGGTGGGTGGCAAGGTGTTGGCAACGACCCTGTTTACCAACACACTGACACCTTCGAGCCCTTTCCGTTTCCTGTTCTCACGGACGAGAGCCTAAACTATCTGGCTGACTTAGGAGAGCGACTTGATGCCTTTCGCAAGGAGCGGCTCTCAGCTCACAAGCATCTGACAATATCTGAGCTGTGCAACGCTCTGGAACGCTTGCGTGAGCTAGAGGTTGGGATTGGCGAAGCAATGTCTGAGGCCGAGCGCGACGTATACGACGCCGGCCAAATCCGCATTCTTGCCGAGTTGCACGACGACATCGACCGCGCTGTGCTCGAGGCTTACGGCTGGTCCGACCTTGCATCTGCTCTAGTCGGCAAGTTGGGCGGGACACTTCCCAGCCCGCACAAGACACTCGAACAGGAAGAAGCAGAAGAAGAGCTGTTGAGCCGCCTTGTCGCGTTGAACGAAGAGCGTGTTGCGGAAGAAGCCTTAGGAGAACTCCGCTGGCTCCGCCCTGAGTTTCAAGTACCGAAGTTGGGCAAGAAGGCCCCTCAGCCTACAATGGACATCGCCACCACGACCGTTGTCACCATACCAGATGCGGAAAAACCTGCTTGGTCCAAGGAACCCATGGACCAAATCCATATCCTCCGCCGCGCAATGGCCGGGGCTGACACACCCACTCACGCCCGCCGACCTCTCAGGCCACTTCAAAGGAGGGCGCAAACGCGAAGAACGGATTGAACGCCTTTTGGCCGATATGGTCGAGCTCGGCATTGCAGGCGCCGATGCAGATCGCGCCAATCGTTTCTTCTTGCCGGAGTAATTTGCGAAGATGGTTGAGAAGGAAAAGGCGCAACGCCGTGGCGGCAACAAACTGGAACGCTGGGAAGTCAGCATTGTAAAAGCAATGCTAGAACGAGGGGGATACCAGGATCAGGATATCCTCGCATATTTCACGCGACCAACTCGGACCGTGAACCACGCTCGCATCAAAGAAATCCGAGACGTGACCAAACATAAGTCGGTTAAGCCTGCCGACGCCGAAACGTTGGACGCCTTTCTGGCAACCTTGCCCGAAGTCGATCCAGACACAGGGTTAAGTCTTCGAGGCGACGAGCTCCTAATCAAAGTTCGCGAAGCGATGATCGCAGCCGTGCACATCTTCAACTCGGCTGGCCTCACCTTTCGTGCGGAGCTGTTTGTTGTCACGGCCATCATTGCTTGGACTTACCTACTTCACGCCTGGTTTAAGCGTGAGGGCATCGACTACAAATACCCCGAAAAGAAGACCAAGGCTGGAGCAGAACGCTATTGGGAGCTGGGCAAATGTCTCAAACATGCCAAGTGCCCTGTAGAACCAGGTGCCATGAAGAATCTGGAGCTTCTTCTTGAGCTTCGTCATGAAATCGAGCACCGCTCAACCACTCGAATTGACGACGCTCTTGGAGCAAAGCTGCAAGCATGCTGCATCAACTTCAATGAAGTGCTCAAGAAGGAGTTTGGTGCTCAACACGGACTCGAGAAGCGACTGCCGATTGCACTACAGTTCGTTTCATTTGGCGCCGACCAGCGTGCGGCGCTCAAAAAGGCAGCCATCTACCAGCACACGTTGCATCTACCATTGTTGATGCCTTTGAGCACGGTTTGACCGAGGAGCAAATGAAGGACCCGGCCTATAGAATGAAAGTCGGTTTCCTACCCATCGCGGCGAAGAAACCGGGCGCTGCTGACACAGCAGTAGAAGTCTTTTCGCGGGGTCCAGAGGAAGCGACAGCGCTTGAGAAAGTGATCTTTAAAGATCGGGACCGCGAACGATATCCACCAAGCAAAGTAGTCGAAATGGTTCAGGCTCGTGGTTTTCCACATTTCGGAATACACGACCACACGCAGCTTTGGAAACAGTTGGACGCTAAGAACCCTGGAAAAGGGTACGGACGCGAAGGCGATTATAACGGGACTTGGGTGTGGTTCGACCGCTGGGTGGATCGTGTTGTGGAATACTGTGAAGGTGAAGTAGACAGGTTTCGGTGACGCGCGTTCTAACTCTTGCCCACCAAGGAAAGCCCGCTTGTTTACCTCGCAGCCACCTCGGCCGCGCGTGTGAATGGCGCGAAGGCGGCTCCGAGAAAAACAAGCTCTTATAGTTATCTATCTCTAACTGTCTATTAGGCGCTAGATTCCACCAAAATTGACTGGATTTCACCTGTGCCGTGCTTCCTATGTGCTTCCTGAAACTACATCAGCAAGGTCAGGAATCTATTAATTAGTTGATTTTATTGGCGGACCCTAGAGGATTCGAACCTCTGGCCTCTGCCTTCGGAGGGCAGCGCTCTATCCAGCTGAGCTAAGGGTCCCTGCCTGCGGTATAGACGCGACCGCCGGGTCCTGCAATTGCAAAAAGTGCTGCCGCTCAGGCAAAAAGATCGTGCGCCAGTTCGAGCGCATCGACCAGCACATCGACCTCGTCCCTGGTATTATAAAGTCCAAAGGACGCCCGGCAGGTGGCGGTGACGCCCATGTGCTCCATCAGCGGGCCCACGCAATGCTGCCCTGCCCGCACGGCGACGCCTTTCTTGTCGAGGATGGTCGAAATGTCATGGGCATGGGCCGCGCCATCCAGCGTGAAGCTGAAAATGGCGCCCTTGTCCGGGGTCGTGCCCTGCACCTGCAGCCAGTTCAGCCCGCCCAGCCGTTCGGCCGTATAATCGCGCAGGGTGTCTTCGTGCGCGGCGATGTTCTCCATGCCGAGCCCCATCATGTAATCGAGCGCCACGCCCAGCCCGATGGTCTGCACGATACCGGGTGTGCCGGCCTCAAATTTCATCGGCGGATCGTTGTAGATCACCGCATCTTTGCTGACCTCCCGGATCATGTCGCCGCCACCGATAAAGGGGCGCATCTCTTTCATCCGGTCCATTTTCACGAAAATCGCGCCGGAGCCGGAAGGGCCGTAGAGCTTGTGCCCGGTGATCGCGTAGAAATCACAGCCGATGTCCTGCACATCCACCGGCTGGTGCACGGCGGCCTGGCTGCCGTCGACCAGAACGGCAACGCCACGGGCATGCGCGGCCTCAGTGATCGCTTTGACGTCCACACGGGTGCCCAGCACGTTGGACAGATGGGTAATGGCCACCAGTTTGGTGCGCGGCCCGATGGCATCAATTACTGCCTGAGGATCCAGCGCGCCGGTGCTGTCCACATCGACCCATTTCAGCACCACGCCCTGACGTTCGCGCAGAAAGTGCCAGGGTACGATGTTGGCGTGGTGTTCCATCACGCTGAGCACAATCTCATCGCCCGCTTCCATGCGCGGCATGGCCCAGGAATAGGCCACCATGTTGATGCCTTCGGTCGTGCCGGAGTTCAGAACGATCTCATCCTCGGAGCCTGCGTTCAGAAAACGGGCGATGACACCCCGTACGCTTTCGTATTTGTCCGTCGCCAGGTTCGACAGAAAGTGCAGCCCGCGGTGTACGTTTGCGTATTCGTTGGCATAGGCGTTTGTGACCGCATCAATCACGACCTGAGGCTTCTGGGCGGATGCGCCGTTGTCGAGGTAGACGAGCGGTTTGCCGTTTACCTCGCGCGACAGGATCGGGAAATCGCCACGGATTTTGTTGACGTCATACATTGGCGGGTACCCCCATGGCGGAAACGCCGATCAGAGACAGAAGAAGAGACAGGCCCAGCACCATCGCGGCCGATCCGGCAATCAGCACGCCGACGGCATGCCACAGCGAGTTCAGCTGCAGGCCGATGTTCAGGAAGTTCAGAAAAATCCACAGTGTCGCGATGCCGACAAAGAGCAGAAACAGCGTCGCGATGGCCGGCACCGTCAGCAGCAGCGCGATCACCACGATCTGCGCCGCCGTCCGCAGCACCTGAAGCCATATCAGCAGCTGCAGCACATCGTTCATGTTGTCCGTTCCGCCCAGCATCCGGCCGGTCCAGAAAAGCGCGTGTACCATGACCACGAAGCCACCGGCCACAAGCGTGAAATACACAAACGGGTTGGTCACAATGGCGTCCAGCGGTGCCGGTACGGGCAGCAGCAGGTGAGACGCATAGGACAGGATCGTATTGGCCACCGAGATCAGCGCAACGGCAATCCAGAGCACCTGTCGCGGCAAGCGCGTGCTGAGCAGAACGTCAGATGCTGCTTTGGGGTCGCGCAGGGTCAGCAGGGCCAGTGCGGGCCAGGTATTGGTCTGCGTCATACGTCGCCCTTCTCACCCGCCAGCATGCCGCTGATCCAGAACCAGGCGAATACGGCGATCCAGGCAAAACCCACGATCTGCAGCTCGATGCCCGGTCCGATAAACCCTGCCACAAGGCCGTTCAGCAGCACAAGTGGTGAGGCTGCGAGCAGTGCCCAGAACAGCGCGATACGCGCGCTGTACCAGCTGCCCCTGCCCCGCATGAGTTTTGCGGCGATATGGCTGAGGGCCGCCACGCAGTAGAGGATGAGCGGCGCAATAAAGACCCATGCCATGAGCGACGCGCCCATCAGCATATTGAGCTCCTGACCCGTCAGATGTGCCTCACGCGCCAGACGCGGCAGTTGCGCCAGAAACATCAGGACACAACCCGCCATCAGGTAGGCCAGCGCACGGTCCTCCCGATGCCCGGCCGCCAGAAGGCGGCGGACGACCCGGCCCGGTCCGCGGTAGGTGGCCGGAATGTCCCGTGTGACCGGCATCAGCTGCGGTGCCGTTCCAGCCAGCCGGTCAGACGTGCATTGATCTCGTCGCGCAGTGCCTCGTCTTCGATCTCGTCAACCGCTTCGGCCAGAAACGCAAGCGTCAGCAGATCGGTGGCCGGGCCTTCGGGCACGCCGCGCGAGCGCAGATAGAACAATGCGTCCTCGTCAATCGCACCGGACGTAGAGCCGTGGGAACAGGCGACGTCGTCGGCGTAGATCTCAAGCTCGGGCTTGGCCAGGAACTGGCTGTCATCATCCAGCAGCAGCGACTGGCTGATCTGGTACCCGTCGGTTTTCTGCGCGCCGGGCTGCACAAGGATTTTGCCCTGGAACACGCCGGTGGCACCGTTGCGCAGCACCTTTTTGAACACCTGGCGGCTTTCGCAGTTCACCGCGTCATGCGTGATGAACACGGTATCATCGTGGTGGAAATCGCCGTCTCCGACACAGGCACCGGCCACGTGGGCCACGGCGTCATCCCCGGTCAGCTCGATCACACATTCATTGCGTGTCAGCACCCCGTTTGCGGTCAGCGTGAAGGATTTGAATGTGCTTTCGGTGCCGAGCCGCGCGAAGATATGCGTGGCCGCGCGGCGTTCGTGGTCCCGCCCCTGTGCGCGCACGTGGTGGAACGCGCCGGTGTCAGCGATGTCCACTTCCATTACCTTGTTGAACCGTGCCGCGGCGGGCCCGTTTTCCAGCACAGTAATTTCAGCGCCTTCGTCCACGCGGATCACGTGGTGCAGGATGGCATCGGACGTCTCAGAGTTGTGGCGATACGTGAGGTTCACAGGTTTTGCCGCCTTGCCGGTCACATGAATCAGCACGCCATCCGGAGCAAAGGCAGTGTTCAGCGCGGCCAGCGGGCGCTCAACGGGGGTCTGGCCCTTCGCCTCGAGCACACCATAAATATCGCGCGCCCAGTGGATGTCGGCCTGGGCCTCTGCCAGCCGTTCGATGCTGACGCCCGCCAGGTCCAGATCATCAGAGGCTTCAGCGTCAAAGACGCCATCCACAAAGACGATGTTCAGCCGGTCAATGCTGTCAAAAAGCGGTGCTTCATCGTGCTCAAAAAGCGCGGCGGGCATGGGTGCCGCCTGAACAAGCGTGTCGGGCCGGGTGTATTTCCAGTACTCATCGCGCCGCTCGGGCAGGCCCATGGCCGTCACCCGTGACAGGGCCTCGCGGCGCGCGGCCTCAGCAAACCCGCCTGTGGGCATGTCCAGCCCGGCAAGGCGCGCCTCGGTGGCGCTCTGTTTCAGTGCTGCGTCCGCCATTATGCCACCTCAGAGAGAATGCCGGCGTAGCCGTTGTTCTCGACCTCAAGCGCCAGCTCGGGGCCACCGGTTTTCACGATGCGGCCATCGGCCATGATGTGCACAACGTCCGGTTTGATGTGATCCAGCAGACGCTGGTAGTGGGTGATTACCAGAAAACCGCGCCCCTCAGAGCGCAGGGCATTTACGCCTTCGGCCACCAGTTTCATCGCATCCACATCAAGACCGGAATCGGTTTCATCGAGGATGCACATCTTGGGTTCCAGCATCGCCATCTGCAGGATTTCGTTGCGCTTTTTCTCACCGCCGGAGAAGCCGACGTTGACCGGGCGCTTGAGCATATCCGCATCGATTTTCAGCTCTTTTGCACGGGCACGAACGGCCTTGAGGAAATCGGCGGCGGACATTTCCTCTTCGCCGCGGGCTTTGCGCTGTGCGTTCACAGCTGTGCGCAGGAAGGTCATGTTGCCCACGCCGGGGATCTCGACCGGGTACTGAAATGCGAGGAAGAGGCCCGCTGCGGCGCGCTCTTCGGGTTCCATCTCCAGCACGTCCTCGCCCTCAAGCTCGGCGGAACCCCCCGTGACCTCGTACCCGTCCTTGCCGGACAGCACGTAAGACAGTGTGGATTTACCCGACCCGTTGGGGCCCATGATCGCGTGTACCTTACCCGCTTCAATCTCCAGATCCACACCTTTAAGGATCTGCTTGTCTTCTTCCTCAAGCTGCACCGCGAGGTTTTTGATGCTCAGCATATCGTTGTCCTTTCCTGAACGCATTCCGCGTTATTTTCTCAAGCCTTGCGGCGTGTTCTTAAAGTGCTATTCGATTGTAACGGCAGTGCCGGAGACCGAGACCATCAGCATGCTGTCGCCCACGACCTCATAATCCAGATCAACTCCGACAACGGCATTGGCGCCGATTTGCGCGGCGCGGTCCTCGATCTCTGCCATCGCCTCGTCGCGCGCGTCCTTGAGCTTACCCTCATAGGCGCCGGAGCGCCCGCCGATCACATCCGTGACGCTGGCAAAAAAGTCGCGCACGATATTGGCACCCATGATCGCCTCACCCACGACAATGCCGTGATAGGCCGTGATGCGGCGTCCTTCGATGGTGTTTGTGGTAGTGAGGATCATTTGCGTAAGTACCCAGTCGATTTTTTCAATTGTTTCCACATGAACTTGCTGAACACGAACATTACACTGCCAAAAATCAAGGCACTCAGCAGGCCTGCGACAGGTCCATTACTGTTGTAAGCGGTTAATACAATCAGTGTTGAAAACAAAAGCGCCGGAAGAAATACAGCAAAGAAGCACCAGTAAAGTGCGACCGCACGCAATCCTTCCTTTGAACCCTTGTTGAATGCCTTTACTTCATCGTTCATCTCGCTCACACGCACCCGTGCATCAACCAACCGACCCCTCCAGCGAAATCGCCACCAGCTGCTGCGCTTCCATGGCAAACTCCATCGGCAGGGCCTGGAGCACGTCCTTGCAGAAGCCGTTGACCACCAGCGCCACGGCCTCTTCTTCATCCATGCCCCGCGAGCGGCAATAGAACAGCTGGTCGTCGTCCACCTTGGAGGTCGTCGCCTCGTGCTCTACGCGGGATGAGTTGTTCTTCACCTCAATGTAAGGCACCGTATGCGCCCCGCATTTGTCACCGATCAGCAGGCTGTCACACTGGGTATAGTTGCGCGATTCCTTCGCCTTGGGGTGCATCGATACCAGCCCGCGATAGGTGTTCTGCGCCTTGCCTGCGCTGATGCCCTTGGAAACGATCCGCGATTTGGTGCGCTTGCCCAGATGCACCATTTTGGTGCCCGTGTCGGCCTGCTGCATGTTGTTGGCGATCGCGATGGAGTAGAACTCGCCCTGACTGTCATCGCCGCGCAGAATGCACGACGGGTATTTCCAGGTCACCGCAGAGCCGGTTTCCACCTGGGTCCACATCACCTTGGCCCGGTCGCCGCGGCAGTCCGCGCGTTTGGTGACAAAGTTATAGATGCCGCCCTTGCCTTCTTCGTCGCCCGGATACCAGTTCTGCACGGTGGAGTATTTCACCTCCGCGTCTTCCTCAACGATGATCTCAACGACCGCTGCGTGCAGCTGTGCGATGTCGCGCTGCGGCGCTGTGCAACCTTCGAGATAGGACACATAAGAGCCCTTGTCGGCGATGATCAGCGTGCGTTCGAACTGGCCGGTGTTTTCCGCGTTAATGCGGAAGTAGGTCGACAGCTCCATCGGGCAGCGCACGCCCGGCGGCACGTAAACGAAGGACCCGTCCGAGAAGACCGCCGAGTTCAGCGTGGCATAGTAGTTGTCGGAGACCGGCACGACGGACCCGAGATATTTCTTCACCAGCTCCGGGTGCTCTTTGATCGCCTCGGAGATCGAACAGAAAATCACGCCGGCTTTCTTCAGTTCCTCCTGGAAGGTTGTGCCGACAGAGACGGAGTCGAACACCGCATCCACCGCGACCTTGCGCGGCTCGTCGCCCATTTCCTCGGCACCCTCGACACCGGCGAGGATCATCTGCTCTTTCAGCGGAATGCCAAGTTTGTTGTATGTTTCCAGCAGTTTGGGGTCGACCTCGTCCAGCGACTTAGGCTTGACCTCCATCGATTTCGGCCGCGCATAGTAATACTGGTCCTGGAAATCGATCTCCGGGTAATCGACCATGGCCCATTTGGGTTCTTTCTTCTGCAGCCAGCGCTCGTAGGCCGCCAGACGCCATTCGGTCATCCATTCCGGCTCTTCGTTCTTTTCCGAGATCAGACGCACGATGTCCGTGCTGAGGCCTTTGGGCGCGTATTCCATCTCAATGTCGGTGGACCAGCCGTATTTGTACTTGCCGCCAACTTCGCGCACCGCGTCGACCGTTTCCTGATCAACGCCCTCTTTTACCTGCACGTCAGCCACGTCAGAATTGTCCAGTGCTGCCATCTCGTCCTCCGGTTCTCACGCCGCACGGGCGCGGAATTTCTTTTCCTGTTTCAGCCATGCATCGGCGAACCGCAGCACGTCTTCTTCTGTGGTCTCCAGCCCCAGCGATACGCGGATCGCGGAGCTGGCTGTCTCGTCGTCATAGCCCATCGCCTGCAGCACCGTGCTGGCGCGTACCTTGCCGCTGGAACAGGCCGATCCTGCGCTGACCGCAAATCCGGCAAGGTCCATCTGGATGACCTGGGCCTCACCTTTCCAGCCCGGGGTCGCAAAGCAGCTCGTGTTGGGAAGGCGTGGCGCCTCTTTCCCGACAAAAATAGTTTCCTTTGCACCGGCTGCAAGGGCGTTTTCTAGAATCTTTCTAAGTTTTTCGACCCGGTCCCAGCTGCCGCCTTCAATATCGCGCGAGGCGGCTTCTGCTGCGGCCCCGAAACCTGCAATCCCGATGACGTTTTCTGTGCCCGACCGACGGCCCATCTCCTGCCCGCCGCCCGGTGCCAGCGTGGCGATATCAAGCCCCTGTTTTACGATCAAAGCGCCGACGCCTTTGGGTCCGCCAAGCTTGTGCGCAGACAAAACCGCCAGATCAGCACCGCTTTGTGCAAAACTGACCGGGATCCGTCCGGCGGCCTGTGTCATGTCGAGCATCAGCCAATCCGCCCTGACAGCGCGCCCGCACCATTTGCCGTCTTCCCGTTCGGGTAATGTGCTTATGACGCCGGTCTCGGAATTTGCGAGGCCCATGGCAAGCGTGATGTTGTTCCCCGGTACGCCAACTGCAGCCTGAAAGGCATGCGACGTGATCGCGTCATGAGCCACCGGATCTGCCACCACATTGCTCCCGGCAGGCAGATCATCGAGCACCCGCGCGGCCTCGGTGGCCCCGCTTGTGAAAACTACCTCTGAGGTCTTGCAGCCTGCCAGCGCAGCCACCGCCCGGCGTGCCTCTTCAACAAGCCCTTTCGCAGCCCTCCCTTCGGCATGCACTGACGACGGGTTGCCCATGACATCCATCGCCGCAATCATCGTCTCACGGGCCTCCGGGCGCAGCGGTGTTGTGGCGTTATGGTCCAGATAGGTCCGCACGTTACCGGGCCATCCGTTTCTTCTGGCCCGAAATATCCCCGGGGGAGCGCGAGGGGGCAGGCAGCCCCCTCGTTTTCCGGGTGAACTCAACAAGACCGCCGATCATCACTCGTCCACAACGTTGAAAAGACCGGGCACCGCCGGACAGGGCGCCAGTTCGTTGCCGATGATGTCCGACAGCCGCGTCTGGTGCAGAAACACGTAGACATGTGCGCTCAGGCTTTCCCACAACCGGTTGGTCAGAGACTGCGCGCGACTGCCCGATGCACCACCCGAAGCGCCCGCACCTTTGTGCATGGCATCAACGGTCTCATCCACGGCTGACAGAATATCAACCACGCGGATATCCGACGGACTGTGCGCCAGACGGTAGCCGCCGCCGGGTCCCCGGACAGATGTGACCAGCCCTGCCCGGCGCAGTTTCACAAACAGCTGTTCCAGATAGGGCAGCGAGATCGACTGCCGCTCGGCGATATCTCCCAGCGGCACAAGCCTGTCCGCGGGCTGCAGCGCAATATCCGCCAGTGCCACCATCGCGTAGCGCCCTTTTGTCGAAAGCTTCACTTGTGATCCTCCAGCCTCCGGCGTTCCCCGCGCCATCTGATTGACGGCCTGCGATAAAATGCCTAAATCCGGTACGCACCCGCCGACACGCGTCGGGCAATAAGATTAGAACCGTTCTAAGGTGGCTGAGCGAATTCGTCAAGAATTGCTGTGACACCGGAACCCGATAGCAGGGATACACATGCCCGAGGTCATCTTTCCAGGACCCGAAGGCCGTCTTGAAGGCCGTTACCACCCCCAGAAAGAACGCGACGCGCCGATTGCAATTATTCTGCATCCGCATCCGCAGTTCGGCGGCACAATGAACCATGTGATCGTGCACCGCATGCACTACGCGTTCTATAACATGGGGTTCACTGTCCTGCGGTTCAATTTCCGCGGAGTGGGCCGCAGTCAGGGCGAATACGATCAGGGCATCGGCGAGCTGAGCGATGCGGCCTCGGCACTCGATTACCTGCAGTCGATGAACAACAATTCCAAACATTGCTGGGTTGCGGGGTTTTCCTTTGGTGCCTGGATCGGCATGCAGCTGCTGATGCGGCGTCCGGAGATCACCGGGTTTATCTCTGTGGCACCGCCGGCAAATATGTATGACTTCTCGTTCCTGGCCCCCTGCCCGGCCTCCGGTCTGATTATTAACGGCACCGCCGACCGTGTGGCGCCGCCCTCAGACACCGAAGCGCTGGTTGCGAAACTGCACGAGCAGAAGGGTATCACGATCACCCACGAACAGGTTGAGGGTGCCGGCCACTTCTTTGAGGAACCGCATCAGGAAACTCTGATCGACACAACCACCGCCTATGTCAAACGGCGGCTGACGGAAACCACAAGGTAGCCTTATGGGTATTGTCGAGGATGTCGCCGATGAACTGGCCGTCGAAAGCCTGAAGATCATCAATGCTACAGGTGACGATGCATTTGTGAACCGGATCGCGGAAACCATCGGCGGCTCGTCCCAGACCATGGAAGAAGCCTATCTGACGGCGGTCCGGGTCCGGCGCGCGGAGCAGCGTGCGCGCGAACTGCTGCAGACGCTCAAGGACGACATGGCACGGACCCTGCCCACGCCCGGCGATGACTGACAGGCTTGACGCGCAGATTGCGTTTCTGTCGGAGGCAGACAAACTGAAATCCGTGTTGCGCGCCTCGCGCCTGCATGACAATTCACGGTTTGAGAACTCGGCCGAGCATTCCTGGCATGTCATGCTCTATGCGCTGGTGCTGGCCGACCAGGCGGGTCCTGACGTGCGCATAGACCGCGTGCTCAGAATGCTTCTGCTGCATGATATTGTCGAGATCGACGCAGGCGATAATCCGATCCACGGAACGGTTGACCATGCGGCCATGGAAGCGCAGGAAAAAACGGCCGCTGACCGTCTGTTTGGTCTGCTGCCGGCTGATCTTGGCGCTGAATTCAGAGCGCTCTGGGACGAATTTGAAGCGGCCGAAAGCCCGGACGCTGTTTTTGCCAAATCCATCGACCGGGTGCAGACGCCCATTGGCAACCTTGCCAATGGCGGCGGATCCTGGGTGGATTACGGTGTCACCTTCGAACAGCTGGATACGCGTGTTGGTGTGCCGGTACGCCGCGGCGCACCGGGCCTCTGGGCGTGGCTGCTGCCCAGGCTTCAGGGCTTCTTTGCGAAGTAAGCGGCCCAGGGCGTGCCCTTGCATTAAGCATTGCGTAAAAATAGTTTGGTATACCGTCGTATACCAATTCAAAAAGCCGACGTTCTGCGCTACACCCGCATCAGGCCGATTCACGTAATTTTACAGGAGCGCTCCATGACACGTATTAAGGTGGATAACCCCGTCGTTGAACTCGACGGCGATGAAATGACCCGGATCATCTGGGACTTCATCAAAAAGAAGCTCATCCTTCCTTATCTGGACATTGATCTGAAGTACTATGACCTCGGCATCGAAGCCCGTGACGACACCAACGATCAGATTACTGTGGATGCGGCCCACGCCATCAAAGAATACGGCGTCGGCGTCAAATGCGCGACCATCACACCGGATGAAGCTCGGGTTGAGGAATTCGGCCTCAAAGAGATGTGGCGCTCGCCCAACGGTACAATCCGGAACATCCTGGGCGGCGTGATCTTCCGCCAGCCGATCATCTGCAAAAACGTGCCCCGTCTTGTGCCGGGCTGGACGAAACCCATCGTGGTCGGCCGCCACGCGTTCGGTGACCAGTATCGCGCGACAGATTTCAAATTCCCCGGCAAAGGCAAACTGACCCTCAAATATGTGGGTGAAGACGGCACCGAGATTGAAAAAGAGGTTTTTGACGCCCCCGACAGCGGCGTCGTCATGGCGATGTACAATCTGGATAAATCGATTATCGATTTCGCCCGCGCCTCGTTCAACTATGGTCTGTCTCTGGGCTGGCCAGTCTATCTGTCGACCAAGAACACCATTCTGAAGCAATATGACGGCCGGTTTCTGGAACTTTTTCAGGAAATCTATGACAAAGAATTCGCAGACCAGTTCAAAGAGGCGGGCATCTGGTACGAACACCGGCTGATTGACGACATGGTGGCTTCGGCGATGAAATGGTCGGGCGGTTACGTCTGGGCGTGCAAAAACTACGACGGCGACGTGCAGTCCGACACTGTGGCTCAGGGCTTTGGTTCTCTGGGGCTTATGGCGTCGGTGCTGATGACGCCCGATGGGAAAACCGTCGAGGCGGAGGCCGCACACGGGACCGTGACGCGCCATTTCCGGCAACACCAGAAGGGTGAAGAGACGTCCACCAATTCTATTGCGTCGATTTATGCCTGGACGGGCGCGCTGAAACACCGGGCCAAACTGGATGAAAACGCCCCTCTTCTGAACTTTGCGGAGACGCTGGAAAAGGTCATCATCGACACTGTCGAGAGCGGCTTTATGACCAAGGACCTGGCGCTGCTGGTCGGACCGGACCAGGGCTGGCTCACGACAATGGGCTTTCTGGAGAAGATCGACGAAAATCTGAACAAAGCACTCGCGGGCTGACACACCGGGCAGGTCTTTCAGGCGCCATCTGCCCGCTCTGCAGGCATCTGCGTGAAGCGCGTGCGTACCGCCCGGCGTCGCCGGGCGTCCGGACGCTCCAGCATCCAGCATGGCGCAAAAAGAAAAAGGCCTGCCAGAAGCGTTGCTGCAGAAGCAGAAAGCGGGACCTGCCGGACCGGGCTCTTTTCATTCGAAACAGCCGGGGTTCGATCCGGAAACCACCAGTCATTCCTGGTGTCCCACCGCAGCATATGGCCACCACCAGCCTTTGTCACAGTGGCAAGAAAAAGGGAGATATCTTCCCGTCTATCCGCGAGCGGCATCCGCAGCCGGTCCACCGGGAATTCCGTCAGGGTCTTTGGGATGTCATCATGCAGTCTCACTCCGGCGGCCGGAAACAATCTGCCGGTATCAATGCCCGGGTCTGCAGGGCGCACAAAGAAAGTGTTCGGGTGAGGTACAAAAAAATCGCGGGTCGCCGCGCAGGCAGACCCGCTGAACGTGAGCACAACAAGAAATGAATAAAGGAATCGCATGAGGACCTCCCATCGTCCGGTGGAATCCGGAGAACTCTGGTCGGGCCGCGGTTTACAAAGCCTTAAATTAACGCAAATTAAACGTGAATTTTATGCGTTAACCTGTTGTTATCATTGTCCTCTGTTGTGAGTTTTTGCGTATAGCTGCGCCACGATACGGCTGGCGGTTTTCTCGAAAAGACACGGGACAAGCGCATGCACAAGTGCAGCACCTGCGGCCATAAACAGCAGGCCGGAGAACTTTGCGGCAAAGAACATGTGCTGAATGAAGGTTTCATCAACCTTGGCCGGGTGATCGAGAAAAACGCGCTGTATCATCTGAAACTCCTCTGATTTTTCGTCACTCTATGCGTTCCGGAAGATCAAAATGTCCCAAAGTTTTGCGTAAATGCGTTGATGTTGGGATAAAATTACCTGATATATCCGGATATGGTGAAATTTGATGAAGCTGATCGCCGCATACTGATGGAACTGCAGCGTGATGCCTCGTTGTCTCTGGATGCGCTTGGGGAACGCGTCGCGCTGAGCCGAAATGCCTGCTGGCGGCGGGTCCGCGCGCTGGAAGAAGCCGGTGTGATCGCCGGTCGTGTCACCCTGATTGATCCGGCCCTGGTGGGCCAGGGCCTGATGGTGTTCATCCAGATCCGGACGCGCGAACATGCCCCGGACTGGCTGGACCGTTTCCGTTCGGCGACCCGTGCGATGCCGGAAATTCTGGGTGTTTACCGTATGAGCGGGGATCTGGACTATCTGATCCGCGCGCGTGTGGCGGATATGGCCGGGTATGATGCGCTCTATCAGCGCCTGATCCGCAAGGTTCCGCTTGCAGATGTCTCGGCCAGTTTTGTGATGGAAGAGATCAAGGACACGCACGAACTCCCGCTCTGACAGATGGCGCGTCCGGTCTGACGGTACCGGCTGCACAGTGGACACGGTGCGGCATTGTTTTCACTGGTATTCCGCGCGGTCTCACGGTATGCGCGCGTCAAACGCGCCAAAGCTGCGCTTCCTCCCGATCTGAAGGCTATTGTTATGGACCTGCGAAACATCGCAATCATCGCTCACGTTGACCACGGCAAAACGACGCTCGTGGACGAGCTGCTTAAGCAGTCGGGCACTTTCCGTGAAAACCAGGCCACGGCGGAACGCGCCATGGACAGCAACGATCTGGAGCGCGAGCGCGGGATCACGATCCTTGCCAAAGCCACGTCGGTGGAATGGAAAGGGACACGGATCAATATCGTGGACACGCCCGGTCACGCCGACTTTGGCGGCGAGGTTGAGCGCATTCTGAGCATGGTGGACGGCGTTGTCCTTCTGGTGGATGCCGCTGAGGGCCCGATGCCCCAAACCAAGTTTGTGACCTCCAAAGCGCTGGCGCTGGGGCTGCGTCCGATTGTTGTGCTGAACAAGGTCGATAAGCCGGATGCCGAGCCGGACCGGGCGCTGGATGAGTGTTTTGATCTCTTCGCCAACCTTGGGGCGGACGATGATCAGCTGGATTTTCCAGCGATGTATGCCTCCGGTCGTTCCGGCTGGGCGGACATGGAACTCGACGGGCCGCGCCAGGATCTGACAGCCCTGTTTGATCTGATTGTGGACCACGTGCCGGCACCGGCGCAGCTGACACAGCGCGACGAACCTTTCCGCATGCTGGCCACGACACTGGGCGCTGACCCGTTCATTGGCCGCATTCTGACGGGCCGGGTTGAATCCGGTACCGTGAAGGCGGGTGAAACGGTCAAAGCTCTGAGCCGTGATGGCTCGCAGGTCGAATCCTTTCGCGTGACCAAGGTTCTCGCCTTCCGCGGCCTGACCCAGCAGCCGATTGATCTGGCTGAAGCCGGCGACATTGTGAGCCTTGCAGGTATGTCGAAAGCAACCGTGGCGGACAGCATCGTGGCTCCTCAGGTGACCGAGGCCCTGCCCGCCCAGCCGATTGATCCGCCCACCATCACCGTGACCTTCGGGATCAATGACAGCCCGCTGGCCGGCCGTGACGGCAAAAAAGTTCAGTCCCGTGTCATCCGCGAGCGTCTGCTGAAAGAAGCGGAATCCAATGTGGCTATCCGCGTGAGCGACACGCCCGGTGGTGAGGCCTTTGAGGTCGCTGGTCGCGGTGAGCTGCAGATGGGCGTTCTGATCGAGAACATGCGCCGTGAGGGTTTTGAGCTGTCCATTTCGCGCCCGCAGGTGCTGTTTCAGGACATTGATGGTGTGCGCCACGAACCGATTGAGGAAGCCACCATTGACGTGGACGACGAGTATTCCGGTGCGGTGATCGAAAAGATCACAGGCACACGTCGCGGCGAACTGGTCGAAATGAAACCTGCAGGTGCAGGCAAAACACGGATTGTGGCGCATGTGCCGTCGCGCGGGCTGATCGGGTATCACGGAGAATTTCTGACCGATACGCGGGGCACCGGTGTGCTGAACCGGGTGTTTCACGGCTGGGCGCCGCACAAGGGCCCCATTCCGGGCCGGCGTGCGGGCGTGCTGATCTCTATGGAGAACGGGACGTCGGTGGCCTATGCGCTGTGGAACCTGGAAGAACGCGGCAAAATGATGATCGGTGCGCAGGCTGATGTCTATACCGGCATGATCATTGGCGAGCACAGCCGCGACAACGATCTGGAAGTGAACCCGCTGAAAGGCAAAAAGCTGACCAACGTGCGCGCCTCAGGTTCAGATGAAGCAGTGCGTCTGACCACGCCAATGACGCTAAGCCTGGAAGAAGCGATTGCCTATATTGATGACGACGAGCTGGTCGAAGTGACGCCGAATGCCATTCGCCTGCGCAAACGTTATCTCGATCCCCATGAGCGCAAGCGAATGGCGCGCGCCAGCTGATCCCGCGCCCGGGTGCTGCCTGCCCCCGGACCCCCGGGGATAATTCCCGCCAGAAGAAACGGGCGGGTTTATTCGTTCGTTTCTATGATCATCAGTTCGCGTTCGGAGGCGCCCCGCGCATGGCTGAGCGCCTGCTGGTACGTGGCTGAGTGGTAGCATTTTTCAGCCGTTTCGACATCCGGGAAACGGGCCACGACGTTGCGGGGCCGTTCGCGGCCTTCGAGTTGAACAAAGCGCCCGCCGCGGGCGATGAAGTGGCCGCCGTGGTCGGCGATTGCTTCGGTCGCGAGTGCTGCGTATTTTGCATAAGACTCGTCATCTGTGACGGTGACATGTGCAATCCAGAGTGCGCCCATTATTCCTGTCCTTTGATCAGTGTCTCCACGGCCGCGATGGCCGCATCCGCGTTTGCCACGTCACGCGCGCCGCCCTGCGCCATATCCGGGCGGCCTCCGCCGCCCTTTCCGCCCAGTTCCGCGACAGCTGTCCGGACGATGTCCACCGCTGACAGCCCGTCTGTCAGATCGGAGGTCACCCCGGCGGCAACGGCTGCTTTGCCGTCCGCATCCGCGATGAGAAGAACCGCGCCACTGCCCAGTTTTTCCTTGAACTGATCCACCAGCGGCGGCAGATCGCGGCCCGTGACGCCAGAGAGCACCTGCGCAATGAAGCTGGTGCCGCCCGCATCCCGGGTTTCAGGTGCCGCAGCGTTGCCGCCACCGGCCATGGCAAGTTCGCGGCGCAGCTGGGCCACTTCGTTGCTCAGCGCACGGCGTTCGTCGATCAGGTTGCGGACACGTTCCGGCACGTCGGCCGGCTGTGCCTTGAGGTCCAGTGCGACCTCTGCGAGGCGATGATCCTGGGCCCGCAGATATTCCATGGCAGCGGCTCCGGTGAGTGCTTCAATCCGTCTGACACCAGCACTGCTGGCGCTGTCCCCGAGGGTCACGAAGGCACCGATGTCCCCTGTCTGACGCACGTGCGTGCCGCCGCACAGCTCCAGCGAATAGGTGTTGCCATCCGTGCCTTTACCGGAGCCATCGGCCGTGCCCATGGAAACCACGCGCACCTCGTCGCCATATTTCTCGCCAAAGAGCGCTTGAGCGCCGAGCGCGCGCGCATCGTCCGGCGTCATAATCCGGGTCTCAACGGGGGCGTTCTGGCGGACATATGCGTTCACTTCGGCCTCAACTGTTGCGAGCTCGTCGCTGGTCAGTGCCTGGGTGTGGCTGAAATCAAACCGCAGACGATCCGGCGCGTTCAGAGACCCGCGCTGTGCTACGTGGTCGCCCAAAGCCTCGCGCAGCGCCTCGTGCAGCAGGTGTGTGGCCGAGTGGTTGGCTCGGATGGCCGTGCGGCGCGCGTGATCGACTTCGAGGACCGCGGCCTCGCCGGTGCGGATTGTGCCGCTGATGACCTTGCCGATGTGCAGGAACACACCAGCGGTTTTGCGCGTATCGGTGATCTCCGCTACACCGTCCGGTGTGGTGATGGTGCCGCTGTCACCAACCTGCCCGCCGCTTTCGGCATAGAACGGCGTCTGGTTCAGAGCGATCTGGATGCTGTCCCCGGCGCCCGCGCTTTCTGTTTCGGTGCCTTCCGATACGATAGCAACGATCTGGCCCTCAGCTGTTTCGGTGTCATAGCCCAGGAAATCAGTGGTCCCGTGTTTGTCGGCCACATCAAACCAGATGGTGGCATCGGCGGCCTCACCCGATCCGGACCAGGCGGCGCGCGCCTTGGCCTTCTGTTCAGCCATGGCAGCGTCAAACCCGTCTGTGTCGACTGCGCGTCCCTTTTCGCGCAGGGCGTCCTGAGTCAGATCGAGCGGGAAGCCGTAGGTGTCATACAGTCTGAAAGCAGCTGCACCGGCAGATCGGCGCCCTCAGGAAGCCCCGACAGTTCGTCGTCAAGCAGCTTCAGCCCCCGGTCCAGGGTCTGGCGGAAGCGTGTTTCTTCCTGCAGCAGCGTCTGCTCGATCATGCTCTGGGCCTGGCCCAGCTCCGGGTAGGCCGCACCCATCTGATTCACAAGCGAAGGTACAAGACGGTGCATCAGCGGGTCCTTTGCGCCAAGCAGGTGCGCGTGCCGCATCGCCCGGCGCATGATCCGGCGCAGCACATATCCACGACCGTCATTTGACGGCATGACCCCGTCGCCCATCAGGAACGAAGTCGACCGCAGGTGGTCGGCGATAACCCGGTGATGGGTTTTGCCCGGGCCATCCGGATCACTGCTGGTCGCATCTGCGGAAGCCTCGATCAGGTTGCGCATCAGGTCGGTTGAATAGTTGTCGTTTGTGCCCTGCAGAAGCGCCGCCACGCGTTCGATGCCCATGCCCGTATCGATGGATTGTGCCGCCAGATCCCGGCGCGACCCGTCCTCGAACTGCTCGTACTGCATGAAAACAAGGTTCCAGATTTCGACGAACCGATCGCCGTCCTCTTCCGGGCTGCCCGGAGGTCCGCCCCAGATGTGATCGCCGTGGTCATAAAAGATCTCGGTGCAGGGACCACAGGGACCGGTCGGGCCCATCATCCAGAAATTATCGTTCGTGGCGATCCGGATGATCCGGTCTTCGGGCACGCCGACCTTTTTCCAGATCTCTGCGGCCTCGTCATCTGTATGGTAAACCGTGACATAGAGGCGGTTTTTGTCGATGCCGAGGTCTTCGGTCACCAGCCCCCAGGCGAAACGGATGGCTTCGTCCTTGAAGTAGTCGCCAAAGCTGAAGTTGCCGAGCATCTCGAAAAACGTGTGGTGGCGCGCGGTATACCCAACATTGTCCAGATCGTTATGTTTGCCGCCGGCGCGTACGCATTTCTGTGCCGTTGTTGCGCGCTTGTAGTCGCGGGTTTCAACGCCGGTGAAGAGGTTCTTGAACTGAACCATGCCGGAATTTGCGAACATCAGCGTCGGGTCATTGCGCGGCACCAGCGGGCTTGACTGCACAACCTCGTGCCCCTGTTTGCCGAAATACGACAGGAAGGTGGAGCGGATATCGTTGAGCGTCTGCATGGGCGGCGGCCTTTGTACGGAAAATGCGTTGCCGACCAGATAACCCTCTGCCGGTCGGCTGTCCACAAGGGGGCGGTCATTCAGCACGAAAAACGGGGCACAGCCTGCGCCGCGCCCCGTCTGTCCGGTTTTGTAAAAGAGGTCAGGCCTCGAGAATATCGTCGTCTTCTGTGCGTTCGCCTTCGGGCATATCAAAGTCGAGCCCGTGTGCGGCGCGGATTTTGTCCTCAATTTCGAGAGCCATCTGCGTGTTTTCCCGCAGGAAGGATTTGGCGTTTTCGCGCCCCTGCCCGATCCGCTCGTCACCATAGCTGAACCAGGAGCCGGATTTGTCCACGACGCCGGCGGCCACGCCAAGATCGAGCAGTTCGCCCATCTTGGAGATGCCCTCGCCGTACATGATGTCGAATTCCACCTGCTTGAAGGGGGCCGCGACCTTGTTTTTTACGACTTTTACGCGTGTGTGGTTGCCCACGACCTCGTCGCGGTCCTTGAGCGCGCCGATACGGCGGATGTCGAGACGCACGGAGGAATAGAATTTCAGCGCATTGCCGCCGGTGGTCGTTTCGGGCGAGCCGAACATCACGCCGATCTTCATACGGATCTGGTTGATGAAGATCACCATACAGTTGGAGCGGCTGATTGATCCGGTCAGTTTGCGCATAGCCTGGCTCATCAGGCGGGCCTGAACGCCCACGGAGCTGTCGCCCATATCGCCTTCGAGTTCGGATTTCGGTGTCAGGGCCGCAACGGAATCAACGATAACCATGTTCACGGCACCCGAACGGACCAGCGTGTCGGTGATCTCCAGTGCCTGTTCGCCGGTGTCAGGCTGGCTGATCAGCAACTCATCCAGATCCACACCCAGTTTCTTTGCATAAGTCGGGTCAAGCGCGTGCTCGGCGTCAACAAAGGCGCAGACGCCGCCTGCTTTCTGCTGTTCGGCCACGCAGTGCAGTGTGAGCGTTGTCTTACCGGAGCTTTCGGGCCCGTAGATTTCCACGATACGGCCCATCGGCAAGCCACCGATCCCAAGCGCAATATCCAGACCCAGCGACCCTGTTGAGCTTGATTTGATGTCCTGAACCGCACCTTCGGTGCCAAGTTTCATGATGGAGCCCTTGCCGAACTGACGTTCGATCTGGGCCAGCGCTGAATCCAGCGCCTTCTGTTTGTCGGCGGACTTTTTACTGTTCATGCTCAAAAGATCTGCTGTTGCCATTTTCGTTTCCTCTTAGTGTCACAGATACTGTGGAGCGGCAATTGCCGTCAGTGCCTGAAAGGTTAATGTTCTGCCTATGTTCCTTATGAGATCAAAAAGAGAACATTTCAATCAAATTTTCTGAAAATCATTCTTTTACAGATAGGTTAAGGGAAGGTTTAGGCGTGGCAGAAACCCGGATTTCTGGCCTGCTTCCTCGAGGTTTTGATTAAAAACAGAGGCTTAAGAACAGGAAGGCATATCCGGCGGTTTTACTGTCGCTTGGCGGGTTCCCGTTGGGCGGGAAGCTGGGCCTGCACGCTGTCAGATTGATTCTCCCGGGTCCCGGAAGTTACTGCCGAAACGTGCCAGAGAGCCGGCATCTGCGCCGGTATTCCACGCAGGCACGCGGTGGATCCCCGTCTCGAATCGCGTGCTTCAGTGCAGTTGCCGGTGCACCGTATCCGTGAGGTCGCTGAGCGAAAACGGTTTGGGCAGAAAAACCGAATTGGGGATCTTCATCTGCGCTTCGCCGAAACTGTCCTCGGCATAACCGGACACAAAGACGACCCTGACACCAGGCCGGTCCTTGAGCGCTTCGCGCACCCAGCTGGGGCCGTCCATGCCCGGCATCACGACATCGGTCACAAAGACATCAATATTCAGGCTCTGATCCTCAAGGGTTTTGAGGGCCGCTTCAGCAGAATCCGCTTCGAGCACCGTGTATCCCCGCAGCCGCAGCGCGCGGCTGGCAAAAGCGCGCACGGGCGCTTCATCCTCGACCAGCAGAATGACACCGTCGCCATGTTTGCCAACCGGCTTGCGGACCACCTCCCGGGGCGCCGGTTGAGCCCGGACTTCGCTTTCCTCCATCACGGGGAAGTACAGGGTGAAACAGGTGCCATGCCCCACTGTGCTGTCGACGAAAATGTATCCACCGGTCTGCTTGATGATACCGTAAGCGGTAGAAAGGCCGAGCCCTGTGCCTTCACCAGTTTTCTTGGTGGTAAAGAATGGTTCGAACACTTTCTGGAGCTTGTCGGGGGGAATGCCCGTGCCTTCGTCTGACACCTTGACGGTCACATACCGGCCGGGCGGGACGCTGACGCGGTCACGCTCCAGCGGCTCTTTCAGGTCGGTGCATTCGGTCACAACGCGGATTTCGCCGCCCTGCGGCATGGCATCGCGCGCATTGACCACGAGGTTCATCAGCACCTGTTCGAGCTGACGTTTGTCCGCCCGGATGGGATGCAGAACGGGGTCGTGGCTCAGCGTGAGCGTTACCTTTTCCCCAACGAGGCGGTTCAGCAAATGGGTCAGGTCGGACAGCGTATCGCGCATGTCCAGTGTTTCCGGGCGCAGGGTCTGTTTGCGCGAGAAGGCCAGCAACTGGCCCACAAGAGCGGCGGCACGGTTGGCGTTCTGGTTGATCTGGACCAGATCGCTGAAATCGGGATCGCCCTGGTCGTGACGCAGCAACAGCAGATCACAATGCCCCGAGATCGCGGTCAGCAGGTTGTTGAAGTCATGTGCCACGCCACCGGCGAGCTGCCCGATCGCCTGCATTTTCTGGCTTTGAACAAACTGCGCCTCAAGTGACTTCAGCTCTGTGGCGTCATTGAGAACAGCAATCAGCGCCGGTTTGCTTTCTTCGGTCACACGGTTCAGCGTGACCTGCACAAAGACCTCCTTGTCTGTACGTTTCAGCCGCAGAAATTCGGACTGCTGCGCCGCGCGCCCCGCCAGGGTTTCGCGCAGCCAGTCCGTTATAGACCGGCCCAGCCCTTCCATGACATCACTCAGGCTCACCTGCTCTTCGAGTGCGGTTCCGATCAGACTGGCGGCCATCCGGTTATAGGCTTCAATGTCACCTTCAGGGCTGACCTTCAGGAGCGGCACGGGCAGATCCTGGAACACAGCCCAGCCATCCTGTGCAATGGTCTCAGCCGCAGGCGGCAGCAGGTAAAGGGCGCGCCGCCCTGCGCCCGCATCTACCTCTGCCACAAGGACACGCGCGGGACCGTCAGCTCCTGTGATGTCGCATACGGTTCCCGGCATCACCGGCAGGCTGGTGAACAACCGGTCCAGAGTTTTGACCCGCCCGCCGGCCAGCGTGCGCGCGGCTTCGTTCATGTACAGAACGGCGTTGGTACGTCCGATCAGCAGCATCGGCAGTGCCGGACCTTCGTGCGCCGGGGATCCGGCGGGCATATCTTCCAGCCGCCAGATATAGACGTCTGTTCCTGCCTGATGAACCGTCAGCCGCACATGGCCACGCCGGGTTACCATCGCCTCGCTGGCGGACCCTTCCAGATCGGCCCTCGTTCTGAGCCGCGTCACGATCCCGGCCGGATTGGCAAGCGATGTCTGCAGGGTACCCGTCAGGGTTTCATCCAGGTCCTTGTCGAAACGACGCTTGGCAGCATGGTTGGCAAAGAGGACATCACCCTCGCTGTCGGTCACGAGTGTCGGGCTGCCGTCCCGCAACGTGAATTCCCGGAGCACTTTGAGCGCCTGCGCATTCTGCTGTTTGTGACGATATGCGATCAGCAGCAGAAAGAGGCTCATGACCACAAGGGTGCTGGCGGCTGCATAAAGCGCCTGTCGCGCCAGAAGATCCGGAGCCGCCAGACCCAGAACGCCCATCAGCAAAGCGATCAGGATAAGGGTGCCAAGGCGCCGCTGTGCCTGCAGGGAAAATCGGGTCAGTCTGGATGGGGATAGTGCGCTGCGCGGCAATTCAGAACTCCTGCGGATGGAATCACATCCGTATTAAGCGCGGGATGTCTTAATCATCGCTTAACCACGATTCACACAACCTCCCGTAAGGGTTGAGTATGTAGAGATTAATTACCGCGTCAAGTGTGCGACAAAGAACCCGTCATTGTCGGGTGTGATGTCGAAACGGTGTGTTGCGGCGCATCGCCAGTCCGGGTTCTCATCGAGAAACCGCGCGACAGTATCCTCATTTTCCGCCCGCAACACTGAACAGGTGGCGTAAACGAGCCACCCGCCTGGCGCTGTGAGCCGTGCGGCGTCGCGCAGAATGCCGGCCTGCGTATCCTGCAGTTCGCTCAGGCGTTCTGGCGTCAGCGTCCACTTGCCTTCCGGCGCGCGTCGCCACGCACCGCTGCCCGAACAGGGCGCGTCGCAGAGCACCAGGTCGAACGGTGCGGCGGCGGGCAGTTTTTCTGTAAAGATCGTTGTGATCGAAGCCTCGGCGCGCGCCGCCCGGGCCGGCAGATCCCGCATGCGCTGTGGGTTGGCGTCATGCGCGGACACTTCGCGCGCGGTGTCTGCTGCCAGTGCGAGCGATTTTCCTCCGCCGCCAGCGCAATAGTCGAGACAGCGCCGCGCAGGCGGGAGACCTGAGACAATTGCACTGGGACGCCGCATCCTGAAGTTCGACGTGGCCGCCAGTATATGCCTTCGATCCACGGATCCTCCGGGCACCTTCGGTGACCAGCAAAGCGCCGGGGAACGCCCTAGGCTGCCTGGTCTGAATGCCTTCTTCGGCCAGAGCTGCTGCAGCATCGGACACAGTCGTAAGGCGGGTGTTCACCCGCAAGGACACAGGCGCGCGATCCATCAAGGCCGCTGCGGCAGCTCCCGCTTTGTCCCCAAGACTTTCCTGAAACAGAGGCACCAGCCAGTCCGGCAGATTCCAGTGTTCCGCAAAAGACGCAGGTTCTGCGCCGCTGCTCAGTTCAGTCGCCGACAAAGGCGCCGGCGCGTGACCCTCGCCCGTAAACAATTCGGCAGGATCAACGCCCATTTCGCGCAGCAGCCCGGTCATCAGAGCGCGACCGGTGCTGCCACCGCCTCGGGCCGCAACACTGCGCCGCCGCCGCAGAACGTCAAAAACATGGTCGCGCACGGCAGCGCGGTCGCTTGATCCGGCAAACCGGCTGGCGCGCGCCCATCGGGTCAGGGCCTGCTCTGCCGGCTGCCCGTCCGCGACGGCATCCAGAATACCGATGGCGGCTGCGACGCGCGCGCCGGGTGTCATTGGGTTGCCGTCCGGATGCGCATCAGCCGATCCGGTAGTTCGGGCTCTCGCGCGTGATCTGCACGTCGTGCACGTGGCTTTCCTTGAGGCCCGCGCCGGTAATCTTCACAAAGTTGCAGTTTTTGCGCATTTCATCGACCGTGGCACAGCCGGTATAGCCCATGGCCGCGCGCAGCCCGCCGACCAGCTGGTGCAGCACCGCACCGGCGGAGCCTTTGTATGCAACCTGACCCTCGATGCCTTCGGGAACAAGTTTGTCGCTGGCGGCATCCTTCTGGAAATAGCGGTCTGCGGAACCACTGGCCATAGCACCGAGCGATCCCATGCCGCGGTAGCTTTTGAACGAACGGCCCTGGTACAGGATCACCTCTCCCGGGCTTTCATCGGTGCCCGCAATCATAGATCCGACCATGGCGCAGGACGCCCCTGCGGCGATGGCCTTGGCGAAATCGCCTGAGAATTTGATCCCGCCATCTGCGATCACGGGTGTCTCGCCTGCAGCTCCGGCACAATCCATGATGGCCGTCAGCTGCGGCACACCAACACCTGCAACCATACGCGTGGTGCAGATGGATCCCGGCCCGATACCGACTTTGACTGCATCCGCGCCCGCGTCAATCAGCGCGCGCGTGGCCTCGGCTGTGGCGACATTACCCGCAACGATCTGAACTTCATTGCTCAGCGCCTTGGCGCGGCGCACCGCAGCGGCAACACCTTCGGAATGCCCGTGTGCGGTATCGATCACGATCATATCGGCACCGGCATCCACCAGCGCCTCAGAACGTTCAAACCCTGCGTCCCCAACGGTTGTCGCTGCCGCAACGCGCAGACGGCCCAGGTCATCCTTACAGGCTGTGGGGTTCAGCACCGCCTGTTCCGTATCCTTGAGCGTCAGCAGGCCGGTCAGTTTACCGTCCTTGTCCGTAACCAGCAGTTTTTCAATGCGCCGGGCCTTCATCAGGCTGATGGCTTCTTCGCGGTCGGCAGGTTCGTGCAGAATGGCGAGGTTTTCGTTGGTCATCATCACTGAGACGGGCGTGTCATCGTCACTGGCAAAACGCATGTCACGGTTGGTGACGATGCCCAGCACGCGGCCCGTTTCATCAACCACCGGAAAGCCGGTGACGCGGTAGCGGTCCTGGAGCGCCTTGGCATCCGCCAGGGTCTGGTCCGCGCGCAGGGTGATCGGGTTGTAGACGATCCCGCTCTCAAACCGTTTGACGCGCCGGATTTCACGGGCCTGTTCCTCGATGCTGAGATTGCGGTGCACAACACCGATCCCTCCGGCCTGGGCCATGGCGATGGCCATGCGTCCTTCGGTAACGGTGTCCATGGCCGAGCTCAGCAGCGGAATGTTCATGGAAATGCTGCGCGTCACCCGCGTGCGCGTATCCGCCGTGGACGGCAGAACCGAAGACGCGCCCGGAACAAGCAGTACATCATCAAAGGTGAAGGCCTCGCGAATCTCCATTGTCTACCTCGCAGCTGGAGTGTTCATTTGGCAGTTTCCTATTTCACGGGGCCGCAGAAATTGAAAGGGCAAAAACCACCAAATATGGCCCCTGCCCCATTGCCAGCGGCCCCATCCAGGAAGAAACTGGCCGGAAGGTTTATCAAAGGAAACAATTCACATGGCAGGACACGGGTATGAAGGCGGCAGGCTTGATCTGCCGTTTGTCGGGATCTCCACCTTTGGCAAGCGCCCCTATGAACCGGACTGGCAGGCGCTGCAGGCCGATGCCGCCATCCTGGGCGCGCCCTTTGATGCGGGTACCCAATGGCGGTCGGGCGCACGCTTCGGGCCGCGGGGCGTGCGTGAGGCGTCGACCCTGTTCAGTTTTGGCCACGCCGGGGCCTATGACCACGAGGACGACGCGACTTATCTGCCGGGCGACGTCCGCATCGTGGACATGGGCGACGCTGATATAGTGCATACGGACACCGAAAAGAGCCATGCCAATATCGAAACCGGGGTGCGTGCCGCTTTGCGGGCGGGTGCCCTGCCGGTGGTGATTGGCGGAGATCATTCGGTCAACATCCCCTGTATCCGTGCGTTTTCCGGGCCGGAATATACCGGGCGGCCGCTGCATATCCTGCAGATTGATGCGCATCTGGATTTTGTGGATGAACGCCACGGCGTGCGTCACGGTCACGGCAATCCGATGCGCCGGGCGGCGGAACAGGATTATGTCACCGGCCTGACGCAGGTGGGTATCCGCAATGTCAGCTCCACCGCTCAGGAAGGCTATGCCGATGCCCGCGCGATGGGATCCAGCATCATCTCGGTGCGGCAGGCCCGCGCCATGGGTCGCGACGGGGTGCTTGCGCATCTGCCGGCGGAGGCGGACATCTATATCACCATCGATATTGATGCCTTCTGTCCTTCGATCGCCCCGGGGACCGGTACGCCCAGCCACGGTGGCTTTCTCTATTACGAGGTTCTGGAACTCCTGCAGTGCGTCGCGCAGAACCACCGCGTCGCAGGGATTGATCTGGTCGAGGTAGCACCGGATTATGACCCCACAGGGTCCACGTCGATCCTTGCGGCACAGGTGCTGCTGAACCTTCTGGGGTTCATCTTTCATGCCCGTGCGCACAACCCTGCGTTGGGCTGATCAACCGCTGCTCATAACCTTCATGACGATTTCTGGCGGGCAATGCCGCGCGGGGTGCATTATGTGACGCAGATCAGCAGTTTAGCGGCGCGCAATTCCTTAGACTGTTGTCAGACCAAAAATAACAGGTGACCGAACCAAGATGTCCAGCGATCCCCTTGTCGTCTTTACCCCTTCCGGCAAACGGGGGCATTTTCCCGTGGGCACACCGATCCTGACAGCTGCGCGGCAGCTGGGTGTGGATCTCGATTCTGTCTGTGGCGGGCGTGGTATCTGTTCGCGCTGTCAGATCACCCCGAGCTATGGCGAGTTTTCCAAACACGGCGTCACCGTCGAAGCGGACGCCCTGTCGGAATGGAACAGGGTGGAACAGCGCTACAAGGACAAACGCGGGCTGATCGACGGCCGGCGGCTGGGTTGTCAGGCCACGGTTCAGGGCAATGTCGTGATCGATGTGCCGCCCGAAAGTCAGGTGCACAAACAGGTGGTGCGCAAACGGGCCGAGGTGCGCGACATCACACTCGATCCGTCAACCAAGCTCTTTTACGTCGAAGTGCAGGAACCGGACATGCACGACCCGTCCGGCGATCTTGAACGACTGCGCGATGCGCTGCGCGATCAGTGGGAGCTGGAGAACGTCACCGCCGATCTGCATATTCTGCAGGAGATGCAGCCGATCCTGCGCAAGGGAGACTGGAAAGTCACTGTCGCGGTGCATCTGGGGGATCACGAAAACAACCCCCGGATTATGAACATCTGGCCCGGTTACTATGATGGCACAGTTTACGGCCTGGCGGTCGATCTGGGCTCGACCACGATTGCGGCACACCTGTGCGATTTGCAAACAGGTGACGTGCTGGCCTCCTCCGGTCTGATGAACCCGCAGATCCGCTTTGGCGAGGACCTGATGAGCCGGGTCAGCTATTCGATGATGAACGAAGGTGGTGCTGCGGAAATGACCCGCGCGGTGCGCCAGGGCATGCGGGACCTTTTTGAACAGATCGCTGACGAAGCAGAAGTGGACCGCCGCCTGATTGTCGATGCGGTTTTCGTCTGCAACCCGGTGATGCACCATCTGTTTCTGGGTATCGATCCGTTTGAACTGGGCCAAGCGCCCTTTGCGCTGACCACCAACAATGCGCTGCGGCTGCGCGGCGACGATCTGGAACTGAACATTCACCCCTCTGCGCGGGTCTATCTGTTGCCCTGCATCGCCGGCCATGTGGGCGCGGATGCCGCGGCGGTCGCACTTTCTGAGGCTCCGGACAAATCTGATGATCTGGTGCTGGTGGTGGATGTTGGCACCAACGCGGAAATCCTGCTGGGCAACAGGGAAAAGGTGCTGGCCTGTTCCTCGCCGACCGGTCCTGCCTTTGAGGGCGCCCAGATCAGTTCCGGTCAGCGCGCGGCCCCTGGTGCAATCGAACGTGTCGAGATTGACCCCGAGACCAAAGCCCCGCGTTTCCGCGTCATCGGGAGCGACATGTGGTCGGACGATCCGCGCTTTGTAATCGAGACCGGCTCCACCGGCATTACAGGCATCTGCGGCTCTGGCATTATCGAAATGGTCGCCGAAATGCGCATCCACGGTATCGTCGATGCAGCGGGCTTGATCGGTTCGCCGGAACAGACCGGTTCTGACCGCTGTTTTCTCGACGGGCGCACCTATTCCTATCTGGTGCATGACGGACGCCTCGATGGCGGGCCCCTGATCACCATCACCAACCGGGATATCCGCGAAATTCAGATGGCCAAGGCAGCACTCTATTCCGGGGCGCGTCTGCTGATGGACAAATTCGGCGTCGACGAGGTGGACCGCGTGGTGCTGGCCGGTGCCTTTGGTGCACATATCTCCAGCAAACACGCGATGGTGCTGGGCATGATCCCGGATGCGCCGCTCGACAAGGTGACCTCTGCGGGCAACGCAGCGGGCACCGGAGCGCGGATCGCGCTGCTCAACACCGGGGCGCGGGCCGGAATCGAAGCGACCGTCAGAGCCATCCACAAGGTGGAAACGGCCATTGAACCGAGGTTCCAGGAGCATTTTGTGAATGCCTCTGCGATCCCCAATGCGGTTGAACCCTTCCCGATCCTGAACAGTCTGGTGTCGCTGCCCGATGCGACCTTTAACACCGGCGGCGGTGATGGCGGCGCGTCCGGTGGACGCCGCAGACGGCGGCGCGCATGACCGGGGACAACAGCGAACAGCGGGACTTCTGGTCAGATGCCGCCGGGCCCAAATGGGTCGAAATGCAGGTGCAGATGGACCAGCTGATGCAGCCGGTACTGGATGCACTGTGGTCCCGCGCGGGCCTGCAACCGGGGCAGAATGTGCTTGATGTCGGCTCGGGCACCGGGGCCAGCACCCTGCAGGCCGCAGAGCTTGTGGCACCGGGGGGATCGGTTACCGGCGCGGACATTTCCGACAGCATGACGGCACTGGCGCGGACCCGAACGGCAGACCACAATGGCGTTTCGTTGTTGCTGGCGGATGTTGCAGAACACCGGTTCCCCGCCGCCAGCTTTGACGCGGTGATATCGCGTTTCGGTGTGATGTTCTTTGCGGATTCTGATGCCGCTTTCGCCAATATCCGCGCATCTATGGTGCCCGGTGCACAGCTTTGCTTTGCAGCGTGGGCGCAGATACCTGACAACCCGTGGTTCACCCTTGCTGCCAGTGTGGCGAAACCGATCACAGGCGCGCCGCCCCGCCCTGACCCGGATGCCCCCGGCCCCTTTGCGTTCCGGGATCCTGAGCGGGTGCACGGGCATCTGACAGCGGGTGGCTTTTCGGATATCCGGATTGAAACAGCCGACATTCTGCTGGACGGTGGCGACGACCCGCGCGTTCTGGCGGAGACCATGTGCCGGATCGGACCGGCCGAGGTCGCGCTCAGATTTGCTGAGGCTGACACCCGGACAGAACGCGCAGTACGTGACGCGCTGGCGACGGCACTGGATGCTTACACGACCCCTGAAGGCCTGCGTGTTCCGGCATCCATTCACTTTGTCACCGCCCGCGCTTAGGGGCGGCGAAGCTGCTTGACGGCTGACCGGCGCAGGCCTAATCAGGCCGCAGAGGGCGGGTATGGTGAAAAGGTATCACGCGAGCTTCCCAAGCTTAAGTTACGGGTTCGATTCCCGTTACCCGCTCCAGACATTCCGTACCAGTGGCCCCTCCGGGCCAGAGAATTGATCTTGCTGTTATTTCGGCGCGGAGACTGCCGCGCCGCTTTTGCGGAATTCTTCCTCAATCCAGGCCACGATGCGGCTGATCCGCTGGCGGCCGAGGTGGCTGCGGGACCAGGACACGTACAGCCGGTCCGTTGCAGGTTCCGGGTCTGTCCAGACGGTGACCAGCCGTTTCGCGCGCAAATCGTCGCCGATCATGTAATCCGGCGCAATCGCAACCCCATGCCCCCCGACAGCCGCGTCCAGTGCCAGGGCGGACCGGTCAAAATTGAGCAGTTTTTCAGCGCGTCCCTGCCCCGCTTTCTCTATCAGTTTTTCCCATCGCCGATGTGCGTCCTGAAGCAATGGCAGCGTCAGCAGCGCTTTCAGGTCTGGCGTTCTGGCCGGATCGACCAGCGCCGGGCTGCACACCGCGACCAGCCGGATGTCGGTCAACGCACGGCAATGGTGTTCGGGATTGCTGTCCGGCCCGCGCCCGGGCCAGAGCGCGATTTCATTGCGTCCCAGGCTGCGCGGCAGGATCTGCTCATGCACTTCGGTGGTAAGGGAAACGTCGGGAAAGCTGTGAGCGAAGGCGTCCATTCTCGGCATCAGCCACCTGGCCGCCGTTGACGAGCCCAGATGCAGAATGATGCGGTCCTCGCCGCCTCCGATGTCCACGATGGCTGTCTCAAGTATCGACAGGGCCTCGCTGACCGCCTCGTGGCAGCGCGCACCTTCCGGGGTCAGGGAAACACCGCGCGCGCCACGCACCAACAACACCACACCAAGGTCAATTTCGAGCTGACGGATCCGCTGGGATACCGCACCGCGTGTCAGGTTCAGCTCCTCTGCCGCGCGCTGCAGGTTCCCGTGAGAGGCCGCCATCGCGAACACCCGGAGCGCATTGAGGTTGATGTGTTGCATTCGGCGGCCCCGAGCCGTTAGTTTTTCTGAACGCTGGCGAAGATATCCTGCTTTGTCAAACCGTTCTGCATGACGGATACAGTGGCGAGGAGCACAACAACCCAGCAGGTGTGAAAGATCATGGAACAGGTTATCCGCGCCGCAGCCCCCGATGACATCCCCGGCCTGGTCCGGTTGCTGATGTCGGACGCAAAGGCGCGGCAATCCACCGACCCGGCTCTGTGGAAGATTTCCGGCGACGCACCTGCGCAGATCAGCGAGGCGCTGACCTTTGCGCTGACCGCGGCTGAGCAACCTTTTCGCCAGGTATGGCTGGTGGCCGAAACCGCCGGGCAGATCACCGGGGTTGTGCATTCGATGCTGCTCCCGGTACCGCCGATCTATGCAGGCTCAAAAGGGGATCCGGGGCTGATCCTGCCGGACAGTTTTGTGTCCCCTGATGCGCCGGATGGTACCGCCGGTTCACTTGTAGCGGCGGCTGAGGATGCCCTGCGCGCGCTGGGTGCACAGATCATTCTGTCATCATGGGTCACGGGCGAAAACTGGAAAGAAGCTTTCGCCCGGCGCGGCTATGATCCTCTGACCCTATATCTGTCACGGACCGGGTTCCGCGCGCAGGATGAAGCCACTGATGTGCGCGACGCCAGCATGGATGACATCGCGGGGATTGTCCGGCGCAGCGCCGAAAACAGGCGTGTTCTGTTCGACATTGACCCCTTCTGGGAAAGCCATCCGGAGGCAGATGCCCGGTTTGGGGCCTGGATGACCCGCAGCCTGACGCTCGAAGACCGCGATATGCGGGTTGTCGGACCGCCCGGTGAAGTCGCGGGATATGTGATTGCACAGCCTGCGTCGCGGCTCCATTTTCCGCCCGCCCATGACATCAGCGGCACCGGGGTTATTGATGATTTTTACCACCACGAACTGGCTGATTTTGAGAAGTCCCTACCGAATGCTCCTGGTGCGGCTGCTCTGCTTCATGCCGCTGAAACCGCTTTTCAGCAAAGAGGCATTGATACAGCTTTTGTAGTTTGCCCGGCGGGCTGGTATTCAAAAATCCGCATGCTGGAGACCGCCGGTTACGAAACGGCCATGGTCTGGTCCATCAGGCGTTGACTGAGCGGCCCCTCTGCTGCAATGCCGATGGGTCGGACGGGTCGGAGAACCGACAGACCCGCGGGACACGGGCGTGTCCAGCGGATGTCAGCCGGAAACGATCTGAAGATGCCGGTGTTTTCTGGCGTACTCCTGAAATTCGCTGAAGGGCATTGGCTTGCCGAAGAGGTATCCCTGTGCTTCGCCGACATGGTGCGCTCTGAGAAAATTCAGATGTTCCTGTGTCTCTACACCTTCGCACAGAATGATCATTCCCATCTTCCGGCACAGTTTTTCAACGGCTTCGAGGATGCTCTCCGCAGCCGGATCAGAGCCAAGCCCGGATATCAGGGATTTGTCGACCTTCAGCTTATTGATCGGCAGACGCGACAACTGGCCCAGCGACGAATAACCGGTGCCGAAATCATCAAGGGCCCAGCGAACGCCCCTGAACTGAATATCCCGCATCTTTTCGACGTGCTCACCGGTTCCGTCGAACAACACGGTTTCGGTCAGCTCCAGCCAAAGGCGGGAGGCCGGGAAGCCCGTTTTCTGCAACAGGTTATTGAGGTTGCAGACGATATCCCCGGAGGCCATCTGCACACCTGAAACATTGACTGCCACCGTCAGGTGCTCTGGCAGCTGTAAGGTGTCCGCGATGGCTTTTTCAATGACCCAGGCGCCGATTTCGTGGATGAACCCCGTCGATTCCGCGATTTCGATGAATTCGTCAGGAAAAACCTGGCCGAGGGTGCCTGATTTCCAGCGGATCAGCGCTTCGGATCCGGTCAGCCTGAGGTCCCTGACACAGTGCTGGGGCTGGTACCAGACCTCAAATTCTTCACGATCAAGCGCCTGTCCCATGGCGCGTTCTATCTGGCGCGAGCGGAACTGCCTGGCGGAGATCACCGGATTGAAAGGACGCGGTGCGCTGTCGCCTTCCTGACGGGCGGAATCGAGAGATTCTTCAGCCCGGGTCAGCGCTTCCTGCGCCGAAATACTTTTGTCGGGCGCGATCACTGCGTAGCCTGTGTTGACCCCGACGCTGGCGTGCGACCCGTCCAGTTTGTAAGGGGCACTGACAATATCACCGATCCGTTTGGCCAGAATGGCAGCATCATGTTCATCAGTCGCGAATTCAGTAAAACAGGCGAAAGTATCGCCCCCCAACCGCGCGACGGCTGATGTATTGACGTCCGCGTCCTCAAGCCGCTTGACGACTGTCTGCAGCAGTGCATCCCCCACGGGACGGCCCAGCACGGTATTGACGGTTTTGAACCGGCTGAGATTGAAGGCAAAGACCGCAAACGGTTCCCTGGCTTCGAGGCGCATCTGGATGAATTCGATAAACACCCCGCGCCGCAACGCACCGGTCAGCGCATCGTAGCTGGACAGATAGGCAATGTCGCGTTCCTGTTGTTTTTGCGTCGTGACGTCCCGGATCGAAAGCGTCGCAATGCGGACGGCCTGCCCCCTGCCTCGCGAGAAAGAAACCGTTTCCGAAGGCGTGACGGTGTATTCCAGGTACAATGTGCCACCGGTGCCGCCGGTTTCATGTTTGCGGAGCGAACTGCCTTTGCCGCTCTTTATCGCGTCAAGCGCCTGCTGCTTGAGGCGCGGGGGCACTATGGGCACCCCGTCCGGACCACCCCCAAAGAGCCGCAGTGCAGTCTGGCTGTGTTTCCGCACCGCGCCAGTCTCATCAACAATGATGATCGCGTCGAAACTGTCGTCAAAAACCTGTTGCAGCAGCGCAGAGGTGTTCGCAACCTCCTGCCGCTGGCGGCTGATGACAGCGCGGTTGACTTTGAGGCGCCACAGGAGAGACCAGCTGCAGAAGGCCAGCAACCCGGGGTAAAGAGCCCCTGTTGGCAGAACGATTGCGGATCTGGCGAAAAGATGCAGGGCGGCGACCTCAGCGGCGGCAATGCTGACGGCTCCGGTCGTAAGCTGAAACGCCGGGTTCCGGAAAGGGCGGGTCTGCAGCACCAGAAGCAGGATCAGAAGGGCGCCAAAGACCAGCGCTGGTTCCAGTCGCATCGGGACTGTACCCGAGGCCAGAGTTTCGGTGGCCAGAACATGCACAAGAGGTCCGGGAATAATGCCGTGAACGGGCACGGTGAACAGATCGCCCAGTTCAATGGCCGATGCGCCAACAACCACCGAGCGCCCCGCAATATTTTGTGGGTCAAACCTGCCGCGCGCAACATCGTAAGCGGACAGCACCGGCACGCTGTCCGGCCGGATTGAATAGTTGATGGAAAAACTGTCTGACCGTTCGGAGAAGGCCCCGGTGAGCAATGCTGCGGCCGATGGGATGAATTCATCCTCCACCATGTCACCGTATGGGTAAAAACGGACAGCCCCCTGGTTGTCGCTGAAGACATTGACCAGCGCAGGCCAGCTTCGGGTGGCGAACAGATCGAGCGGGCGGTTTGTCACAGGAGCGGTCGCGCCATCCCGGTCCAGCTGCCGGAAAACCGGAAGATAGGCATTGCCTGAACGCTCCAGCGCATCGGCAAATGCGGCGTCGCCCGCGGGATCTGCCGCAAAGGCAAAATCCACATCGAAGAACACATCAAGCGCACCGGCCTCAGTGAGATTTTCGAGGATGTTACCGTGTATTCTGCGCGACCAGGGCCATTCACCAACGGCCTGCAGAGACGCCGCATCGATCGCGACAAACACGAAATCCCCGGATGCATCCCGGGTGATCAGTGCTGACCGGACATCTTCCAGCCGTTCATTGAACGCGCGCAGAAAGCCGCCGCGGTCCATCAGGACGACCGCGGCGACGATCAGATGTGCTGCAATCAGACACCGTGCGATATGCAGCCGAGCAGTCAGTCGTCCCTACCGTTTCCGCCGCCGTTCCCGCCGCTGTTGCCGCCGCCGTTCCCGCCGCTGTTGCCGCCGCTGTTGCCGCCGCCGTTCCCGCCGCTGTTGCCGCCGCCGTTCCCGCCGCTGTTGCCGCCGCCGTTTCCGCCGCTGTTGCCACCGCCGTTCCCGCCGCTGTTGCTGCCGCCGTTCCCGCCGCTGTTGCCGCCTCCGTTGCCATTGCCGTTCCCGCCACTGTTGCCATTGCCGTTTCCGCCGGCGTTGTTCGATTTACCGCCTGCGTTGTTCGTTTTGCCGTTTGCTGCAAAGGCTTTCCCGTTGGCAATACCGGTCGCACTTGCGTTCTGACGGGCAGTCTCAGGCGGTGCTGGCCGCAGGCTCAGGCTGAAACTGTTTGGAGCCCCCGGGACGCGACTTGTCACTTCAGAACGCTCAACGCTCAGTGAGCCACCGGAAGATGTGGCCTCCCGGCCTTCGCTGACGTCAACGCTGCGGCCCTCGCTGCGCACTTCGACAAGCCCCTTATCCACCCGGACCGAAGCGCTGTTCTCGTCTGTTGTGACTTCGAGCACGGTGCCTTTGATCACGGCGGCCAGATGTGGGGTCACAACGCTGGTACGTTTCCGGTCCCGACTTGAGACTGACAGGAACACGGACCCGCGCCGCTGGGTAACCTGTGTCGTCTGACCGGTCGGCTGAGAGACCGACAGCGCGGCGAGCGTATTGGCCCGGTAAATGATCCGCTCGGCACCCCGTGCCAGAATTACGCGGCTGCGGGCGCCTGTCCTGATCCAGGTGCCGCTGGTCAGTTCGGTGCCGTCTTCAGCCCGGCTCCAGGTCGTGCCGTCAACTGAAACGCGGACGTTGCCGTCTGCACGCTGCAGCTCCCAGGTTTCAGCAAGCGCCGGAAAGGTACTGATCAGTAAAAAGGCGAGAAAGGCCAGAATACGGAAGAACATGAGTAATCTCCTTAGAAAGCACAGAGGGAATGCCTCCAAGAAGTAAAAAAATGTCAAATACCGCCCTGTTTCCGGCCGCATGTGGTTAACAGTCGCCTGGTTTGCGGGAGCGCCACGGATGCCGGGTTTCCTTCCAAAAAGGGTGCGCGATACCTGCAGCCCCAGCCCTGCATCGTGGTGGAGCTCGACCGCCATAAGACCCGCTCATCAAAGCCGGAAAGCCGCCGGCGTCAGCTCAGCAGCACATCACCGAATGTCTCGCGCAGATTGCGCTTGAGCACCTTGCCTGTGGCATTCCGTGGCAGAACGTCCGTAAAGACCACTGTGTCTGGCACCTGCCAGCGGGCAACCCTGCCCTTGAATACCGCCAGAACGTCTTCAACGTCTGCCTCGGTGCCCTCCTCCAGTACGGCAATCAGCACCGGGCGTTCGTCCCATTTGGCATGACGTGCGCCGATCACAGCCGCATCCGCCAGAGCGGGATGGGCAATGGCAATGCCCTCCAGTTCGACCGAACTGATCCACTCTCCGCCGGACTTGATGATGTCTTTCGAGCGGTCGCGGATCGTCAGGTATCCGTCGGGATCAATGGTGGCCACGTCGCCGGTGTTGAACCAGCCGTCCTGCAGCGTTTCATCGGCTGTGCTCTGGAAATATGCCTCAAGGATGTAATGCCCGCGGACCAGCAGTTCGCCCTGTGTCTGCCCGTCCTGCGGCAGATCCGCACCATTCGCATCCACGATTTTCATCTCCACGCCCCAGGGTGGTCTTCCCTGGTTCTCGCGCAGCCGGTGCTGGTCAGCAAGCGGCAGTTCCGCGTGCCGGGCCAGAGGCGTGTTGATCGTCCCCAGCGGTGACATCTCGGTCATGCCCCAGGCATGTACGGTTTCCACGCCGTATCGCTCCCGGAAAGTCTCGATCATCGATGGCGGGCAGGCTGAGCCACCCACAACCGTTTTCTCCAGCGGTTTCAGCTCACTGCCAGCCGCTTCTGCATGGCCGAGCAGGCCGAGCCATATCGTTGGCACACCCAGAGCCACAGAGACGTTATACGTATCGATCAGACTGACCAGGGATGCGCCGTCGAGCCCGGGTCCCGGCAGCACCATGCGCGATCCGGTCATGGCGCAGGCATAGGGCGTGCCCCAGGCATTTACGTGGAACATGGGCACAACCGGCAGCACCACATCCTTCGCGGAAAAACCTATGCTGTCCGGCAGACTGGCGGCGAAACTGTGCAGTACCGTGGACCGGTGGGAAAAGAGAACACCTTTTGGGTTTCCGGTCGTTCCGGAGGTATAACAGAGACTTGACGCCGTTTCTTCATCCAGTTCCGGCCATGTGTATGCGTCATCACCCGAAGCCAGAAGATCATCATAGGCCATGATGCCCGGTAACGTTTCACCGGCATCGCCCACATCCGCCTCCATCAGCACGATGTGCTTCAGCGTCGTCAGCTGGTCGCGGATGGCGGCCACAAGCGGCACAAAGGTGCTATCGATAAACAGGACCTCGTCCCCGGCGTGGTTGATAATATAGACCAATTGTTCGGGAAAAAGCCGCGGGTTTATGGTGTGGCACACAAAGCCCCCGCCTGAGGCACCGAAGTAAATCTCCAGATGCCGCCTGTTGTTCCAGGCAATGGTGGCGCAGCGCGCCTGAGGCCCGAGGCCCAGACTGGTGAGTGCAGATGCGAGCCTGCGCGCATTTCTGTCAATCTGCCCCCATGTGGTCCGTTCGGTTCCGCCGCTGGTGTTCACCGACACAACTTCCGTCTGCCCGTGATAGCGGCCCGCATGCGCCACAAGCGACGAAATCGTCAGCGGCATCTGCATCATTTGTCCCAGCATCGGATCCCTCCCGTGATCGCCCGTCGTCACAGCGTGCCCGCTGGGTCGGGTTCTGGCAAGCCTTGGCAAAACCGACCGGGGCCGCTAAGCCCGCGCCATGACCCTGAAATACCACACCCCGCTGAGCGCTGAGGAACAGTCAGACCTTGGCATTGACCCGCCTGCCGTGCTTGCGATGGCCGACCGGGTGCGTTTTTCTGAACTCGACCCCCTGAAGCACGTCAACAACGCAGTCTATATGGCCTGGTTTGAGCGGTTGCGGATCAGGTACACCCAGGAATGGGGCCTCACACGATACGCTCTGACCGGCGACGGACCACGCATCGTGATCCGGTCGGGTGCTATCCATTACCGGCAGGAGATGCTGATGGATGAAGACTATGTGGTGACCTGCCAGTGCACGGGTTTCCGGCGGACGTCCTTCACCCTGGCGCAGCAGCTCTGGGCCGGTGGCACGCTGCGCGCCACTTTCGAATGCGTGCTTGTCCTGCTGAACCAGGACGGTGACGGCAGGTACCCTGTTCCCGATGCGATGATCGACAGGTTCCGCGCAGTTGATGGCGCGACACCCGACAGGTGAGATCAGCCGCGGTTGCGGTGGACAAAGCCCACAAGCGCTGCGGTTGAGCCGTCTTTACCTGCGGCATCCGCGGTGCCCTCGACGACCGGCTGAAGCGACGTGGCCAGTTCCTTGCCCAGCTCCACGCCCCACTGGTCGAAGGAGTTGATCCCCAAGATCACGCCCTCGACAAACACCCGGTGTTCATAGAGCGCCACGATCTGACCGAGGGTAAAGGGATCAAGTTGCGGCCAGGCCAGCGTAACGGAGGGCCGGTTGCCTTCGAACACGCGGTGTTGCGCCTGGCGTTCCAGCTCATCGCCGGTCAGGCCCTTTTCGGCCATACGCGCGCGCGCTTCCTCAATGCTGCGGCCCCGCATCAGGGCTTCGGACTGCGCGAGACAGTTCGCCACAAGCAGCTGATGGTGATGCGCCAGATCGCTTTCGTGACCTTCGGCAGCAATCATGAATTCGCAGGGAATGACCCGCGTGCCCTGGTGGATCAGCTGGTAAAAGGCGTGCTGGCCATTGGTGCCCGCCGCCCCCCAGACAACCGGCCCGCTGTCGACAGTGACCGGCGTACCGTCCATCTGCACACGCTTGCCGTTCGATTCCATCTCAAGCTGCTGGAAATAGTCCGGCAGCCGCGCAAGGCGCTGGTCATAGGGCAGCACAGCCCGGCTGGCATGACCGCAGACCTGCGCGTGCCAAACGCCTGTCAGCGCCAGCAGGACCGGGAGATTTTCATGGAACTCTGCCGCCTGAAAGTGCCGGTCCATCGCCTGCCCACCCCGCAGAAAAGCGTCAAAGGCTTCCGGTCCGATCGCGATCATCAGCGACAGGCCAATCGGCCCCCACATGGAGTAACGGCCGCCAACCCAGTCTTCGAACCCGAACACACGCTCTGCCGGAATGCCGAAATCTGCGGTCAGATCCGCCGCAGTGCTGAGCGCTGCGAACTGCGCGCCAGGATCACCGCCCTGATCGGCCATCCACGCGCGGGCCGTGCGCGCATTGGTCATTGTCTCGATCGTCGTGAACGTTTTGGACGCGACAATCACCAGCGTGGTTCTGGCATCCAGCCCCCGCAGCGTATCGGCAATATGCGCGCCATCGACGTTTGACACAAAATGACAGCGTGGCCCGTCCGCCCAGGGGCTGAGCGCCTGATATGCCATCGCGGGGCCAAGGTCCGATCCGCCGATCCCGATATTCATCACATCCGTGATGCCGCTGTCGCGCACCTGACGCGCATAGGCCCGCATCCGGTCCAGAGTGTCCAGCACGCCGGGCATCACATCCTGCCCGTCCACCATGACAGGGTCGCCATCTAGGTTCCGCAGAGCTGTGTGCAGAACTGCACGTCCTTCGGTGTCATTGATGGCCGCACCGCTGAACATTGCGTCGCGTTTTTCTGCGACCCCGGCAGCGTCAGCCAGCGCAATCAGCGCATCGCGCGTTTCCGTGTCGATATTGGTTTTGGAGTAGTCAAACAGCATATCGCCGGTCTGGGCGCTGAATACCTGCGCTCTGTCAGGCGCGTCGAAGAGCGAAAGGATCCGACGGTCCCGGTTTTGCCGTTCAAGGCCGCGCAATGCGTCCCACTGCGTGTTCAGGCGGCCCAATGGACATTCCCTCCTTTGATCGCAGCACCAATCGGGGCCTGAGACGCCGGCAGGGTCATGGCCCGTTCCAGTGCTGCTTTTTTGTCGTCGCCAAAGATGATCAGATGTTTGTCCATGGCCCCCTCAAGCACGGGTCCGCTGAGCGAAATGCGCGCTTCGGGCTGGCTGTCCGGCGCCATGGCGACCAGGTGCGGCGCGTTGCGGTCCAGCGCTGCCTCAACCCCCGGCGCGTCAGGAAACAGCGAGGCCGTGTGCATATCGGCCCCCATGCCCAGCAAAAGGACCGAAACCGGGATCAGCGGCGCAATTTCCGCAGAGAGCACCGGAGCTGCCTCTTCGGCCGTCATGCCCTCACGGTAGAACGGAAAAAACTGTGCCGCTGCCGCCCGGCCCGTCAGCAGACGCTCTTTGACCAGCGCGGTGTTTGACCGGGGGTGGTCTTCGGGCACCCAGCGTTCGTCTGTCAGCATGACATGAACGCGGGACCAGTCGATATCCACCGAACTCATCGCATCAAAAACCGGCCCCGGCGTTGTACCACCCGGCACAGCAAAGCTGGCTACATCGTGGCGCAGCAGGCATTTTCGCAGATCACTTGTGATCGCATGGGCGACATTCATCACCGCCATGTCTCTGTCAGCATTTTCGTTGAAATTCATGGTGTCACCTTTCGCCAGGCCCGCGCGTCCCGCGCCATCAGCTGATCTGAGGCATCCGGGCCGGCGCTGCCGCTGTCATAGGGTTTGGGCACATCGGCGCGTGCTGTCCAGCCCTCAATGATCGGATCGGTCCAGGCCCAGGCGGCCTCAACCTCGTCGCCGCGCATAAACAAAGTCTGGTTGCCACGGATCACATCCATGATCAGCCGCTCATAGGCATCCACGTTTTCAGCGCCCTCCGGGCCAAGCGCATCCGCAAAGGTCATGTCCAGCGGCACATCAATCAGGCGCATCCCGCCCGGTCCGGGCTCCTTGATCGTCACGCCCAGCGTAATGCCCTCGTTCGGCTGCAGCCTGATTGACAGCACATTGCGGTGACGTCCGGCTTCGTCACCAAAGATCGAATGGGGCGTATCCTTGAAAACAACAGAAATCTCGCTGGACCGCGCCGTCATCCGCTTGCCCGTGCGCAGATAGATCGGTGTGCCCGCCCAACGCCAGTTGGCCACATGGGTTTTCATTGCCAGAAAGCTCTCGGTCCGCGAACGCGGATCGCCGACGGCGGTACGGTAATCCGGCATGTCCTCCGGGTCATCCGGATCAGCGTCATACTGGCCCCGGACGATGTGATGCGGCTCCACTGGCTCCAGCGCGCGGATCACCTTGAGCTTTTCGTCGCGCACAGCATCGGGGTCAAACCGTGCCGGCGGCTCCATCGCGATAAGGCACAGCAGCTGCATCAGGTGGTTCTGCACCATGTCCCGCATGGCGCCGGATTTGTCGTAATATTCGCCCCGCCCGCCGACACCAACGGTTTCTGCGACCGTAATCTGGATATGGTCAATGAACTGACTGTTCCACAACGGCTCAAAGAGCATGTTGCCAAACCGGATCGCCATCAGGTTCTGTACGGTTTCCTTGCCCAGATAGTGGTCAATCCGGTAAATCTGTTTCTCGTCAAAGTACTTTGCTAGCGTGGCATTGAGTTCGCGCGCTGTCGCAAGATCGCGGCCAAAGGGTTTCTCCACGACAATTCTGGCGGTGTCGTCCGCCATGCCATAGCTTTGCAGCCGCTCGGCCAGAACACCGAACAACGACGGTGCCACCGAGAAATAATAGGCTTCGATGCGGTCGCTGCCCGCCATCTTGTCCCGCAGCGTTTCCCAGCCGCCCGTGCCTTTTGCGTCAATTGCCACGTAATCAAGGCATTCAAGGAAGTTCTCAAGTGTTCCGTCCTCGCAGGCGCGGTCGCCGCCGAATTCGCGGATCGCTTCGGCGGCAAGCGCCTGGTATGCTGCGCGGTCCATACTACTGCGTGCGGCACCGATAATGCGCGCATCCGGCGGCATCTGCGATGAACAGTACCGGCGGAACAGGCCCGGCAGAATCTTGCGGCGGGCGAGGTCGCCTGTTCCGCCGAAGATGACAAGATCAAAGGGATCGACAGGGATAACGCGCGAAACCATAGTGTTTTTCCTGAATGCACTGCCCGCAGGCCGGTTTGTGTTAGCGCAAACATACTCAAAAGCGCCCTGATCACAAGACCGTGCACGGCAGTGGGCGGATGTTTTCTTGCCTTTATCTGTACCCTGCCCCATTTTCTGGCTCAAGAAGGACAAAGGACCCCCCGCGATATGAAAGATCTCGCTGAGGCCAACGCAGGCAAGTTTCTCGACCCGGAAATCACCGCAAAAGGAGAACCACGCGCCACCGTCGCGCTCACCGCGCCAAAAACGCTTTGGTTCAATACCGGTACCCTGTGCAATATTGAATGTGTGAACTGCTATATTGAGAGCAGCCCGTCCAATGACGCGCTGGTGTATATTACAGCGGATGAGGTCCGTGACTATCTGGGCCAGCTGGAAGAGCGGTCCTGGGGCGTGACGGAGATCGCGTTCACGGGGGGCGAACCCTTCATGAACCCGCAGATGATCGGGATGGCTGAGGCTGCGCTGGAACGCGGGTATGATGTGCTGATCCTGACCAATGCAATGCGCCCGATGATGCGGCGCGGTATGCAGGAAGGCCTGCTACGTCTGAACGCCGCATGGCCGGGCAAACTGACGCTGCGGATATCGGTCGATCACTACGACATGGATCTGCATGATGCCGAACGCGGTGCCGGTGCTTTCGACAAGACCCTGAAGGGTATGCACTGGCTGCGCGACAACGACATCCGCATGGCTGTGGCCGGCCGTTCTGTGATGGCGCACAGCGAGGCGGAAAGCCGTGCCGGATATGCCGCGTTCTTTGCAGAGCATGGATTTGACATTGATGCAGATGACCCGGGCATGACTGTTCTGTTTCCTGAAATGGACACGAGTGTCGAAGTGCCGGAGATCACGACCGCCTGCTGGGGTATTCTGGGCAAATCCCCGGACGCACTGATGTGTGCGTCATCTCGGATGGTCGTCAAACGCAAGGGGGCTGCGAAACCCGCCGTGCTGGCCTGTACCCTCCTGCCCTATGATGCGGCTTTTGAACTGGGGACAACGCTCCGGGAAGCCGAAGGGTCGGTTGCGCTGAACCATCCTCACTGCGCGAAGTTCTGCGTTCTGGGTGGCGCGAGCTGTTCTGCCTGAGGACAGGGAGGTCAGTGCAGTGTGAATTCACCTGTCACGTTGCGCCATTCGCCGGGGCTGATCATTTTGCGGTGCGTGAACCGCACCGAATGCAGGGGCCCTTCGATTTCTGACTGCCAGTACTCCACAAACTGAAATAACCGCGGATGGTCCGGGGCGATGTCGTATTCCTGCCAGACAAAGGTGTTCAGCACATGGGTGAAATCTGGCATGCGATAAAAGAACTCGGCTGTCGTTAGGCCATAGCCCTTCAGCATCAGTTCGGTCTCGGATATGGGCATTTTTAGCGCCTCTTTTCTGTTGCTCCCCCTCAGAATGCCACGAAGAAATTACTTTTCAATAAAAACAGTGTGTTATCACTCAAGCGGCGTTGCTGCCAGCGCCCCGGGCACAGAGGCATTGCACCTTATATGTCCCCTCTGCTAGTATTCGGACACAAAATATAGACCCTGCACACAGATCGGGCAGTTTACGTGAGCGACACACCACAACCCCCTGAAAATGATGATGAAATGACGCCCGAGCGCCCCGCATACGAGGGCCCGTCTGTCAGCATCGAGCATGAGATGCGCACGTCCTATCTGGACTACGCCATGTCGGTCATCGTCAGCCGCGCCATCCCGGACCTGCGGGACGGGCTGAAACCGGTACACCGGCGCATTCTGTTTGCGATGCACGAGACCGGAAACAGCCACGACAAAGCCTATCGCAAGTCGGCGCGTCCGGTGGGTGACGTGATGGGTCAGTATCACCCCCACGGCGACAGCGCGATCTATGACGCACTGGTACGGATGGCACAGGACTTTTCCATGTCGCTGCCCCTGCTCGACGGCCAGGGCAACTTCGGGTCAATGGACGGCGATAACCCGGCGGCCATGCGGTACACCGAAGTGCGCATGGATAAACCCGCCGCCTATCTGCTGGCCGACATCGACAAGGATACAGTCGACTTTCAGGACAATTATGACGGTAAGCAGCAGGAACCAACGGTTCTGCCCGCGCGCTTCCCGAATATGCTGGTCAACGGGGCTGGTGGTATTGCCGTGGGTATGGCCACAAATATCCCGCCGCATAACCTGGGCGAGGTGGTTGATGCCACGCTGGCCCTCATTGATGAACCTGACCTGACATCTGAACAGCTGATTGAATATGTTCCCGGACCGGATTTTCCGACGGGCGGTATCATGCTGGGCCGGTCCGGCGCACGCAAAGCATATCTGGAGGGCCGTGGTTCGGTCATCGTGCGCGCCAAAACGCGGGTTGAGGAGATCCGCAAAGACCGCTGGGCGATCGTTATCGACGAAATCCCCTACCAAGTGAACAAGGCAACCATGATCGAAAAGATCGCGGAGCAGGTCCGCGAGAAGAAGATCGAGGGCATCAGCCACGTCCAGGACGAATCCGACAGGAACGGCGTGCGCGTGGTTGTCGAGCTGAAGCGGGACGCGACCGCCGAAGTGGTCATGAATCAGCTTTACCGCTTCACCCCGATGCAGACGTCTTTCGGGTGTAACATGCTGGCGCTGAATGGCGGCCGGCCGGAACAGCTGACCCTGCGCAAGTTCCTGACATACTTCATTGATTTCCGTGAAGACGTCGTGGCGCGGCGTACGGCATTCCTGCTGCGCAAGGCGCGGGACCGCAGCCATATCCTGTGTGGTCTGGCTGTTGCCGTCACCAACATCGACGAAATCGTGGCGACCATTCGCGCATCGTCGGATGCCGCTGAAGCGCGAGAGAAACTGATGACCCGCCGCTGGCCGGCGGAACAGATCCTGGATTACATCGCGCTGATCGACGATCCGACCCACACAGCAAACGACGACGGGACCTACAATCTGTCCGAGACGCAGGCACGTGCGATCCTGGAACTGCGGCTGCAGCGTCTCACGCAGATCGGCGTGAAAGAAGTTACTGACGAGCTCGAAGAACTGGCCGGTAAGATCAAGGAATACCTCGAAATTCTGGGCTCGCGGGACCGGATCATGAGCATCATCGCGGACGAGCTGCGCGAAGTGCGCGAGCTTTTCGCTGTGCCGCGCCGTACCGAGATCGTCGACTGGTCGGGCGACATGGAAGACGAAGACCTGATCGCGCGCGAGGATATGGTCGTGACAGTCACTTCCGGCGGCTACATCAAGCGCACGCCCCTGGCAGACTTCCGGTCGCAGCGCCGGGGCGGCAAGGGTCTGGCGGGGATGCAGACCAAGGAAGAGGACGTGGTCACCACGCTCTTCGTGGCAAATACGCACACGCAGCTCTTGTTTTTCACGACCGACGGCATGGCCTACAAGCTCAAGACCTGGCGTCTGCCTCAGGGCGGACGCACGTCCAAGGGCAAGGCGATTGTGAATATCCTGCCGATCCCGACGGGCGTCTCTGTTGCGGCCATTCTGCCCATCGACCGGGACGAGGATGACTGGGATCAGCTGCAGATTGTCTTTGCAACATCTGCCGGAACTGTGCGGCGTAACGCCTTGTCAGACTTCACAAATGTCAAATCGAACGGCAAGATTGCCATGAAGTTCGAGGACGAGCATGCAGAGACGACACTGATCAATGCGCGCATTGCCTCGCCCGATGATGATGTGATGCTGGTCACGGCTTCGGGCCGGGCGATCCGCTTCCCGTCAACGGATGTGCGGGTCTTCAACTCGCGGTCCTCGGTTGGCGTGCGGGGCGTGAAACTGACCGGCAACGACAAAGTGGTGTCAATGTCTGTGATCCGCCACTTTGATGCGAGCCCGGATGAACGCGCCGCCTATCTCAAGATGCGCCGCGCCATGGCGGGCCTCGCTGATGATGCGGATGCGGCGGCAGATGACGATGAGACAGATGCCAATGCGACCATTTCGCAGGAACGCTATGCCGAGATGTCGGCAGCAGAAAATCTGATCCTGACGCTGACCGCAGGGGGTGCGGGCAAGCTCAGCTCCAGCCACGATTACCCCGTGCGCGGACGCGGCGGCATGGGCGTTCAGGCAATGGACAAAGCGATGCGCGGCGGTGCGCTGGTTGCGTCCTTCCCGGTCGAGATGGATGACCAGATCATGCTGGCCACGTCGCGCGGCCAGTCGATCCGCGTGCCTGTAGACGGCATCTCGTTCCGGTCGCGGTCTGCGGGCGGGGTGCGGGTGTTCAACACCGGCAAAGGCGAAGAGGTCGTGAGTGTCGCCTGGATCGCGGATCAGGGCGAGGATGACGCCGCCCCGGAGGCGGATGCCGAAAGCTGACCGGGGCGTTTACGCAACGATCGGTGGCCCGTGTGGCGCACCGATCGGCGAATCGCGCGTTACCCGTTCTTTTTATGGCTGGACCGGCGTCGGTTTCACGTCGGTATAACGTCGGTATTTTGTCGGTGCGCGGGTCGGTGGGGCCGGGATTAATATAGCGCGCGGTCGGGTTTGTTACGTGGGCGTTAACGGTGGTTTGGCGGACCTAACTGACTTTTTCAAACCGTACGTCAGGGGCTCTCTCCCGCATCCTGAGCATTCAATGCGTATCATAGTATAGTCATATCTGCGACGCGTTTTGGTCAGATGTATTTGTTGTGATTGTCCTTAACTTCAGTGGTCAAAAATGGCGGGCGAATATGAACACGGAATTTGAGCGGGAAGTCAAAACCGCTTTCACACAAGCGAAGTTTGGTGATCAGGTTGATAAGATTGCGCCGGTGGATCTGCACTTTGTTTTACCGCTGAAAGTATACGCACGCTATGAAACCCTGATTAGTGAAGTTACAAGCGGCGACTTCCAAGTTACTGCCGGATATAACCTCGTTCTGTTATATACCGACCCTGAGGACGCCCAACGAGCAGGAACAGCTATGTTCGGACGTGATTTAGACGGTTTGATTGCAGCCTGGTCGAATGTGCTGGACGATATTGCCGCGGACCCGGACCAGACTTCACGCCTCCAAAAATTCAAAAATGCACATGCACACTTTAGGGGCGCCTTGTGGTTTGAGCCAAACCCGGGTGATCCCTGCGCGAGCGCAAACCCAATCAAACGTAACTCAAGACACGCCTCAAAACCATTCTGGCGCCGCCTTTTGAACTGACGGCGAACTTCCCTTTAACGGGGTGTGTCGGATCATAGGTTTTCGAGATCTGACGTCTGATGCCATTCATCCAAGCTTTTAGCGGCCAAGGGCTCAGGAGCAGACGTTGTGACTTCCAGAGCCCGCGCCAGAACCACGCCTTACAGCCGGTAAATGCCGGAGAACTTCTCTTTGAGATAGGACAGCAGCGGGGCCTCGGAGGGGACGCGGCCACTGGCGCGGGCGATCACGTCGCGGGGTTCATAGAGGCCGCCGTGGGTCTGGACGTTCTGCGCCAGCCATGTGGTGGCCGCCGAGGTATCCCCGCGTGCCAGCTGGTCATCGAGATCCGGTACTGCCCCGCGCAGGGCTTCATGCAGGCAGCCGGCATAGACGTTGCCCAGGCTGTAGGTAGGGAAGTACCCGAAGAGACCCACGGACCAGTGCACATCCTGCAGCACCCCATTTGACGGTTTGTCCACCGCATAGCCGAAATCCGCCGCGAACCGGTCATTCCAGGCGGCTTCCAGATCGCCGACGGTCAGATCACCGGACATCAGCGCCCGTTCAAGATCAAAGCGCAGCAGCACATGGAGGTTGTACTGCAGCTCGTCGGCTTCGGTCCGGACAAAACCGTTGTTCACGCGGTTCACGGTGGCATAGAAGCTCTCCGCGTCGGGAATGCCGAAGTCACCGAAGGCGTCGCGCATCTGGCCGTAGAGCCAGCCGGTAAAAGCACGGCTGCGGCCCAGCTGGTTCTCATAGATGCGGCTCTGGCTTTCGTGCACGCCCATCGAGACGCCCTGCCCCAGGGGTGTCAGCAGGTAATCGCGGCTGATGTTCTGTTCGTAACAGGCGTGGCCGACCTCGTGGATCGTGGAATAAAAACAGTTGAACGGATCGGTTTCGCTGGTGCGTGTGGTGATCCGCACATCAAGACCCGAGCCGGAGCTGAAGGGGTGCACGGCCTTATCGACACGGCCATGTGCCATGTCATAGCCGAAGGTTTCGGCGAGTTTCTGTGACAGGCGCAACTGCGCGGCCTCATCAAAGGTGCCGGTGATCTCTGCTGGCGGTTCGGCGTCCAGCACAGCGGCGCGCAGGGCGCTGAGTTCGGGGCGCAGCGCGCCGAACATTGCCTCAAGTTCGGCAGCCGTTGTGCCGGGTTCGTAATCCGCGAGCAGCGCGTCATAGACATCGCCCCCCTGTGCCAGCGCGGCGCCCTCCTCCTGTTTCAGGCGGATCACGTTTTCCAGCGTTGGCGCGAAAGCTGCAACATCGTCACTGGCGCGGGCATCGGCCCAGACGCCCTGCGACACAGAGGTGACACGCGCGATTTCCGATGCGAGGTCGGCGGGGATTTTCGACGCCCGTTCCCAGGTCCGCCGGATGTGACGCAGCTGTGCGCGGGGGACTTCGTCTGTCTGGACCTCTTCTGCGGCGGCCAGCCAGTCCCCCATGCGCGGGTCGGTGCGGCGCGCGTGCAGGACGGATTCGAGGGCTGCGACCTCCTCGCCGCGCTGCTCTGCCGCACCGCGCGGCATCATGGTTTCCTGGTCCCATCCAAGCCGCCCCGCGACGGAGGACAGCGCCATGGTTTCGCGGGTAAAGGCCAGCAGGTCAGCGTAGGTGCTCATCAGGAAGACCCTCTCAGGGAAGTAGCGACGGGATAGCCGCTCAGGAAACGGGCGCGCAGGATCAGCACCCAGACGACAACCGCCAGCAGCTGGTGGAAGATCGCGATATGCACCGGGGCGGCATAGAGCACCGTCACAATGCCCAGGACGATCTGCAGCGACATGGCGGACATCACAGCGTTGAAAGCAAAACGCGTGTTCGGGTGCGCCGAGCGGCGTCCGCGCAGCCAGACGACCACGGCAAAGACCAGCAGAACATAGCCGGTGATCCGATGGATGAACTGAACAAGGCCGGGGCTTTCAAAGAAGTTGCGCCAGACGGGTTCAAGCACCATGGCGCTGGCCGGGAAGAACTGGCCGCCCATCAGGGGCCAGTCGGTATAGCTGCGCCCGGCGTCGATCCCGGCCACAAGCGCGCCGATCAGGATCTGCAGGAAGGTGAAATGCAAAAGGCCCGTGGCCATGCCCCATTGTTTGCGTTCGCGCGCACGGCGCGCCTGCATCAGGTCCTGTGCGCTGCGGCCCAGTTCCATGACGTACCAGGAGATGAAGCCAAGGATCACGAACGCCAGTCCGAGGTGCACCGCCAGACGGTAGCTGGCCACATCCACCATGCCCTCGCCCTGGGTCACGCCAGAGGCGACCATCCACCAGCCGATTGCGCCCTGGGCCCCGCCCAGAACGCCGAGCCAAAAAAGCCGGGGTGTCCAGCCGGGCGGGATTTTACGGCGGATGCCAAACCAGACAAAGCCCGCAGCCCACACGAGACCGATCACGCGGCCCAGCTGCCGGTGGCCCCATTCCCACCAGTAAATCACTTTGAAATCAGCCATCTGCATCCACTGGTTCTGGATGCGCCATTCGTCGATCTGCCGGTATTTCTCGAATTCAGACTGCCATTCGGCCTCTGACATCGGCGGCAGCGCGCCGGTGATCGGGCGCCATTCGGTGATGCTCAGACCGCTGTCGGTGAGACGGGTCAGCCCGCCCACGGCAATCATGGCAAAGACCAGTGCAAAGAGGATCATCAGCCAGACGCGGATCGCCCCGCGCGCACCTGTCCGGCCTTTATCAATGAGCCCCGGCGTTGCGGCGGGGCGGGTGTCGGCGGTGCTGCCGACTTCTTCGAAGATGTTGCGCTTGCTGCTCATCCCGGTGCCTTATCTGACCATGTTGCGGGTATACCTAAGCCCGTGTGCAGGCGAGGTCCAGCGTCACTGATTGTCGCGGCCTCTGCCCCGGATGATCTGTCGCAGCATGCCGTGCAGCATCTGCACATCGGCGCGGGTCAGCGGCATGCGGCTCCACATATTCCGCAGGTTGGTGCGCATGGATTGCGATTTGTGTTCGGGAAAGAAGAAACCGGCATCGTCCAGCCGTTCCTCATAGTGTTGTGCCAGACGTTCGACCTCAATCCCTTCGGCCCAGTCAGTGCCGGCCATTTCGGTCACATCGTGCGTGACACCACCCGTGGCGCGCATCCATTCGTAGCCTGTCAGCAGAACACACTGCGCGAGGTTCAGCGAGGGAAACTCCGGGTTCACCGGCACCGAGATGATGGCGTTGGCCCGCGCGATGTCCTCGTTTTCCAGGCCCGCCCGTTCCGGACCAAAGAGCACCGCCACGCGCTGGCCTTCGGCGATCTTTTCGGCGGCCAGTTTCATAGCGGCTTCGGGGCTCATGACAGGTTTGGTCAGATCGCGCGACCGGGCGGTTGTCGCAAAGACAAAAGCACAGTCCCCGACGCTGCCTGCCAGATCATCACTGAGCTGTGCGGCGTCGAGCACGCGGCCAGCACCGCTGGCCATCGCCACAGCGGACTGGTTCGGCCAGCCGTCGCGCGGCGCCACAATGCGCATACGGTCCAGCCCGAAATTCAGCATGGCACGGGCCGCGGCACCGATGTTCTCGCCCATCTGCGGGCGCACGAGCACGAAAGCCGGAGTACGGGGTGTTTCAACTGCATCTGACATGGCGGCCTGATAGGCGCTCAGGCCCGCGTCTGCAACGCCCTGACGCTGAAATCGTGGGGCGCCGGGCATAATCGTTTTCCTTTTGGCGCGCCGGAGGCTACTGATCAGTGCCAGACGACCTCAAGGACAAGACCCATGGATGACACGCCCGAACTGCCGCAGATTTACCTGATCACCCCGCCGGAGTTTGAGCTGAGCACCTTTCCTGACCTGCTGGCGCGTACGCTTGACAGCCATGAGGTGGCCTGTGTGCGCCTGGCGCTGGCCAGCCGGGATGAGGACCGCATATCGCGGGCGGCAGATGCCCTGCGCGAAGTGACCCATGCCCGCGACATCGCGCTGGTACTGGACGAGCATACGATGCTCGCGGACCGGCTTGGGCTGGATGGTGTGCACCTGACGGACGCGGCGCGCTCGGTGCGGGACACGCGCAAGGCCCTGGGCGATGACGCAATTGTCGGCGCTTTCTGCGGGACATCACGGCATGACGGCATGTCCGCCGGAGAAGCCGGTGCGGATTACGTGAGCTTCGGGCCTGTGCAGGCATCCGCCCTCGGCGATGGGTCCTTTGCCGAAGCGGCGCTGTTTGAATGGTGGTCCGAAATGATCGAAGTCCCGGTTGTGGCCGAAGGGGGCCTGACCACCGATCTGGTACGGGCGCTGGCCGGTTACACCGATTTCTTTGGCATCGGCGATGAAATCTGGGGCGTGGAGGACCCGGCCGCAGCGCTGGGTGATCTGATCGCCGCGATGGGCTGATCAGAAGAAAACCCGCTCAACACTCCACCAGGCACCGGTGACCGCAATGAGGATCGAAGCGGGGATCGAGACCGAGCGGAAGACCACAGGATAGGTTGTTGCCGCCTGCTCCGCCGGGTCCAGCGCCATGCGCCGCGCGAGCCGGGCCGACAGAACCAGCAGGAGTGCGGCCAGCGCAATCACCGTCAGCTGCCCCAGTTCCACGCCCACATTGAACCCGATCAGTGCCGGGATGAACTGGTCATCGGGCAGCCCGAAGTCGCCCAGCACAGAAGCAAACCCCAGCCCGTGCAGCAGCCCGAACCCGAAAATGACCGCGGGCCGCCACCGGCTGAGCCCCTGATGGAAAATATTCTCGACGGCCACATAGACGATGGAAGCCGCGATCAGGGGTTCCACAATACTGCCCGGCAGCGTGACCCACCCAAGCGCTCCGAGTGCCAGCGTGACCGTATGGGCCAGCGTAAAAGCCGTGACCTGCCACAGCAGCGGCCGCCAGCGTGTGCTGAGGAAAAAGAGCCCCAGGACAAACAGAATGTGGTCGAGGCCCTTTGGCAGAATGTGGTCGAACCCGACGGGCACATAGGCCATGAATGCCTCGCCCGGCGTCTGCGCGCCGCCGCCCTCAAAGCTGATGGCCGGGCTGCTGTCTCCGCCGGCCAGATAGCCGGTGTAGGGTTCCGCGACACCGTGCTGGCGCAGCACCATAGCGCCGGACCCTGCGGGCCAGTTAACTGTGACCGTAGCTGCACCCTCCGGCAGCGGGGCCACCAGTTCCACCAGTGAAATGCGGGGCAGTTCAAAATCGGCGGGCGTTTCCGTTTCCACACTGCGCAGCGCGAACCGGAGTGCATCGCCCGCTTCGGCCAGCGGCACTGCGTTCCACTGTGTGATCAGTTCCGGCAACCGCGCCTGCAGGTCCGGTATGTCCATGGCCCGCAGCGTGTCATAATCATCTGAGCCTTCGGTGTCGTCCGTGTCCGCCACATTGTCGAGATCAATGCCCGACAGAAAGGCCTCAATATTCATGCGCAGGGTCAGCGTCACCTCTGCCTCATCCGTCACGGACAGGTCGGCCACTGTGGGGATCAGTTCGTGCGCGGTTGCATCCCGCGCCTGCCCCACCAGGAAGTGAGTTGACACGAAACCAAAAAGCATCAGCTTGACGATGCAGCGAAGAAGGGTCCTGAGCATGGTAATGAAACGTCTTTTCGGTCTGGTGATGGTGGTCGCGGGTCTTCCGGCCGTTGCGCACGAGTTTTGGATTGAACCTGAAGAATATCAAGTCGAAAGCGGAGATGTGATCACCGCGAACCTCCGCAACGGCGAAAATTTCGAAGGGGCTGCGCTGGGATGGTTCGACAGCAACTTCACCCGGTTCGACATCGCCGCCGGTGATACGATCGTGCCCGTGGAGGGACGCCCCGGTGACTATCCGGCTCTGAACATGCAGGCGCCCGGCGATGGTCTGATGGTCGTACTGCATGAAACCACGCCCGCGCGGCTGACCTATCGCGAATGGGAGAAGTTCCTGAAATTCGCGGCGCACAAGGATTTTCCCGATGCTGCAGCCACCCATGACGCGCGGGGCTGGTCGAAGGAGAAATTCCGCGAAAGCTATACCCGCCATGTCAAAGCGCTGATTGCAGCCGGTGACGGATCCGGACAGGACCGCGAGTTCGGGCTGGAGACGGAGATCGTCGCACTGGACAATCCCTATGCCGATGGCTTCGCAGGCCCGATGCGGGTGCAGGTTTTCTATAACGACGCGCCGCGCCCGGATGCACAGGTTGAGATTTTCACGCGTGATCCGGCGGGCGTCGTTGAGGTGACACTGGCGCGCACCGACGGCGACGGCATCGCGTCCGTTCCCGTGAAAGCAGGCCACGAATATCTGCTGGATGCGGTTGTGCTGCGCGAGGCAGAGGGCGCGGGGTCCGATCCGGACGCACCGGTCTGGCGCACGCTCTGGGCGGCGCTGACCTTCCGCGTGCCGGAGTAAGGCAAAGACGCTCTTGATCCGGCCCGCGTTCCCCGTCACAAGGCAGTCATGAGCAAAAACCCCGACATTCTGTGCATCGGTTCTGTCCTGTGGGATGTGATCGGCCGCTCGGCGAGTGTGATGCGTCAGGGGTCGGATGTACCGGGCCGGATTACCCGTCTGCCCGGTGGTGTCGCCATGAACATTGCGATGACGCTGGCACGGTTCGGGCTGACCCCGGGACTGCTGACGGCCATCGGCCGGGATGCCGAGGGTGAGGAACTGATCGCGGCATGTATCGCGCGGGGTCTGGTGACCGACTATGTGTATCGCTCCGATGACCTGCCGACTGATGTCTACATGGCCGTCGAGGGCGCCAATGGTCTGATTGCGGCCATTGCGGACGCCCATTCGCTGGAGGCCGCCGGGGCGCGCATCCTCAGCCCGCTGTCAGATGGCAGGGTTGCGACCCCGGACGCGCCCTATGCGGGACCCGTGGCACTGGACGGCAATCTGACGCTTGATCTGCTCAGCGACATTGCGGCCAGCCCGCTGCTGGCAAAGGCCGACCTGCGGGTGGCACCGGCATCACCGGGCAAAGCAGAACGCCTGTTGCCCTTTGTCCGCTCTGGGCGTGGTACGCTCTATGTGAACCTCGAAGAGGCCGGGTATCTGTGCCAGCAGTCCTTTGACAGTTCAGAAAAGGCAGCGCGCGGTCTCCTCGATCGGGGCGCGTCGCGCGTTCTGGTGACCGATGGCGGCAATGATGCTACCGAAGGGTCCGGCCAGGACCTGATCACCCGCAAACCACCCCAGGTTCTGGTGACCCGCGTCACCGGCGCCGGTGACACTTTCATGGCGGCCCATATCGCTGCCGAGGCGGAGGGTGCCGACCGTGACACCGCCCTCACCCGCGCGCTTGGCGCTGCAGCCGCATATGTATCCGGAGAAACACACCTGTGAGCCAACTGCTTTTCATTCGCAGCAGCGAAGTCGCTGCCGCCATCACTGCCGGCAAACCGATTGTAGCGCTGGAAAGCACCATCATAACCCACGGTATGCCGTTTCCGCAGAACCTGGAGGTTGCGCGCCAGGTGGAAAATGACATCCGCGCATCGGGTGCCGTGCCCGCAACCATGGCCGTGCTGGACGGCACGCTCTGCGCAGGCCTGGAGCCTGAACAGCTGGACACGCTGGCCCAGGCGCGCGGTGTGGCAAAACTCTCGCGCGCGGATCTCGCCGCCTGCATGGCCACCGGGGGGACCGGGGCCACAACCGTCGCCGCGACGATGATAGCCGCCCGTCTGGCCGGGATTGACGTCTTTGCCACCGGTGGTATCGGCGGCGTGCACCGTGGCGCTGAAAACAGCTTTGATATCTCCGCGGACCTGATGGAACTGGCACAGACCCCCGTCAGTGTCGTGGCAGCAGGGGCCAAGGCAATTCTCGATGTCGATAAAACGCTTGAAGTGCTGGAAACCCAGGGCGTGCCGGTCATTGCCGTGGGGCAGGATGATTTTCCCGCATTCTGGAGCGCCGGTTCGCCGCTGCGCGCGCCCCTGCGCATGGACACGGCCGAAGACATTGCGCGCGCCCATCACATGCGTGGTCTGCTGGGATTGCCCGGTGGACAGCTGATTGCCAATCCGGTGCCCGCTGCAGACGAAATCCCGGCCGCTGACCTGGCCCCGGTGATTGCCCAGGCCCAGGCCGACGCGGATGCACATGGCATCCGTGGCAAGGCCGTCACCCCGTATCTGCTGCAGCGTATCTTTGAGCTGACCGAAGGCCGTTCCCTGACCGCAAACATCGCGCTGGTTCGGAATAATGCCCGTCTTGCCGCCCGGATCGCCCAGGCACTGAGCACAATCCGCAACGCCTGATCACAAGAGGAACTCCAGGTGCACCCCGCCCATTGTGGAGCACTGCCAAAGCGCCTAACTATCCAGTGCATCATCCGTTGGAACCTGAATGAACACGCCCTTCGATCCTGAAACGCCCCCGTCCCGCCGCAGCCTTTTCGCCAGTCTCCGCGCCTCCTTTCTGACAGGCCTGGTTGTCATCGCACCTGTGGGGCTGACGATCTGGCTGATCTGGTCCGTTGTGGGCTGGATTGACGGATTTGTCCTGCCGCTGGTGCCGCGCGCCTATCAGCCGGACCGCCTGATCCAGGATCTGCTGGGGCTGGACCCTTCTGTGCAGATCAACGTGCGCGGTATCGGCGTAATTATCTTCCTGATCTTCACAGTGATCGTCGGCTGGATGGCCAAGGGTATCATCGGCCGGTCCATGATCCGCTTCGCAGAAAGCCTGGTGGAACGCACGCCGGTTGTCCGCACCATCTATTCGGGCATCAAACAAATTTCGGAGACCGTATTCGCCCAGTCGGAACGTTCTTTCGAGAAAGCCTGCGTGATCGAATACCCGCGCAAGGGCATCTGGGCCATCGGGTTTATCTCGACCAATACCAAGGGCGAGATTGCCGCACGGGCCAATGACGGCAGTCCGATGCTGAGTATTTTCCTGCCAACCACACCCAACCCGACCTCCGGGTTTCTGCTCTTCGTGCCGCAGCAGGACGTGATCGAACTTGAAATGACCGTCGAGGATGCAGCCAAACTGGTGATCTCCGCAGGCCTCGTCTATCCGAACGACAAAGATCCGTCAGTGCCACCCGGGCAGATGTAGTCAGCCGAACATCGCCGGCAGATCGACCGTGCTGCGCAGGTTAAGATCCTCTTTGTGCTGGTCAATAAAGACATCCGCTGCGCGCTGCCCGGCCTCTTTCAGCCGCGCCAGCGTATAAGGCGTCGGCACCAGTTTCGTCGCAACCGACAGCTCGTTCATCAGCGCATCATCGGCGATCATATGCACCAGCACACGGTTTTTCTGATCCGTACTGAGCGTGCCCTGCTCCAGCAGCCGCTGAACGAATTCAATCGCGCGCAGTTCCCGCAGAAGGGATGAGTTGAAACTGATCTCATTGATGCGGTTCTGAATGGCCTGAGCAGTGCGCGGGATCTCCGTCCGCTCCAGCGGATTGATGTTTACCACCAGAATGTCGTCCGGCAGATTGCCGTGAAAGAGCGGAAA